>CANGXU010000011.1 GCA_947457885.1 Betaproteobacteria bacterium
CATCCCGATCAACCCGCGCGAGAAGGAGATCCTCGGCTTCACCGCCTACCCGTCGATCACCGATGCACCGGGCGAGCTCGACCTGGCCGTGGTTTGCACCGCCGCGCACACCGTCAAGGCGGTGATCGAGGAATGCGGCAGGCGCAAGGTGAAGGGCGCGATCCTGCTCGCCGCCGGCTTCAGCGAGATCGGCGAGCAGGGCCGCATCCTCGAGGACGAAGTCGTGGCGCTGGCGAGGCACTACGGCGTGCGCCTGATCGGCCCGAACACCAACGGCATGTTCAGCGCCCGGCTCGGCTGCAACGCCTGGGGCCTGCCCGATATCCCGCGCGGCCCGCTCGGCCTGCTGTCGAACTCGGCCAACTGCGTCACCTCGATCGTGATGCAGGCGCGCACCCACGGCTTCATGGGCATCAACACGATGCTCAGCGTCGGGAACCAGGCGGACATCGAGTTCCACGAGTACCTCGAGTGCCTCGGCGAGGATCCGGCGGTCTCCGCGGTGATGCTCTATCTCGAGGGATTCAAGAACGCAGCAGCCTTCCGCGAGGTCGCGCGCCGCACCACGCAGAAGAAACCGGTGGTGATGTACGTCGCAGGACGCACCAGCGAAGGCAAGCGTGCCGCGAAATCCCATAGCGGCTCGCTCGCCGGTGCCTACGCGATCAACCGCGGTGCGCTCTGGCAGTCCGGCGTCACCGTGGTCGAGCGCCTGTACCACCTGTATCCGGTGGCCGAGGCGCTGAGCCTGTTCCCGCCGATGCGCGGCCGCCGCGTCGCGGTCGTCTCCGAAGGCGGCGGGCCGCTGACCGTGGCCGCCGATGCACTGGTAGAACAGGGGCTGGTACTCGCGCAGCTGTCGCAGGAGACGCAGGCGCGCATCCATGAGGTCGTGCCCAATGCCACCGCGATCGACAACCCGGTCGATGCCGGTGGCGGCACCGATCCACGCGCCGAGTACTACGGTCCGATCGTGCGCGCGATCCTCGAGGATCCGGCGATCGACGCGGTGCTGATCGTCGGCCTGCTGGGCGGCTATGCCGATCGCTTCGGCGTACAGGCGGCACCCGCGGAGCATGCGGTCTGTGCCGAACTGGGCGCGATGATGCGCCAGTACGGCAAGCCGGTGATCGTGCAGAGCCACTATGCCGACCTCAGGACGCAGTCGCTGCGCATCCTGCGCGAGGCCGGCGTGCCCTTCCAGCGCCATGTCGAGGTCGCGGTGCAGTGCCTCGCCAGCGCGGCAGATGCGTCCGCGGCGCGGGCGCGCAACGCTGCGGCGCCGCCTGCGGCAGCCGTGCCGCGCGCGGTGCCGGAGGCAGCAGGCATCATCGATACGGCGATGGCCGCAGGCCGCGACCTGCTGGAGACCGAGGCGCGCGACCTGCTCATCGCCTGCGGCATCGCGATGCCGGCCCACCTGCTGCTGCGCAGCGCCGACGACGTAGCCGCCGCGATCGACCGTTTTGGAGACTCACGGCTGGCAATGAAGGTCGTCTCCGCCGACATCCTGCACAAGTCTGAGGCGCAGGGCGTGCTGCTCGGCCTGCAGGGCGCAGGCGAGCTGGGCGAGGGCTGGCGGAAGATCGCGGCAAACGCTGAGTCCTACCGACCCGGCGCACGCCTCGAGGGCATGCTGGTGACGCCGATGGCCCCGCGCGGCACCGAGTTCATCATCGGCATCACCGACGACCCGCAGCATGGCCCGGTGATGCTGTTCGGCCTGGGCGGCGTGTTCGTGGAGGTGATCGGGGATGTCGTGTTCCGCGCGCTGCCGCTGACGATGGACGACGCGCTCGACATGATCGGCAGCCTGAAACATACGGCGGTGCTCGACGGCGTGCGCGGCGCCGCTCCGGTCGACCGCGCCGCGCTGGCAGATCTGCTGGTACGCCTGTCCCGCATCCGCGAACTGCATCCGCAGATCGCCGAGATCGATCTCAACCCGGTGATCGCGCATGCCGGCGGCCAGTCCGTCGTCGATGCGCGCATCGTCCTGCGCAGGAACGTTTCCACCCAAGCCTGAAAGGTCCGCCCATGAATGCGTGCTGCAAGCGTGTGTTGCCCCTGTTGCTCGTCGCTGCATCGGCCGGCGCGGCCGCACAGCAGTACCCGTCCAAGCCGGTGCGCGTGGTCATCGGCTTCGCCGCCGGCGGCAGCGTGGACCTGGTCGGGCGCACGGTGGCCCAGGCGCTCGCGGGCGCATACGGCCGGCCGGTCGTGGTGGACAACCGGCCGGGTGCGGCGAGCCATATCGCGGGGGCACTCGTCGCCGCGTCGATCCCCGATGGCTACACGCTGCTGGTCAGCAGCCAGGGCGGCCTTGGCACGAACCTCGCGCTGTACACGAAGATGCCGTACAACCCGCTCAAGGACCTGACCCCGGTCACGCTGCTGGTGTTCCAGCCGCAGGTCGTCCTCGTCAACCCGAAGGTCGAGGCACGCAACATCAAGGAGCTGATCGCCCTCGCGCGCGCGAAGCCGGGCGGGCTCAACTACGGCTCGGCCGGTTCCGGTGGCGTGCTGCACCTCGCTGCCGAACTGTTCAGCAGCATGACCGGCACGAAGATGACGCACATCGCCTACAAGGGTGGCGCACCGGCGCTGGTCGACCTGATCGGCGGCCAGATCGACCTTACCTTCCAGCCGCTGCCCGAGGCACTGCCGCACCTGAAGAGCGGGCGCGTGCGGGCGCTGGCGATGACCAGTGCCAGGCGCTCGGCCTCGGCGCCGGACATCCCTACCGTGATCGAGTCCGGACTGCCCGGGTTCACCTTCACCAGCTGGATGGGCGCTGCAGGGCCGGCCGGCATGCCTGCCGCGCTGACGGCGCAGATCAGCGCCGACTGGAACAAGGCGCTGAACGCACCCGAAGTGCGGCCACGCCTGATCGAAGCCGGACTCGACATCGCCGGCGGCACCCCGGAGCAATTCGCCGCGCACATGCGCAGCGAAGTCGACGCGATGATGAAGCTCGTGAAGGAATCCGGCATTCCTCCAGTCGAGTAGCCGACATCCGGGTCTGACCCCGGGGTCAGACCCGGGTTTTGCATGGCCTACTCGGTCGGTATGCGGGCCTCGCGGATGGTCTGCCGCCAGCGCTTCAGTTCGGATTCGATCATCCGATGGAACTGGCCGGGGGCCTGCGCGGCGGGTTCGAGGCCGGTCGCCTGCAGCCGCTCGCGCACGTCGGTCGTGGACATCGCACGACCGACCTCATCAAACAGCCTTTGCACCACCGCCTTCGGCGTGGCCGACGGCGCCACGATGCCGTACCAGTTCGTGACCACCACGTCGTAGCCGAGTTCGGTCATCGATGGCACCTCGGGCAGCGCCGCGCTTCGTTTCACGGAGGTCACCGCGAGCGGACGCAGCCGTTTGTTCTGCACGAACGGCAGCGAACCGCCCATGCCGATGAAGGTGCCCTGGATCTGGCCGGCGACCGTATCGTTCACCGCCGGGCCGCCGCCCTTGTACGGGATGTGGTTGAGATCGAGCCCCGCCCTGAGCTTGAACAGCTCGAGGGTCAGGTGCAGCCCGCCGCCGTTGCCCGACGAGCCGATGTTCAGCTTGCCCGGCTGTGCCCTGGCCAGCGCGACGAAATCCTTGAGGGTCGCGGCGGGCACCGTGGGGTTCACCATCAGTATGTACGGCGTCTCGGCAACCAGCGCAACGCCGGTGAAAGCCTTCACCGGATCGGCCGGTGGCTGCTTCACGAAGTAGGCAGGGTTGATCGTGAGCGCGAGGTCGGCGAGCAGCAGCGTGTAGCCATCGCCGGCAGCGCGCGCGACCACGTCGGTGCCTAGCATGCTCGCGGCACCCGGCCGGTTGTCGACCACGACCGACTGCGCGATCAACTCGGAAAGCTTCTGGCCGATGATGCGGCCGGTGACGTCGGATCCGCCACCCGGCGCGAACGGTACGACCAGGCGGATCGGGCGGCTTGGCCAGGCATCGGCTGCGATCGCCGGCGTGGCGGGCATAGCCGCCATCGCAAGCAGCAGCGGGAGCAGCGGTGCGGTCGGACGCTTCGTGTTCATGGCGGGGCCTTCGTTCGGGATGATGGAGGACTGCGCGGGCTGTATGCTGCGTGCGTTCCCTGCCGCCAGCAAGCCCCCGCCCGGCTCAGCCGTAGTGGACGATCGCCCGGCCCTGCACCTTCCCGTCGACCGAGCGTGAGCAGTGCTCGATCACCCGGTCGAGGGTGATCGGGAAGCCTATGCGATCGAGGTGGCGCGGCCGCAGGTCGGTTGCCACGCGCGCCCATACCTGCCGGCGCACCGCCATCGTCGCATTCGAGTTAACGCCGATCAGCCGGACCCCGCGCAGGATGAACGGAAACACCGAGGTCGCGAAGTCCGCTCCGCCGGCATTGCCGAAGGCCCCGATCACGCCGGTCTCGGTCATCGAGCGGGTCAGCCACGAGAGTTGCTCGCCGCCGACGGAATCCAGCGCACCGGCAAACTGCGCCCTCTCGAGTGCCTTCTTGCCCATCTCGAACTCGCCGCGCACCAGGACCTCGGTTGCGCCGAGGTCCATCAGGTAATCGCGCGACGCAGCCTTGCCGGTGAGCGCAACCACCTGATAGCCGCGGCGCGCCAGCATGTCGATGCCGATGCTGCCGCAGCCACCGGTCGCCCCGTTGACCAGCACCCGGCCACTGTCCGGCGCAAGCCCGTTCAGTTCCATCAGATGGATCGCGAGCGCGGCGGTGAAACCGGCCACGCCCATCGTGCCCACATCGAGCAGCGTCATGCCCTGCGGCACCGGGATCACCCAGTCAGCGGGCACCCTCACGCGCTCGGAAAAACCTCCGTCATGGCTCACCCCGAGCCCGAATCCGTTGACGAACACCGGGTCGCCGGGCTTGAAGCGCGGATCGGCCGAGGACTCGACCACGCCCGCGACATCGATGCCGGCGATGCACGGAAAGCGGGTCATGATGCGGCCGCGGCCGGTTACGGCGAGCGCATCCTTGTAGTTGATGCTCGCGAAACGCGACGCGATGACCACCTCGCCGGCAGCGAGTTCGTCGATCGTGACATCGACCAGCGCGCTGGTGACGGTCTTGCTGTCGTCCTGGCTGACTCTTACCGCCTTGAATGTGGACATCGTTCTTCCTGTCGATGAAGTGTTCGGCAGCCGGATCGACTCAGCCGGGTGGCCAGGCGAAAGACCTGCCACCGAGGATGTGCAGGTGCAGGTGGAAAACGCTCTGCCCGACCGCTGCGCCGTTGTTGACATTGAGCCGGAACGCGCCGCCCACGCCGAGTTTCTCGGCGATCGCCGGGGCGACCAGCATCAGGTGGCCAAGCAGTGCCTGGTCTGCCGGTGCCGCATCTGCCAGGTTGACGATCGGCTTCTTCGGGATCAGCAGCACATGCACCGGTGCCTGTGGATTGATGTCGCGGAACGCCAGGCAGAGGTCGTCTTCATGAACGATGTCCGCGGGAATCTCGCGCGCGATGATCTTGTCGAAAATGGTTGCCATGGAGCCCTTCCGTCGATGCTGCGGCGGTCGACCGCCCGACGCTGGAAGGTACCCCAAACCCGACAGCCATACAGTGGGGGCACAATGCCGCTGGAGGCACCGGTCGCTCAGCGGCGGTCTGCGCCCGTCGCAGCGGGCACGTACGTTGCGAAGCAGCATACACGGCATGCTGCGTCGGGCGATTTTCGCGCCGAAGGCCTTGACAATGCGGTTTGCGGCACTTACATTGGTTTTGTGCAACGCAACAAAAGGATGACGCGATCAGCGTGGTCCCTTGCAGATACCGTGATGCACACCCCAACTGCCGCCTTCACAGCGCGACCACCGCGCCGGTCACGACACCCGGTCTCTGAAACCGGTACCTGGTTGTGACGCCCCATTCCCCAAGGAGATCCACATGATTCAGGTTCCGGAACAAGTCGCCGCTGTCACCAAAGCCCAGGTCGAGGGCGCAACCAAGTTTGCATCGTTCGGCCTCGAGATGACCGAGAAGTTCGTCGCGTTCCAGCTGGCCCACGCCAAATCGGTTTTCGGCGACGCGGTGACCAGCGCCAAGGCCTTCACCGAGTTGAAAGAGCCGGCCGCGCTGCCGGACATCAAGGCGAGCGTCGAGCCGACCGTCGAGAAGATGACCGCCTACGCGAAAGGCCTGTACGAACTGTCGGCTTCGAGCCAGGTGCAGTTCTCCAAGCTGGTCGAAGAGCAGATGAACGCCGTCAACAGCCAGATGCTGTCGATGCTCGACACCGCCGCCAAGAACGGCCCGGCGGGCACCGATCTGGCCGTCTCGGCGATCAAGTCTGCCCTCGCCGCCGCCAACTCGGCCTACGACAACATCTCGAAGGCAACCAAGCAGGCGACCGAGATGGCCGAAGCCAACCTCGCGACGGTCACGAAGAAAAAGGCCGCCTGAACAGCGTCCTCGGCGGCGCCCGCTCGCGGGCGTCGTCCGGCAGGCCGCCGATTTGAGGCTGGCGACCGTGGCGTGAAGTGAACACCAACCCCGCTCCAGGAAGACCCTGCAGCGGGGTTTTTTATGTCCGGACGGCTCCTCAGCCTGCAGCGGGCTCCTCGGCCGGCCCGGCAGCCGGCTTGTCCTGCGTCGGTGCGACGTGTACCCGGTTGCATCCGGCATGCCTGGCCGCCCGCAACGCTTCCTCGGCAAGACGGGCGAGCGACCTGGCATCGAGCACGGACCCGTCGCGCACGGCGACGCCGATCGACAGGGTCAATGCGGCCGCCTCCGGGTGCGCTTCGGCCGCACCTGGCCCGAACCGCTGCTCGACGGCGAAGCGCAGGCGGCTGGCTGCTGCCACGGCCTCGGCACGGTCTGCATCCGGGCAGATCACCATGAATTCCTCGCCGCCGACTCGGCAGATGACATCCTCCGCGCGCGCCGACTCTTGCAGGATAGTCGCCACCGTGCCCAGCGCCAGATCGCCAGCGGCGTGCACGAGCGCCGTGCTCACTCGCTCGAAGTGGTCGATACCGATCGACATGCACGACAGTGCCTGCCGGTTACGGGCCGTTTCCGACCACGCCTCCTCCAGCCGCTCGAACGCATGGCGGCTGTTCGGCAGCCCCGTGAGCGCATCGGTCAGGGCCGAACGCCGGAGCCGCCGGTTCTCCGTCGCCAGACCGGACGCGAGCTCGCGCAGTTCGTCCTGCTGCTGGCAATGCACCGCTCGGGCGGCCAGCGTGCGGCGAGCGGCCCGGATCCGCAGTTCCAGCATCGCAGGAGCGATCGGCTTGAACAGGAAATCGTCCGGGCCGCTGACCGGATCACGGTCAGGATCCAACGCCGGATCGGCGACGGGGCAGGCATCCGGGTGCGGCGCCCGCGTGCCGATGATGTACGTACGCTCGCCGACCGACGCTGCGCGCAGGGCAGCGCACAGGTCGCGGCCGTCGACGCCCCCATCGGGCAGGTCGATCACCATCACATCGGGTGACTCGTCGAGCGCGGCGGCGAGCGCAGCATCGTGCGTGCCGAACCACATCACCTGGTGTCCCGCACCGACGAGCAGTTCGCGCATGCGCGCGGCACTGGCGCCATCCTCGGTCACCATGTGCACCCTCAGGCCGGGCGGTTCCACGGTTGCCATTCGGCCGTTTGCATCCGGCAGCCCTTCGGTGCTCGCGAAGTCAGTGACCGGCGCGGTGCCCGTGGACACATCGTCCGGAGCAGCCGGCTGTTCTCCATCCTCCGCGTCCAGCCCGTCCAACGGACCGAACGCGGAACCCAGCAGGCTGTTCCAGCATTGCCAGCTGTCCTGCACCGTATCGCACACCCGGGCCAGCGCATTGCCATCGATGCCGATGCGCGCTGCTCGCAATCTCATGATCGGCGCGATGCGCCTGCGCGCATCCGGGCTGGCGACCAAGCATTCGCCGACCTGCCGCGACAGCGCGATCAGTTCGCACACCATCTGCGGGCGCGACGTGGCTTCGAATTCCGTCTGCATCGGCACTTCGCTGCGAAACACCGCATCGACGCAGATCTTCGGCAGGCGCCAGTCCTCCAGGAGCGCCGCGCCGAACTCGAGATGGTCGGCGCCGAAGACCTGCCGTTCAGCGGCCGACAGGTCGGCGCCAGTGGCACCTCTGGAAAGTACTTCGGTGAACTTCTCCGGATAGAGGGATGCCAGCACCAGTGAACCGATATCCGCAAGCAGGCCGCAGGTGAACCCCTCTTCGGGCGCCAGCACCCGCAACTGCGTGCACAACGCCTGCGCCGAGAGGCCGGTCGCCAGCGAGCGGGACCAGAACCCCTCGTAATCGAAGCCGGCACAGCCTCCGGTACGATTGGCGTCCAGTACCGAAAAGCCGATGCACAGCTGCCGCACGACCGCGAAGCCGAGCCGCTTGACCGCATCGGCGACCGAGAGCACCGGACGCACGGCACCGCCCTGCGTCGAGTTGGCGAACTTGATCAACCGGCCTGCAAGCGCAGGATCCGCCTGAAGTACGTTCGCAAGCTGGCTGACGGTTGCATCCTCGCTCTGGCTCAGCCGCAGGATCTCGAGCGCAACGCCTTTCGCCGTCGGCAATGCGCCGCTGGCTTTCAGTCGTTCGAAACGGGAAAAAACGTAGCTCACGGACGGGACCTCGGGACAGGCGGTGAGGTCGCTGGAGCGCGCTCTTCACCCTGCGGTCTTAACGACCGGTGGCCGGCCGACTTGAGCGCTGGCCGCCGTACCATCCCTCGCGCCGGACGAATCAGGGTGTCCCGGCGAGTTCCGGCGGGAGCGGATGGCCGGGCCAGCCGATCACCCGGATGCGCGGCAAGGGCAGCAGACGCGCGTCAGTCCAGTGCCAGCGTCACCCGCGGCTCAAAGGTGAAGCCGCCGGCCATGACACCCTCGCGCAGGAACGCGAGGCCCTGCTCGGCCAGTGCGGCCTCGCCGCGAACGCCAAGCTCGATGTACGGTCGTTCGGCGATACGCGGCAGGCTGAACAGCTTCAGCGCAGGATACCGACCGACACAGGCATTCATCAGGTCGATCAGCTGGCTCTCCCCGGCACCGTAGACCAGGATCGCGATATCGACTTCCGGCACCCGCGCCAGGTGTGGATAAACCGTGTCGAGCACCCAGTCGAGCATCGGCCAGGCCATCTGTGGGAAGCCGGGGAAGAAATGCACGTTGCGGAAGGTGAACCCCGGGATCCGGTTGTACGGATTCGGGATGATCGAGCTGCCTGCCGGAAACACGCCCATCGCCAGCCGGTGCGCCGTGACCTCGTCGCCCCAACGGCCGCGGATCTCGCGCTCGGCGTCCGGATGCAGTTCCAGATCGACACCGCCCGCCGCCGCAGCGCACTGCCGGGTATGGTCGTCCGGCGTCGCACCGATGCCGCCGAACGAGAACACCACATCGTCGGTGGCGAGCGCCCGGGCGAGGGCATCGGTGATGCGCGCAGGCTCGTCCTGCAGGTAGGTGGACCAGGACAGTTCCAGGCCGCGCCGTCCGAGCGCGGCCACGACGGTCGAGAAGTGCTTGTCCTGCCGCTTGCCGGTGAGGATCTCGTCACCGATGATGATGCTTCCGAATCCCATTGCCTTGCTTCCTGTGCAGCGCCGCCGTGCGGCATCAGGTCATTATGTAGCTTTCCAGCTGGGCGATCTGGAATTGCTGTTCGGAGATGGTCTCCTTCACCAGGTCGCCGATAGACAACACCCCGATCACGCGCTCGTCCTCGAGCACCGGCAGGTGGCGGCAGCGCTTCTCGGTCATCACGCCCATGCACTGGTCGACCGTCTGGTCGGGCCCGACGCAGACGACCTTGTGGGTCATGATCTCCGACACCCGGATGTCGCGCGAGGACTTGCCGAGCAGGATCACCTTCCGGGCATAGTCGCGCTCGGAAAGCATGCCGGCCAGCACCAGCCCGTCCAGCACCACCAGCGCACCGATGTCGTGCTCGGCCATCCGCTCGAGCGCGGTGAACACGCTCTCGTGCGGCGCGATCGACACGATGCCCGGCTTGCGTTCGATCAACTGCCTGGCTGTCTTCATGGGATCCTCCCCTGGCGACCGGGCTCAGGCGGTGTGCTCCATGGCACCACTGCTGCCCGCTCCTGCAGTATGGGCGCACGGGTCGCCGGTGCCAACAGCCGCAGCGCTACTCACGGGAAAAAGAACGGCCCCGCCGAAGCGGGGCCTGGATACTGCGTCGCGGAGGCTGCTCCGCCCTTCTACTACTTCGTCTCGTCCCCGGCGGCGGACGCACCGCGCGGCGGGATCTTCAGGCTGAGGATCATCGACGCAGCCAGCACGGTGATGACAACGCCGAGCGACACGTACACCGGAATCTTGTAGACATCCAGCAGCAGCATTTTCGCGCCGATGAAGATCAGGATGATCGAGAGGCCGTAGTTGAGAAGGTGGAACTTGTCCTTCATGTTGGCGAGCAGGAAGTACATCGCACGCAGGCCGAGGATCGCGAAGATGTTCGAGGTCAGCACGATGAACGGGTCGAGCGTGATCGCGAAGATCGCCGGGATCGAGTCGACCGCGAACACCACGTCGATCACGCCGATCATGATCAGCACGACGAACATCGGCGTCGCGTACTTCACCCCGTCCTTCAGCACGAAGAACTTCTCGCCGGCGTACTCGCGCGTGATCTTCATCTTGCTGCGCAGGAACTTGAGCATCGGATTCTGCTCGAGGTCGGGTTCGTCATCCGCATGCGCCCACATCTTGTAGCCGGTGTAGACGAGGAACGCTCCGAACACGTACAGGATCCAGTGAAAGTGCTGGATCAGCCAGACGCCGACCAGGATCATGATCGCGCGCAGGATGATCGCCCCGATGATCCCGTAGATCAGCGCGCGCCGCTGGTACTCGGGTGGCGTCGCGAAGAACGTGAAGATCATCAGGAACACGAAGATGTTGTCGACCGCGAGCGACTTCTCGATCAGGTAGCCAGCGAGGAACTCGAGCGATTTTTCCCAGGCAACGAACCAGCCGAAGTCGGCTCCGAAACGGGCGACGTACTCGGGCGCGCTGTACTTGTCCCACAGGTAAAGGAAGAGCAGGCCGTTGAATACGAACGACAATGCGATCCAGAGGATCGACCAGTTCAGCGCTTCCTTGAAACTGACCGCCTTCGAACCCTTGCGTTCGAGCAGCAGGATGTCGATCGCCAGCGCGATCACGACAAACAGTGCAAATGCACCCCACATCCAGGGTTCCCCGACCTGGATCTCGAAATCTGCAGCCTGTTCTAGGTTCATCTCTCTTCGCTCGCTACACCCGCCGGCACCGCCCCCGGGACCGCCGGGCAGGCGATCGCAGGCTGCGACCAGTCAGGGATCGTTCGTTCTTGGTGGCGCCAATGGCGTACTTTGTTGATATCGGGCCCGCCATGCATGGTCGTGGCAACCGCCACGGAAGTCGTCAGGACCCTGTGTCTTTGACAAAGTCTGTCGGCAAAGTTTCAATCGCGCGAAACTTTCTTTTGGTGGTGCCGGCCGTGCCTGGCATTGACCCAGGTCAGCCAGCGGCCAGGATCGCCTCGGCGCGCGCGATCAGTTGCTCGGCCTGCCGGATGCTGACGATGTCCAGCATCCGGCCATCGAGCGACACCGCACCCTGCCCGGCAGCCTCGGCCGACCGCATCGCCTCGATGATACGGCGCGCCTGGACGACTTCGTCGTCGCGCGGACTGAAGACCTCGTTGACCGGGCCGATCTGCGCCGGGTGGATGCACATCTTGCCCTCGAAGCCGAGTGCCGCCGCGCGATGTGCGCTGGCGAGCAGGCCTTCGGCATCGCGAAAATCGGCGAACGGACCATCGAGCGGCCGCACGTTCCAAGCGCGCGCCGCAACTACCAGCCGGGAATGCACGGCATGCCACGGGTCGCCCCAGTGGAAACCGCGCGCGCCGCCAGGCTGCCCGCCGGCCGGATCGGTCAGGACGCCGTAATGCGGCGACACGCCGCCGATCGATGTCGTGCGCATCCGCGTGGAAGCGGCGAAGTCGCCGCTGCCGAAGGTGATGCCTTCGAGGCGCGACGCAGGCTGCGCGGCCGATGCTGCGATCGCCTCGATGTTCGCGATACCCATCGCGCTTTCAACGAGCGCCACGAGGCCAGTCCGTGTCGACCGGCCTGCCTCCATCTCCACCTGGCCGACGAGCATGTCGACTGCATGCAGGTCGGCAGGGTTGCCCACCTTCGGGATGATCAGTACGTCGATGCGCGGACAGCGCCCGACGATGTCGATCACGTCGCGGAACATGAATGGCGTATCCAGTCCGTTGACCCGCACCTCCAGCGTCCGGCGTCCCCAGTCGATCCCATTGAGCGCATCGACCACATTGGCACGGGCGGTGGCCTTGTCGGCGAAGGCCACCGCGTCCTCGAGGTCGAGGTAGACCGCATCGGCGGCCGAGCGTGCGGCCTTCTCGAACATCTTCGGTTGGGAGCCGGGCACCGCAAGTTCGCTGCGGAACAGGCGGGTCGGGCGTGCGGCTGTGGGGACTGGCGACATCAGGCAGGGAAATCCTGGCTCGTGGGTGGCCGGGAGTATAGCCAGTTGCCCACGCTGCCCGCCCTGATGTCTTTCGGCGCACCGGCGCTAAAGATGCCGCCGACACGCTCGTTATACTAGCCAAATGATCGACCTGCCTGTCCCCGACCGTCCGGACCCGTCCCCTGCGCAGCCGGTTGCACCCGGCCGTGCAGCGCCCTCGCCGACTCCGGCACGCAGCCTTACGACCTGGTCGTTGGCGCTGGCCACCTGCGCCGCCGCGTTGCTGCTGACCACCGGTTGCAGCAGGACGTCGACCGAAGTCGCCAACCGGGTGCTGCCAGGGAGCACGCTGGTGCCGGACTACGCGCTGCCGGTCAGCCCCTCGCTGAGCATCCCGCTCGAGTCGGCGCTTGCAGCGGCACTGGTGTACTGGTTCGTCGATCCGCTCGGCCCCAACTGGGAAGTCGCGGAGCGCCAGGTGTCGCCGACGCTCGTGCACCTGTCGCTGCGCAAGAAGCGCATCGCGACCGGCGGCGACGGCGAGCCGCCGCAGATCGTGCGCCGCCGCGCAACCGAACTGGCACTGAAGGCCGGGCTGGGCGGCTACCAGCTCCTCGAGTACAGCGAATCCACCGATTCGGAGACCATCGGCGCCCGCCGCACCATCACGGCGCTGGTGAAGCTGACCGACGAACGCCCGGTACGCATGCCCTGAGCATGGGGTATCGGTCGCGTCCGCCGATTCAGTAGCGCCGGACGATGCCGAGGATCGCGGATGAGTCGAGCCGCTCCCCGCCGGCCTTCTGCAGTGCGCTGAACGTCTGCGTGGCGATCGCGGCGCCCGGCAGCGCGATGCCGGACCGGCGCGCGGCCTCCAGCACGATGCGCAGGTCCTTCCAGTGCAGCCTCGACTCCACGCCGGCCCGGGTGTCGCCGCTGGCCATCTTCGGTCCCATGACCTCGAGCATGCGGCTGGCCGTGGCTCCCCCGCGCAACGAATCGAGCAGTACCTGGGGATCGACGCCGTGCGCACCGGCGAGGCAGAACGCCTCGGCCATGCCCTGCAGGGTCACGCAGATCGCGAGCTGGTTCGCGGCCTTCGCCACCTGCCCCGCCCCGCTGTCGCCCACGTGCACCAGCGTGCGGCCAACCGCCTCGAGCAGCGGCCGCGCGCGCTCGAACGCATCGGCATCGCCACCGGCCATGATCGACAGCGAGCCGGCAATCGCGCCCGCCTCGCCGCCGGACACCGGGGCATCGAGCATCTGCACCGATTGCCCCGCCAGCCGCGCGGCACACGCACGCACAGTCGACGGCGAGATCGTGCTGTGGTCGATCACCAGCGCGCCTGGCACAAGCCCCTCGGCAGCGCCACCGGGGCCGAACAGAACCTGCTCGACATCCGCGTCGGCGGTGACCATCGTGATGACGGCGTCGCAGCGCGCGGCCAGCGCTGCCGGCGATTCGCAGGCCGTTGCGCCGTCGGCGACCAGCGATGCGGCCGACGCCGCACGCCGCGCGTACACCGCAACCGGAAAGCCGGCGCGCATCAGGTTGGCCGCCATCGGTCGGCCCATCACGCCCAGTCCGATCACGCCCACGCGCATCATTCGCCCCGGACCGGATGCCGCCCGCGGTGCCCCTGTCTCGTCCACTGTCTATTTCTTCCCGTGATAGACGGCGTCGGGCTGCCCGGGCCAGCCGAGCACGATCGCCTTGCGCAGCTCGCCCAGCGTCGCGAAGCCCTGCCGCGGGATTGCGTCGTAGACGATACCCTGCTGCCGATTGACGTCTTTCGCCGCGCTGCCGATCGCATGCAGCGACCAGCCCTGCAGCGACAGGCCGTCGGGCAGTTCCGGCGGCTTCTTCGCTTCGTGGCGCCAGGTGCCGCGAAGCGTCGTGTTGTTCGTGCCATTCGGGTCGGTGCGCGACCGGCTGACCAGCAGCAGGTCGAACTCGACCACTTCGCCATTGCGCCGCACCTTGCCGGTGAGTTGCCAGGGCGGCAGGAAGGTGCCTGAGGCGCTCGGCGTATCGACCGACAGCGGCTGCTTGTCGTCCTTCACCGTGACCGTACGCTCGCGTCGCAGCGACTGCGGCCCGTCAGGGACGCCGCGCTCGAGCAGGCGCAGGGTCAGGTTGAGCAGCAGCGTCGGGCCATCCACTGCGGGCATCAGCCCCCCCTGCCGCGCCAGTACGAGGTCGCGCGTGAGCAGCGCCTTCTGGCCGATGATCAGGATGGTACCCGACTGGGGCCCGACCTTGCGCTGCTCGTCGAGCACAAGCTGGATGTCGTTTCCGGACGTGCGTTCGAAGGTCCAGCGCGCCTTGAAGCCAGCCCTGGGTTCGGACGCATCGAGGGTGATCAGGTTGCCGCGGTACCAGGCCGCGCCGGGCTTGCGGGCGGCTGCATCACGATCGGCCGCCGTCGCCGATGGCCGGGCCGGCGCCTGGGTCACCGCCGGAGGCGGCATCTGCGCGACCGCGCCCGCGCTGCCTAGAAGCAGCGCAGCGGCGGCCAGCAGCCCGCCGATCCGGTGCCTTCGCAGGCGGCCGCTGCCGCCCCCGGCCTGGCCGGTCATCGCGATTCCCCGGCCATGCGCTCGAGCACCTTCACCAGCGCGGACGAATCGAGCGCGCCGTCCCCGGCGCCCACCAGTGCATTGAGCTGCTGCGCGACCAGCGCGCTGCCCGGCAGGTCGAGCCCGAGCGCATGGGCTTCGTCCACGACCACCCCGAGCGCATCGGCATGCGTACCGGCCATCAGCCCCGGCGCGAACGCGCGCGACAGCATGCGCGTACCGTGCACGTCGAGTACATGGCTGGCGGCGAACCCGCCGGCCAGCGCCGCGCGTACCCGCGCCGCATCCGCGCCCAGCCGCCGCGCGAGCGTCAACGCCTCGGCCACCGCTTCGACGGTGAGTGCCTCGACGATCCGGTGACAGCCCGCGACGACGCGGCCGGCGCCGATCGCGCCGACATGGCGGACATCGGCGCCGATCAGCGAAAGCACCGCACGCGCACGCTCGAACGCAGCCGCGCTGCCGCCGGCGCGCAGACCGATGCCGCCCGCCGCGCCCTCGGCGAGGTCGACCTGCGCAACGTCGAGCAGATCGATGCCGAGCGCGTACAGGCGCACGGCCAGAGCCTGCACCTCACGCGGCGCAAGGGTGCCCAGTTCCACCACCAGCAGGTGCTGCGGCGGTGCGTGCGCAGCGCCGTCGAATCCGGCCAGCAGCGCGTCGGCATCGGCTGGCGTTGCGAATGCGGTCAACAACAGGTCGCAGCCCTGCACGAGCGCAGCGGGCGCCGGAGACCAGGCAGCGCCGGCCGCGAGCAGTGCCGCGACGTCCTCGCGCGCGGCCGCATGCACCGACAACGGATAGCCCGCGTCGAGCAGTGCCGGGCCGATGCAGCCGACCACCCCCGATCCGCCGCCTGCGACGAGCCCGATGCGCGGCATTGTTTCGCCGGTCGGAGTAGTCACTTGGTCTTCTTCTTTTTCTTGCGGTCCTTCGATCCCGACTTCGCCTTGCCGCCGGATCCGCCATAGCCGACGTCGCGCACCTCGGTGTTCATCTTCACATCGTTGCGGCGCTGGGTGGCGATCAGTTCGCCGGTCTGGAAGTAGTCACCAGCCACCGCGAGTTCTGCGGCCTTGTCGAACTCGGGCGACCATTCGCCGAGCGAGTAGCCGAACCAGGGCGCCTGCGGCCGCAGCGCGGGCAGGCCGAGTTCCTCCCATATGCGCTTCGCGTTCTCCATGTACTCCCGCTTGGGCAGCGAGATCGGCGGGAACTTCTCTTTCAGGGTCGCATCGATCAGCACCGACGCATCGGTGCCACCGTTGCGCTTGCTGCGCGGGCCGTGCCCCTGGTCGCGGTGCGCAAGGATCTCGATGTCGAGCGCCGGGTTGGCCCGATAGGACATCGCCCACAGCAGCGCATCCGCGTTGTTCGGGTCGATGTCCTCGTTGACCGCGATCACGTACTTGCCGGCGGCCCGGTGCAGCGAGGCGGCGCCATACATCGCGCGCCAGATCTCGTTGCGCGGCGTGTTCGTGTCCATGATCAGCGCGACCACCTTGCGCAGGTTGGTGAGCGGCTCGTGCATCACCACCTTCTTCACGCCCTGGATACCGAGCACGTTCTTCAGGTGGTTGTGGAACAGCGGCTCCATCGCGACGCGCTTGATCAGGCTCGATTCGCTCGGCGTCACCTGCGAAATGATCGACGTGAGGATCGCCTTCTTCTTGCGCGTGATGCAGGTCACGTCCATGAACGCGTTGAATTCCTGCAGGTTCACATGGCCATGCGACTCGCCGAACGGAGCCTCGGGCTCCAGCCACTCGGTGTTGATGAACCCCTCGATGACCACCTCGGCCTCGGCCGGGACCAGCAGGTCCACCGTCTTCGCGCGCACCACGTTCACCGGGGCGCCGACGAGGCCGCCTGCGACATGGAATTCGTCGACCGTCTCGGGCAGCTTCTGCACCGACGTGAACGTGATGCAGGGCGGTGCGCCGAGTACCACGGCGGCGGGCAGGCGTTCCCCGCGCGCCTTCGCCTTTTCCCAATGGATGTAGATGCCGGGGCGCAGTTCCAGCGAGGGATTCATGCCCAGCCGCCGCTGCCCCTTCACCTGGCCGCGGTAGTTGCCCATGTTCTGCACGCCGGTCTCGGGGTCCTTCGTGATGTACTGCGACAGCGTCGTGTACGGCGCGTTGTCCCAGCCCGGCGTCGAGATCGGCACCGGGATCGCATCGAGCCCCATGCCCGGCTTGTCGAGATCATCGCCCATGATCACGATTTCGTGACAGGGCGCGTTCTCGACGATACGCGGTGGAATCGGGTTCGCGGCCGCCTTGTTCCAGGTGGCGTCGATCTGGTCGAGTTCGCAGCCGATGCCGATCCGGTAGATCTCGCGGTTGGCCGCGAGCGCGCCGACCACCACGGGGATGTCGTACTTGCGGCCCTTGGTGTCGACCACGTTGTTGAACAGGAAGGCCTTGCGGTCCTTCTCTTCGATGCCGCCGCGGAACTGCCAGCGCACCAGCGGGTGCATCTCGGTGTCCTTGTTGATCGGACGGTCGACGGTCACCAGCAGGCCCGCCTTGTCGAGTGCAGCGATGTGGTCGTGCAGGTCCGGATAGGTGCGCGCAAGCGCAGCCCGCGCAGGCTTCGCTGCGGCGCCGCGCGCGCGCGTACGGGCCGATGCCGGGGCGGCGGCCCTGGTCTTCCTGTTGCCGGGCGCCTTCGCGGCGCCGCCTTTGCTGACTGCCATGACGATGCACCCCCTCCGTGGTTGAGGCACGGTTATACCAAGTTCGGCACTTCCCGGCGCAGCGTCGCGTGCAACGCACCGGCGCCGCCGAAGCGGGCATCGAGCAGCGCGGCGGCATGGTCGAACTCGAGCCTGGCGAGGTATCCGGCGAGGTACCGGTGGTCGGCAGGATCCATCCGGCGCTGCAAAGCCGGCGAGAGGGCCTCGAAGCAATCGACGGCGGCCATGTCCTGCTGGCGCAGGAGCGCCACCAGGCGCAACAGCGCTGCCGGGTGCAGCTCGTCGCCCGCACCCGGCGCTCCCTCGGCGGCCGGCACCACCGGTCCGGTATCTGCATCCACCTCCGGCAGCAGCAACGCAGCAGACGCCCTCAACTGCCCGATGGCCTCGGCCACGCGCGACAAGCTGTCGATCACCCGCGCCTCATCCTGCCGCCGACAGGCCGCCTCGGCATCGGATGCAAGGGCATGGATACGGTTGGCCCCCAGCGTTCCTGCGGATCCCTTCAACCGGTGCATCCGCATCGCGCCGTCGGCGAATGCAGCGGCATCGAACGGCGCCGCGGGGATAGACGTGTCCACCGGATCGCGCAGCCAGCGCACCAGCATGCGCCGGAACAGGGCGAGGTCGTTGCCCATGCGGCGCCGGGCATCGGCCGTCTCGATACCCTCGATCTGCGGCCACGCAGCGGATGCATCGGTCGGCGTGGCAGCGAAGGCGACCGCCGAGGGCAGCACGACCGGTGGCGGATCGTGCAGGTGGCTGCGGATGCAGGCGACCGCGGCGGACGCTTCGAACGGCTTGCTGATGAAGCCGTCCATGCCCGCGGCCGCCGCGCGCTGGCGCTCGCTGGTCAGCGCACCCGCAGTCAGCGCGATGATCGGCAGCGCCGTCAGGCCGAGTTCGCCGCGGATGCGCCGGGTAGCCTCGTAGCCGTCGAGCACCGGCATCTGCACGTCCATGAGTACCACATCGTATGCCGCAGGCGGCGCGCGCAGTGCCTCGAGCGCCTCCTGGCCGTTGCGGGCCACGTCGACATGTGCGCCTTCGATCTCGAACAGCCGGCGCGCGACCTCGAGGTTCATCTCGCTGTCGTCCACCACGAGGATACGCAGCGCCTGCAGCCCGCGCGAACCCGACGGCGGCCGTTCGGTGGCCGGCGGCAGCCTCGAGGCATCTGACAGCGTGAGCGCCAGTTCGACCCGGAACACGCTGCCAGCCCCAGGCGTGCTCTCCAGCCCGACCGAGCCGCCCATCAGCCGCACCAGGCGCCGCACGATCGACAGTCCGAGCCCGGTGCCGCCGAAGCGCCGAGTGGTCGAGGCATCGGCCTGCGAGAACGGCGAGAAGATCAGCGCCTGTTCGTCGGCCGTGATGCCGATGCCGGTATCGCGCACGTCGAAGCGCAGCCTCGCCGTCGATCCGGCCCCGCGATCGTCGAGGCGCCGCACGATCAGGTCGACCCGCCCCTGCTCGGTGAACTTGATCCCGTTCGCGAGCAGGTTGCTCAGCACCTGGCTCAGCCGCAGCGGGTCGCCGTCGACCACGTCCGGCAGGCCGGCATCCAGTTCGACGCCGAGGGCGATGCCTTTCGCATCGGCTTGCACCTGCGCGATGGCGACGATCTCCTCGACCAGCTTGCTCAGCCGGAACGGTCGGGATTCGAGGTAGAGTTCGCCAGCTTCGATCTTCGACAGGTCGAGCACGGCGTTGATCACGCCCAGCAGCGAACCGCTGGACAAGCGGATCTTCCCGAGCAGGTCGGCCTGGGCCGGATCGAGAGCAGTCCTCCCGAGCAGGTAGGACAGTCCGATGACCGCATGGATCGGCGTGCGGATCTCGTGGCTCATGTTGGCGAGGAAACGGCTTTTCGCCTCGCTCGCCTGCTCGGCCTGCCGGGTACGCGCCTCGAGCGCCGCGTTGAGCGACTCCAGCTGGGCCTGGGCATCCTTGAGGTCTGTGATGTCGAATACCAGGGTATAGAAGCCGACGACCGCTCCATCCTGCACGTCAGGCAGGTAGCGTACCCGCGCGTGCCGCTGGCCGTTGCCATCCAGGCGGGCGACGGTCCGCTCGAAGCTCTGTTCCTCGCCGCGCAGGGCAGCCTCCGCCTTCGGCCGGGATTCCTCGAAGCTGCCAGCTCCGAGTAACGCCTGCATGTGCATGCCCGGTATCCGCTCCGGAGGAATGCCGAACCAGTCCTCGAACGCCCGGTTGGCGAAGCGGCAGATCAGCCGCCGGTCCCAGTAGCCGATCATCGAGGGCGTGGCATCGAGGATCTTCTGAAGGTCGCGCCGTGCAGCCGCGAGCGAGGCCTCGCTCGCGCTCAGGCGCGCATTGGTCGCCTTCTGCGCGGCATCGCGCTCCTGCAGCCTGTAGATCATCGTATCGAAGGCCCGCGACAGGTCCCCGAACTCGTCACGAGATGCGTAACCGGTACGCACGGTCAGGTCGCCCGCCTCCACCGCAGCCGCAGTGCGCTGCAGGCGGTCCATCGGCAACAGCACCCGTCTGAGCACGACCAGCGCGAACATGCCGATCAGCGCGATGAATACAGCCTGGTTGCCCAGCGTGATCCGGCGCTGCACGCCCTCCCGCTGCCGGCGTACCTCGCTCAATCGCTCTTCCAGGTCGAACGCCGCATCGCTGATCCGTCGCGTTTCCGCGACCACGTTGTTGGACAGCATCTCGAGCCGCGGCTGTACTCGTGGACGGTCGGGATCGGTCGCGGTCTCCTCGATCGCGGCGAACAGGTCCGGCAGGGTGGCGGCCACGCGCAGGAGCATGTCGATGTCTTCATTGAAATCGTCCGACCGGCCCTGCAGCCGCGTCAGCGTTGCCGTCACTTCGCCGTGCACCGCACGCCACTGCCGGCTCGCGCGCGGCGTCGTGTTCAGCAGGTAGTCCTGGGTCAGCACCAGCAGGCTGGCCGCGTCGCGCGAGATGCGCCCGAGTTCGAGCTGGAACTTGTCCAGCCGCTCGTCCTGGCCGATGCCTACCTCGAAGATGACCATACGCATGGACACCACCGCGAAGGCGACAGCGATGCCCCATAGGATCAGGCGGCGGATGCGCACAGGCAACTACCGGACCAGCCGTACAGCGCGTGCATCGAGCTGGCGCAGAGGTTCGAGCCGTATCATGTCCAGATACTCGGGCGCCCGGGACGACGACGGGACGAGCTTCTCGCGCAACGCCCAGCGGACTTGCGCCTCGAGCTGCGACACCAGGGGCTGTGCGAGTTGCAGCCTGTATTCGAACGCATCCCAGGTTCGTTCGATCTCCTTGACGTCGACCTTCAGTATGTCCGCCGCGAGCCTGCGCGCCTCGGCCGGATTGCGCCGGATCAGGGCGTTGGCCCGCTCCACGGCACGCAGCAGTTTCACGACGATGGCGTCGGACACACCGGCGGAGGCCGGCGCGCTGACCAGGTTGAACATCACTGCGAAGAAATTCGGTCCGGGCACGATGCCTCCGCGCGGCCCCAGGCGGCGCAGGGCCTCGGATGCGAGCGTCCCGAACAGGCCGGCGGCGTCGATGTCCCCGCGCACCAGCGCGTCGGCTATCTGGGACGGCTCGAGCAGGACCAGCGTGATGTCCGCAGTCGTCAGACCGTAGTAGAGCAGGAACGTATCGACGAAGAAGTGTCCGCCTGAGGCGCGCGGCGTGCCTATCCGCTTGCCACGCAGGTCGGCCGGCCTGGCGATCCCGCGATCGGTACGAACGACCATGCTGTTGTCCCCGATCGACCGGGTAATCGTGGCGATGATCGAGAAGTCGCTGCGCTGCAGGCTGGCGAACATGATCGGCGCGTCCGCCACGGTCGCGAACTGGAGTTCGCCGGCCAGCAGGCGCTCGAGCCCGATGCGCCCGACCGGTACATGCACGACCCGCAGCGGCAGTCCTTCCGCCGCGAACAGGTCCATGCGCTCGGCGATCAGAACGGGCAGCGCGTGCGGGCTGTCGGTCACGGCAAGCGTCATGGGGCCACGGGCGGGCACTGCCGCAAACCGTGCGGCCGCGTTACCGGGCAACCCGGCGAGCATTGCACCTGCGGCGACCAGCCTGCGCCGTACGGCGCGATCACGCAGCACGTCGTACACCCCGGCGCCGAGCACCGCAGGACCAGGTCGTCACGCAGTCGCACCGGCCCGGCTGGATCCGTTGCAGGGTCATGTCGTTCATCTGGCGCTCAGGGCTCTGGAGCAGGCGGCGAATACTCGAATAGTGTTCACGTTTCGGCACGCACGGCGCATTCTTGAGGGCTGGAAGACCTGAAGATACAGGTACTGCCGGCGCGGTGGCCGGCGGTGTGGCGCCGGCCCGCCGTACGTCAGTCGGCGCGGATGCCGGCAGCCTTCACGAGTTGCGTCCAGCGGACGATCTCGAGCCGGATCTGCGCCGCGAACTGCGCCGGCGTGCTGCCCACCGGCTCGGCTCCCTCGATGGCCAGCAGCGCCTTCAGGTCGGGGCTGTTGACCGCCCTCACCGCTTCCGCATGCAGTCGATCGATCACCGGCCGTGGCGTCCGCGCCGGTGCCAGCAGGCCGGTCCAGGAAGCATATTCGAACCCGGGTACACCGGCTTCGGCGACCGTCGGGAGTTCGGGAAGCACCGTGGACCGGCGCGCCCCCGTGCTCGCCAGCGCACGCAGCCGGCCGGCCCGAACCTGCGGCAGCGCCGTCGAGATCGTTGCCATGTTGACCTGAACCTCGTTGGCCACCAGCGCCTGCACCGACGGTGCGCCGCCCTTGTACGGGACGTGCACCAATCGGGTCCCGGTCATCTGCATGAAGCGCTCCATCGACATGTGGGTGCCGGTGGCCGCGCCGCTGGTGCCGTAATTGAGCATGCCCGGCTTCGCGCGCGCGAGCGCGAGCAGGTCCTGCACGGACTTCACCGGCAGCGAGGGATGCACCACCAGCAGGTTGGGAAACGCCGACAGCACCGTGATCGGCGCGAAATCGCGCTCGCTGTCGAACGACAGCTTCGGATGCAGCGCTGGCGTGGCCGTGAACGACGCCGCGATCGCGAGCAACGTATGCCCGTCGGGCGCCGCGCGTGCGACGATCTCGGTCCCGATCACGCTGCCAGCCCCGGGCCGGTTGTCGACCAGCACCGTCTGGCCGAGCGCCGCAGACAGTTGCTGCGCCAGCGGGCGCGCCACCAGGTCGGTCGACCCACCCGAGCTCTGCGGCACGATCAGGCGCACCGGCTTCGAGGGCCAGACGGGCTGCGCCGCGCACACGGGCTGCAGGAAGATCGCCAGCGCGGCAACGATGGCGGGCAACGCACCGGCGACAAGCGTCTGGATCGGCATCGGTTCCTCCGGCAGTGCGCCTGCCATGCTCGAGCGGCATGGTCCGGCAGCATCGCGATCGGGCCGGCGTACGCCCGTCGCTGACACACCGCAAGCATACCTCAGTCGTCGCGCAATCTCTCCCGCTGGTGGCGCACCCCTGGCAGCAGCACGAACGCCAGCAGCAGCACGGCAGCGGCCAGCAGGGTCGCGCTGATCGGCCGCTGCAGGAAGATCATGTAGTCGCCGCCGGACACCGACAGCGAGCGGCGGAAGTTCTCCTCGAGCATCGGTCCGAGGATCAGGCCGAGCAGCAGGGGCGCCGGCTCGCAGCCGAGCTTGCGCAGCACGTATCCCGCCACGCCGGCCACCGCCATGAACACGACCTCCATCATGCTGTTGCGCAGGCTGTAGACGCCGACGCAGCAGAACACGATGATCGCGGGGTACAGGTAGCGGTAAGGCATCTGGAGCAGGCGCACCCACAGCCCGATCAGTGGCAGGTTGAGCACGACCAGCATGAGGTTGCCGATCCACATGCTGACCACCAGGCCCCAGAACAGTTCCGGCTGCCTGGCGATGATCTGCGGCCCGGGCTGGATGCCGTGGATCATCAGGGCACCGACCAGCAGCGCCATGATCGCGTTGGGCGGGATGCCCAGCGCGAGCATCGGGATGAATCCAGCCTGTGCACCCGCGTTGTTCGCCGCCTCCGGCCCGGCCACGCCCTCGACCGCGCCCTGCCCGAAGCGCAACGGATCGCGCGCCAGCTTCTTTTCCATGCTGTAGGACGCGAACGACGGGATGGTCGAACCGCCACCGGGCAGGATGCCCATCACGATGCCCAGCAGCGTGCCGCGCACGGTCGCCGGTGTCGCACGCCGAAAGTCGTCGCGCGACGGCCACAACCGGTCGCGCAGGCGCGCAAGCCCGCCGTCCTGCGCGCGTGACTCGAGGTTGAGCATGATCTCGGAAAGGCCGAACAGCCCCATGGCCACCGGCACGAAGCCGACCCCGTCGAACAGGTCGTCGATACCGAAGGTGAAGCGCTGCTCCCCGGTGGTGACATCGGTGCCGATCAGCCCGACGAACACACCGAGGACGATCATCGCCATCGCCTTCACCAGCGAGCCGTGGGCGAGGACGATGGCGGCCACCAGGCCGAGCACCATCACCGCGACATAGTCGGGGGACTGGAACAGAAGCGCGACGCTCGCGATGGCCGGACCCCCGATGGCAATCGCGAGCGTGGTGACCGTCCCGGCGAACAGCGATGCGAGCGCCGCGATCGCCAGCGCCGCGCCTGCCCGACCCTGCCTCGCCATCGCATGGCCATCGATGCAGGTAACCACCGAGGACGATTCACCGGGCAGGTTGACCAGGATGGCGGTGGTCGACCCGCCGTACTGCGATCCGTAGAACACGCCGGCCAGCATGATCAGTGCCCCGGTCGGCTCGAGGTAGAAGGTTATCGGCATCAGCATCGCGATCGTCGCCGTCGGGCCGATGCCGGGCAGCACGCCGACCAGGGTGCCGAGCAGGCAGCCGACCAGGCACAGGCCGAGGTTCACCGGCGTCATCGCGACGACGAAGCCCTGCGCGAGGTTGCCGAGCAGCGCCGTGAGCAGGTCCATCAGCAGGTATGCGCCATCGCGCGCCCGGGACGCCTGCCCATGTCATCCACCGCCCAGCCGGGGCAGGGCATGCAACGGCAGGCCCAGGCCCCAGACGAAGATCGCCAGCACCGCCAGAGACAGCACCGCAGCCGGCAGCAGCACCGAACGCAGCGCCACGCCGGGCACTGCACGGGCCGCGCACAGCGCGGACGCGAAGATCGCGATCACGACGCCGAGCGGCTCGAGCGCGAACGCAAAGGCGAGCACGGCGGCGGTGACCGCCAGCAGCGGCCGCAGGCGACCGGGTTCGACCGCCGGCGCCGACGCACGCACACCACCGGCGGCGATGAGCAGGCCGAGCCCGACCATCAGCCAGCAGGCAGCGAGCGGCACGTAGCCCTCGCCCATCGCATCGGCGGTACCGACGTTCAGCGAGCGGCCGGCAACCAGACCACCCGCACCGATCGCCAGGAACAGCGCACCGGCGAGGGTGTCCTGGTTGAGCCAGCGGGACATCGTCCGAGGACCGCCGACAGCCGTATCGGACAGGTGCCTACTTCTGACGGGCCCGAACCAGGCCGGCCTCCAGGAACACCGGGTACATCGCCGCGTCCTCGGCCACCAGCCGCTTCGCGGTGTCGGCGCGGTTCAGCGGCTCTACGATGAAGCCTGCCGCGCGTGCCTTCTCGATGAATCCCTTGTCGCGCATCGTCTCGAGCAACCTCGCCTCGAGGATGGCGAGCCGGTCGGCTGGCGTTCCCCGGGGTGCTGCGATGTAGCGCCAGGTACCGGCGATGAAGTCGATGCCCTGCTCGCGGAACGTCGGCACGTCGGGCAGCAGGAAATGGCGCTGGGCCCCGGCAATCGCGAGGCTGCGCGCAGCACCCGACTTGTGGTGCTGCGAGATGTCCGGCGCCGGCACGGTCGCCGAGTCGATCTCACCCGAGAGCAGCGCCTGCACGGTCGGCGCAAACCCGGCGTAGGCGATCTTGTTGATCTTTGCCCCGATGGTGCGCTCCATCAGGGACGCTGCCACATGCGAAGAACCGCCCGGCTGGTCATTGCCATTGCGCAGCTTGCCGGGGCTCGCCTTCGCCGCAGCGACGTAGTCGGCGAGGGTCTTGATGCTGGTCTTCGCACCGATGGACAGCACCACCGGGTCATCGCCGAAGAAGGCGATCGGCTCGAAGTCGGACAACGCGTTCGCGTTCGGGTTGTTGTATTGCGCGAACACGGCGCCCGTGGCCACCATGGCGATCGTGTAGCCATCCGGCCTGGACGACGCCATCTCCTTCAGTCCGATGGTGCCGCCGGCGCCCGGCTTGTTGACCACCACCATGGGCTGGCCCATGCGCTTCGACGCCGCATCCGCGACCAGGCGCATCGCGATGTCGCTGCCGCCGCCGGGCGGCCACGGTACGATCATGGTGATCGGCTGCGACGGGAAGGCCTGGGCCATCGCGGAGGGCAGCGCGATGACTGCGCATCCGGCGGCCAGTGCCGCGGCCATCGTGCGTCGGACGGCTGCGAGGCGGCGGTGGCGTCGATGGGTCGAGGAACGGCTGCATTCGAGGCTGTTCACGGCGTGCTCTCCCGGATGGATGGCTGATTTCATGCTAGCGCGAATTCGCGGATCACCGCCAGCGACTCGCTGCGATCCGATTCGGTGCCGGTCAGGTAGAGCACCGGCTCGGTCACCCCGGCATCGATGTAGTCCTGCAGGCGGCGCGCACAGCGCTTGCGGTCGCCCCACACCGCGAACGCCTCGACCGCGGCCTCCGGCACCAGCCGCGTGGCTTCGTCCATGTCGCGCCGGGAAACCGCGTCGATGATCGCTTCCTGGTCGATCGGGATGCCCGAATGGGCGATGCCATCGTCGATGTAGCGGTTGCGCAGCACAAAGGCGAGCTTGGTACGGCTCTTCTGCATCGCGTCGCGCTCGTCCTTCGAGGCGACGAAGAAGATGTAGGCGGCCTTGCGCACCGACGCCGGGTCGCGCCCGGCAGCGGTGGCACCCTCGTCCACCAGCGCGTAGGAAGCCTTTACGAATTCAGCGGACAGGCCGGCAGACAGCACCGCGCCGTCCGCCGACTTTCCGGCAAAGCGCAGCATCTGCTCCTTCATCGGGGCGAGGTAGACCGGTATCGGCTGCGGCGGCCGGAACATCATGCGGGCACCGGCGAGCTTGTGCAGCATCGCCTCGGGCTGCTGCACCGGCTCGCCCGACCAGAGGCCACGCAGGGCCGCGAGATACTCGCGGTTGGCCACCAGCGGCTTCTCGAGCTTGAGCCCGGCCTCGGCGAGGAACAGCGGGTTGCCGACACCGATGGCGATCGCGACGCGACCGGGCGCGGCTTCGGCAAGCGTCGCCATCGCCATCGCGAGCGGCACCGGATTGCGCAGGAACGGGCTGATGGCGGTGGGCACCACCGTGGCACGCTGCGTGGCCATCGCGAATGCCATGCAGGAGGTGAGCGGATCGCGATACCCGAGGTGCTCGGCCATCCAGAAGCTGGAAGCGCCGGCCGCCTCGGCCTCGCGCGCGGTGTCGAGGGATTCGCCGAAGGTAGAGAATCCGTCGAAGCTGATGCCGATATCTACTGTCACGCAATCACCCTGCTGGTGTGGTTCAACCGCGGACCCGGCGCAGCAGCGCTGCCCGGTCCATGCCCTCGATGCCCATCGTCGTCGCGGTGCGCCCGGCCGCCGCGAAATCCGTGCCAGTCAGCGCGCCACCGAGGCGGTAGAGCGCCTCGGCGACCGGAGTCGGTACGCCTGCGATCCGTGCCAGTTCGATGAACGGCAGCAGCCCGTGCCCGAAGTCTTCACGGTAGTAGCGGTGTTCGAGCGAATCGGGCGCACGGATGCGGCGGTTGGCTTCGCCGCTGGCGATCGCGTTCAGCAGGTCGTCGGTATCGGTGACCCAGGGTTCGACCGTACCGTAGCGCTGCATCTCGGCTGCCACGCCGGGCAGCGCATGCCCGAAGGCCGCCGCCACCGCGATGCGTTCGGCATCGAGCTGGCGCATCACCCGGATGACACCGGGCGTCATGCCCTGCACGTAGAACGTGAAGTCACCACGGGTCGCCTCGACCCACGCTGCGCCGAGTACCGCGCCGGGCGCATGCAGCACCATGTTGAGGTTGGACAGGCTGGAGTCGAGCACGTCGCCGACGCGCTGCGCGACCGGGTAGAGCACGGTCGCGGCAGCCGCCGCGGCCTCGCCGCCGGGGAGTACGCCCAGGCGCAGGAATTTCGCACGGCCGGTGATCGTCACCCGCGCCGGCTGGTACTTGCGCGCGATGTACGACAGCGTATGGAACTCCGCGACCGGCGGTATCGCCCCCCCGCTCGCCACGGCATACGCATGCGAGAACTCGAGCGCGCCGCCGGTATGGCCGGGATTGAGCACGACCGGCAGCCGGTGCGCACCGGCTCGCGCCAGGTCGCGCGCCACGGCCACATGGGACAGCGTCGGCAGGCATACCAGCGCGACATCCGCACCGTCGATCGCGTGCCCGATGTCCGCGGTCATCAGGCCCGGCTCGGCGAAGCCTTCGCCAAGCACGCCTTCATACTCGACGCCGCCGCGTGCGATGAACGGTTCCAGCGTGCGCTCGGAGCGGTTCCAAAGGCTGACCCTGTGTCCCGCCAGCGTCACCTCGGCGACGGCCGCCGCACCTCCGGCACCAGCCCCGATCACGGCCACGTGCATGTTCAGTACCTCCCGCCGGACGTCGGCACCACGATGGTGCGAAGGTCGCTCACGCCTGCACCAGCACGCGCCCGCCATCGACGCGCACCGGATAGACCTTCAGGTCGATGGTGCACGGCGCGGTCAACGCACGACCGGTGCGGATGTCGAACAGGCCACTGTGGATCGGGCATTCGATCTTGCCGTCGGTGATGAAACCATCGGCCAGGCTCGCCGACGCATGGGTGCACCGATCGTGCGTGGCGAACACCTCGCCGTCCAGGTTGTACAGGCAGACCTGCTCGCCCTCGACGCGCACCAGAAGGGTGCCGTCTTCCGGCACGTCGCCGTGCGCGCATACGTCGATCCACTCCCTCATCAATCTTCCCCCGCCGTCTTCCAGGTGTAAGCCCAAAGGCGACAAACAGGATACACGACGGAAGGCTGGAAGCGCCGGCCTGTGATCACAGTCCGGGCCATTCCATGTACGATCGTGCGCTTGAAACCCGTGCGGAGGCAGTCCCGATGAACACTCCATCCCCGGTCGAGACCGACGGCATGTTCCGATGGCCCGACGAAGGGCTGGCCCGCGTGCCGTTCCGGGTCTACAACGACCCGCAGATCGCCGAGGCCGAGCAGAAGCTGCTGTTCCAGGGCGAGACCTGGAACCTGGTCTGCCTCGACCTCGAGGTCTCCGAACCCGGCCAGTACCGCACCAACTGGATCGGCGAGACGCCAGTGATCGTGGTGCGCGACCCGGTGGCCGACCGCATACGGGTCTTCGTGAACCGCTGCGTGCACCGTGGCTCGATGCTCTGTCTCGAGCAGCACGGCAAGGCGGAGAACTTCACCTGCATGTACCACAACTGGGTATACAGCCTCGACGGCAAGCTGCAGAGCATCGCGTTCAAGCGTGGCGTGCGCGGCCAGGGCGGCATGCCGGCCGACTTCGACATCACGAAGCACGGGCTGCGCGAGCTGCGCGTCGACACCATCCGGAACCTGGTGTTCGCGACCTTCTCCGACCAGCTGCCGCCGGCCGCCGACTGGTTCGGCCCGCGCATGGTCTGGAGCCTGGAGCGCTTCTTCCACAAGCCGATACGGCTGATCGGTGGCTACACCCAGGTGCTGCCCAACAACTGGAAGCTCTACGCCGAGAATGTCCGCGATTCGTACCACGCGAGCCTGCTGCACACCTTCTTCGCCACCTTCGGCGTGAACCGGCTGTCGATGGACGGTGCGGTCGAGGTGAACGAGGCCGGCGGCTCGCACCTGAGCTGGTCGAAGATGGCCACCGACGACGCCGAAGGCACCGACTACGCGTCCGGCGGCCTGCGCTCGATGCGCGACCTGGCGATCGAGGACCGGCGGCTGCTCAAGACCTGGCCCGAGTTCCCCGACGGCATCACGCACATGATCCAGACGCTGTTCCCGAACGTGTTCCTGCAGCAGATCCAGAACACGCTCGCCGTGCGCCTGCTGGTGCCGCGCGGCCTCGACCGATGCGACCTGCAGTGGTGGGTGTTCGCCTACGAAGACGACACGCCGGAACAGCTGCGCATGCGGTTGATGCAGAGCAACCTGGTCGGGCCGGCCGGGCTGGTCTCGCTGGAGGATGGCTTCATCGGCAACGCGGTACAGCGCACCACCCGCGGCGACCAGGGCCACGGTGCGATCGTCGAGATGGGTGGCCATGGCGTAGGCACCGAACGGCAAAGCCGCGTGTCGGAGGCTGCGGTACGCGGGTTCTGGCAGCAGTGGCGCGGACTGATGGGATTCTGAGCATGGCGACCACGATGGGTTACACCGCAGCCGACCGCGAGTTCCTGCTCGCCGCCGGGCAGGCATGCACCGACTGTGCCGGTGCGATCGACGACGACAACCTCGAGGCCTGGCCCGACTACTTCTCGGAAGACTGTCTGTACCGGGTCGAGACGCGCGAAGGACGTGCGAACGGCTGGCAGATCGGGCTGATGCATTGCGAAGGTCGGGGCATGCTGCGCGACCGCGTCCTGGCGATCCGGCATGGCAACGTGTTCGATCCCCACACTTACCGCCACGTGCTGTCGATGCCGCGCTTCGCGCCGGCCGCGCCCGACAGCGATGGCACGGAGTTTGCATCTGCACGGAGGGTACTGACCAGCTTCAACGTGACCCGGGTAATGAAGACCGGCGAGACAACGCTGTTCGCGGTCGGAACCTACGACGATCTGTTCGTCGAAGCCGAAGGCCGGTTGCTGATCCGCAGCCGCACGGTGGTCCTGGATTCGCGCAACCTCGACACGCTGCTGGTCATCCCGCTCTGAGGAGAAACCGTTCCATGCCCGCCGCCGCAGCCCTGCCGTACACCAGGCCCGTTCATCCGAGACTCGCGCTGGCGGCAGGTACCGCAGCCGCGCTGTCGCTGTTCATGCTGGCGGGGCCGGCGCAGCCAGCCGAGCGTCCCTCCGGCTACCCGGCCCAGCCGGTGCGGCTGGTGGTGCCGTTCCCGCCGGGGGGCACCAGCGACATCGTCGCGCGGGTAATCGGCCAGCGGCTGTCGACGACGGTGGGGCAGCGCTTCGTGGTCGAGAACAGACCCGGCGCCGGTGCGGCCATCGGTATCGTCGCGGTGACCTCGGCCAGCCCCGACGGGCACACGCTGCTCCTCGGGGCCGCCGGCCCGCTGACGATGAGTCCGCACATGGGCAAGGTTCCCTATGTCGTCGACCGCGACCTCGCACCGATCGCGTTGATCACGGCGGTGCCCAACATCGCGGTGGTGCACCCCAGCGTGCCGGCGAAGACGCTGGCCGACATGGTGAAGCTGGTCAATGCCCGCCCCGGCAGCGTGAGCTTCGGCTCGGCCGGACAGGGCACGACTGCCCACCTGTCCGGCGAGCTGTTCCGCACGTTGGCCGGCGCACAGATGATCCACGTCCCATACAAGGGCACCTCGGCTGCGGTCGCTGACCTCGTCGGCGGCCAGATCGACATGCTGATCGACAACCTTCCCGGAGTACTGCCGCAGGTGCGAGCAGGCAAGCTGCGCGCGCTGGCGCTGACCAGCCCGATACGTTCGAAGGCTGCGTCGGACGTGCCCTCGGCCGGCGAGGCCGGCATGAAGGACCTGATCGTCAGTGGCTGGTTCGGGTTCCTGTCGCCGGCGAAGACTCCGGCACCGGTCAACGACTGGCTGGCGCAGGAGATGATCGCCGCCGCCCGGGTGCCCGAGGTGCAGGCACAGCTCGCCGACCTCGGCGGCGAGCTCGACCTGAAGGGCCCGGCGGAGTTCCGCACCTACCTGCGCGTCGAGTTCGAGCGCTGGGGAAAGATCATCGCCGCTGCGAAGCTGGCGATACCGCAGTAGACGGGGCCGGGCGGTCAGGCGTCACGCTCGTGCGGCCGCAGGGCCCAAGGCCCGGTCAATGCAGCCAGGTGTGATCACAGATGCACGTTCGCCAGCCTGTGCGGCGGGCTTGGGAATGGTCGATTCGGGTTACGATAGCTGTAGACCCTGCAGAGGCAGCAAGCCTTGTCCACGACCGAAGACCCGATCCGCCTGCTGACCCGCCTGGTCGCCGAGTCCAGCGCGGCCGCAGGTCCGGCGCGCGCCGCCGCGGCAACCGCCGAGATGCTCGAGCGTGCACGTGCGCTGCGCGATGTCGGCCACGGCCGACGCATCACGTACTCGCGCAAGGTCTTCATACCGCTGACCCGCCTTTGCCGGGATGTCTGCCACTACTGTACGTTCGCCACCGTACCGCACGCGCTGCCGGCACCGTTCCTGTCCGAGGCGGAAGTGCTGGCGATCGCGCGCGCCGGTCGCGACGCCGGCTGCGACGAGGCGCTCTTCACGCTCGGCGACAAGCCGGAGCTGCGCTGGCCGGAGGCCAGGGTCTTCCTCGACCGTGCGGGCCATGAGACCACCATCGACTACCTCGCCGCGATGTGCCGGCGAGTGCTCGACGAAACCGGCCTGCTGCCTCACGCCAACCCGGGCGTGATGTTGCCTGCGGACATCGCGAAGCTGCGCCGGGTCAGCGTGTCGCAGGGACTGATGCTCGAGTCGAGCGCCCAGCGGCTGTGCGAACGCGGTGGCCCGCACTTCGGCTCCCCCGACAAGGCGCCTGCAGCGCGGCTGGCGACCCTCGCCGCTGCGGGCGAACTGCAGGTGCCGTTCACCAGCGGCATTCTGATCGGCATCGGCGAGACCCGTGAAGAGCGCCTCGACGCGCTGCTCGCGCTGCGTGCCCTGCACATTGAACACGGCCACCTGCAGGAAGTGATCGTGCAGAACTTCCGCGCCAAGCCGCGCACCGCGATGGCCGGTGCACCGGATGCCGGACTCGGCGAGCTCGCCTGGACGATCGCGCTGGCGCGCCTGGTCTTCGGTCCATCGATGAACATCCAGGCGCCACCCAACCTGAGCCCAGGCGAAGCGCGTACGCTGATCGATGCCGGCATCAACGACTGGGGCGGCGTGTCCCCGGTCACGCCCGACCATGTGAACCCCGAGGCGCCCTGGCCGACCGTCGCGGCGCTGCGCGAGGCCACCGCAGACGCCGGCTTCCGGCTGGTCGAGCGGCTCGCCGCCTACCCTGCGTGGTGCATGCAGCCGGCGCGATGGTTCGACGAGCAGGTACGGCCGGCCCTGCTGCACCGGATGGACACCGAGGGCCTCGCCCGCAGCGACAACTGGTCCGCAGGGCGCACCGGCCCGGTGCCGTCGATCGACGGCGAAGGCACGGCAGCGCACGCCTCGTCGCGGCCGGCGATCGTCGAGCGCGGCATTGCCGACGCGCTGGCCTCGGTACGGCGCGGCGATCCGCTGCACGAGGTGCAGATGGTGCGACTGTTCTCGGCTCGCGATGGCGAGGTGGCCGATGTCGCAGCCGCCGCCGACGAACTGCGCCGCGCGCGCAACGGCGATGCAGTGAGCTACGTGGTGAACCGCAACATCAACTACACCAATGTCTGCCACTACGGCTGCCGCTTCTGCGCGTTCTCGAAAGGGCGGCACAGCGCGCAGCTGCGCGGCCCGGCCTACGACCTTGACGATGGCGAGATCGCACGCCGGGTCTCCGAGGCGTGGGCGCGCGGTGCCACCGAAGTCTGCATGCAGGGCGGCATCCATCCCGATTACACCGGCGACACCTACCTGCACATCCTGCGCGTGGCGAAGGAGGCCGCCCCCGGCATCCATGTGCATGCGTTCTCGCCGCTCGAAGTCAGCCACGGTGCGGCCACGCTCGGCCTGTCGCTCGACACCTTTCTCGGACGCCTGCGCGATGCCGGGCTGGGCACCCTGCCCGGCACCGCCGCCGAGATCCTCGACGACGAGGTGCGAGACGCACTCTGCCCCGACAAGCTGCGCACCGCGCAGTGGCTCGACGTGATGGCCGCGGCGCACCGCGTCGGGCTGCGGTCGACGGCGACGATCATGTTCGGCCACCTCGAGCGCAGCGAACACTGGGCGCGCCACCTGCTGCGCATCCGCGCGCTGCAGGAGCGTACCGGCGGCTTCACCGAGTTCGTGCCGCTGCCGTTCATCCACATGGAGGCGCCGGTGTACCTCAAGGGACGTGCACGGCCGGGGCCGACCTGGCGCGAGGCGCTGCTGATGCATGCGGTCGCCCGTCTGGCGCTCGCCCCTGCCATCGGCAACATCCAGTGCTCCTGGGTGAAGCTCGGTCCCGAGGGCGTGCGCGCCGCGCTCGGTGCCGGCGTCAACGACCTCGGCGGCACGCTCATGAACGAAAGCATCTCGTTCGCCGCTGGCAACCAGCATGGCCAGGAACTGGCTCCACCGCAGATGGAAGCGCTCGTGCGCCTTGCCGGGCGCACGCCGGTACAACGCACGACCACCTACGGCGAGGTACCGGCCGAACGCGTATCCGCAGCATGGGCGGCACAACCACTGTTGCCGGTCGTGCAGACACCATTGCGCCCGCGCAGCCGGGCAGCGCGGGCGCAGAACCTTCCGGCCCATGCGTCTGCGCCATCGGCGACAATCGCGACCTCCCGCGGCCTGGCCGCAACTCACACAGCGACGACCACTGACGCATGAACGATACTGCCCCCCCCTCCTTCTCCCCCCTCTCGATCGCCGTGCTCGGTGGCTCCGGCAAGGAAGGCTCTGGTCTCGCGTTCCGCTGGGCACATGCCGGACACAACGTGACGATCGGCTCGCGCGACCCGGCGAAGGCCGTCGCAGCTGCCGCCGAACTCGACACGCTGCTGGCTGGACGGGCGACGGTGAACGGTAGCGACAACCTGTCCGCCGCAAGGACGGCGCAGGTGGTCGTACTCGCCGTTCCTTATGCCGCGCAGCGCGAGACGGCGATGTCGGTGCGGGATGCACTCGAAGGAAAGGTGCTGGTCGACGTGACAGTGCCACTGGCGCCGCCGAAGGTGGATCGCGTGCAGCTTCCGGGCGCAGGCTCGGCGGTACAGCAGTTGCAGGCGGATCTGGGCGCAGGCGTGAAGGTCGTGTCGGCATTCCAGAACGTGTCGGCGGTACACCTGAAGGATCCCTCGCACCCGATCGACTGCGACGTGCTGGTCTGCGGCGACGATGCGGATGCGCGCGAGCTGGTAGTCGGGCTCGCACGCGACGCCGGCATCGCGGCCTGGCATGCCGGAGTGCTCGCGAATTCCGCGGCCAGCGAGGCGCTGACCTCGGTGCTGATCGCGATCAACAAGCGCTACAGGATTCCCGGCTCGGGCATCCGCATCACGGGCCTGCCGCGGCCCTGAGCCCGCCCCCCCGAACGCGCCGCAACGCCCGCGCCACCCACGACCGCCGCGATGCCGTCGCTGACCCTCACTGCGCTCGAAGGCATGCCGGAAGTCGTCGCGGGGGACGACCTTGCACGGCTGGTACGGGACGCACTGGCACGCAGCCGCATCCGCTCAGCCGACGGCGACGTGCTGGTCGTCGCGCAGAAAGTGGTGTCGAAGAGCGAAGGTCGCCGGGTCGCCCTGTCGAGCGTCGAGCCGTCGGCGCGCGCTCGGGAACTCGCGGTCGTCACGCGCAAGGATCCCAGGCTGATCGAGCTCGTGCTGCGCGAGTCGGTCGACGTACTGCGGGCGAACCGTGACGTGATCGTCGTCGAACACCGCCGTGGCTGGATCATGGCCAACGCCGGCATCGACATGTCGAACGTGGATGCCGGGGGCGAACATGTGCTGCTGCTGCCGGAAGATCCCGATGCGAGCTGCAGGGCGCTGCGCGCAGCGCTCGCCGACGTCGCCGACTTCGGCGTGATCGTCAACGACAGTTTCGGTCGCGCCTGGCGCAACGGCGTCACCGGCACGGCGCTCGGTGTCGCCGGGTTACCCGGCGTGGTCGACCTGCGTGGCAGGCGCGACCGATTCGGCCGTGAGCTCCGGACCACCGAGGTCGCGATCGCAGACGAACTCGCCGCGGCAGCCTCGCTGCTGATGGGCCAGGCCGACGAGGGCCGCCCGGTGATCCATGCTCGCGGTGTTCCCTACGACCGGCGCGACGGTAACGGCCGCGAGCTGCTGCGGCCGAAATCCATGGACATGTTCCGCTGATGATCCTCGCGCTCGCGGGTGGTGTCGGCGGCGCCCGGATGGCTCAGGGCCTGGTGCAGGTCCTCGGTGCCGATGAGCTCGCGATCGTGGTCAACGTCGGCGACGACTTCGAGCACCTCGGGCTCCATGTGTCGCCCGACCTCGACACGGTGATGTACACGCTGGGCGGGGTGCACAACCCCGAGACCGGCTGGGGCCGCGCCGGCGAGACGTGGAACTTCCTCGATGCGCTGGGCGCGATCGGCGGAGACAGCTGGTTCAGACTCGGCGATCGCGACCTCGCGGTGCATGTCGAGCGCACCCACCGGCTGCGATCGGGCGAGCGACTGTCGGGCATCACCGCCGACCTCTGCCGTGCCTTCGGCATCCGGCACCCGGTGATCCCGGCCACCGACGACCGGCTGCGTACCTTCGTCGATACCGACGAAGGCGAACTGGCGTTCCAGGACTATTTCGTTCGCCGGCGCTGCGAACCCGTGGTGCGCGGCTTCCGCTTCGATGGCGCGTCGACCGCCCGCATCGCAGCGCCGCTGGCGGCACTGCACGGCAGCCCTGCGCGCATAGCGGGCATCGTGCTCTGCCCGTCCAACCCGTGGCTGAGCGTCGCACCCATGCTGGCGCTGCCCGCCATCGCCGCGCTGCTCGACGCGCCGGACATTCCCGTCGTTGCGGTATCGCCGATCGTCGGCGGTGCGGCGGTCAAGGGTCCGGCGGACAAGATCATGCGCGAACTGGGCCATGCGGTCGACGTATCGGGGGTGGTCGCGCACTACGGTGCGCGCGTGGACGGCTGGGTGATCGACGAGCGCGACCGCAGCCACGCCGGGGCGATCGCCGCGGCGGGCCATGGCGTCTGCGTGACCGACACCATGATGACCACTCCGGCACGCTCGGCCGCGCTCGCACTCGAGGCGATCGACCTGCTGCGCACGCTGGGCCGACGCTGATTGGATACGCAGCAGGTGTGGACGATCGTGCCGGTCCGGGGGCTGGCCACGGGCAAGACCCGGCTGGAGCCGGTGCTCGACGCCGATGGCCGCAGGCAGTTGTGCACGCACATGCTGCTCAACACGCTCGCTGCAGTCGAAGGGACGTTCGACGACCTCGGCCGTTGCATCGTGGTCAGTGCCGACCCGGCCGCACGCGCGACGGCGGCCGCGCGTGGCGCGCGCGTGGTCGGCGATCCGCCGGGTGCTGCGGCGGGCAGGACTCTGGATGCAGCGCTCGACGCAGCACGCGAAGTCGCCCGCGCAGCCGGGGCCCGGCAACTGCTGCTGATTTCCGCGGACATGCCGGACATCGATACGCATGCGCTGCGGGCGCTGCTGCAGGACACGCCGGACGGGGCGACCGTGCTGCTCGCAGACAAGTCCGGCAGTGGCACCAACGGCATGCTGCTCCCGGCCACCCTGCCGCTGCGGTTCGCCTTCGGCCCCGGCAGCCTGGACCGTCACGCGCGCGCGCTGGCAGCGTTCGGCGTCGATACAACCCGCTGCGGCGATCGAAGGCTCGCATTCGACATCGATACCCCCGCAGACCTGGATGCCTGGCAGCGGGCCGGCGGCCGGATACCGTGCCGCCCGACCCGCGCGGGCTGCTAGAGAAGGATCATCCGCGGGCCAGGGTTCAGCAGCCCCCGGCGATACGGAAGAGCTCGCGTAGCCGGTCGGGGTCTTTCGTATGCCCGAGCGCAACCATCAGCAGGATGCGCGCCTTGATGCCGCTCAGGTAACCCGACGAGATCGCCCCCTTGCGAACCAGACTCTGCCAGGAGCCCGGGTATCCCTTGCCGGGATGGGGGGCGCCGGAGGGCAGGCGCGAGCCGGCAATCACCGGGATGCCGGCATCGATCGCCATGCACACCCCTTCGTAGAACGGCAGGTTCACGTTGCCGCCGCCCGTGGCCTCGACCACGATGCCGTCGACCTTCGCATCGACGCAGGCGCGAAACAGCAGGTTGCTCGAGCCCTGCACCATGCGGATCACGTGCACGTCCGGGCAGATGTGATCGACTTCCAGGTGCAGCCTGCGCCCCGGCGTGGAGAAGAACGTCACGCCCTGGCTGCTGACCGAACCGATCGGCCCGCCGTCGCGGCCGCCGAAGCAGGTGAGCAGTTCCGGGTTGACCTTCGTCGCATCGACCGCGGAATGGATCTCGCTGCCCAGCGCGACCATCACGCCGCGATCGCGCGCGGACGGGTCGGCCGCGATGCGCACGGCGCAGAGCAGGTTGCGCGGTCCGTCGGCGTCCTTCTCGTCGGCATTGCGCTGCGCGCCGGTCACCACGATCGGACGCTCGCTGCCCACCGTGAGATCCATCAGGTAGGCAGTCTCTTCCAGCGTCGCCGTGCCATGGGTGACCACCACGCCGGCGACTTCCCGGTCCGCCAGCACGCGGCGCAGCGTATCGCGCAGCCCGAACGCGGTCCCGCTGTCCATCAGCGCGCTGTTGATGTTCGAGTGCTCGACGATGCGCACCTCGGCTACCTCGCCGAGTTCCGGGATGGCGGACACCAGGTCGGCAGCCGATGCCGCCGACACATGGCCGCCGAGTTGCGCGTCGTACTTCGACGCAATGGTGCCGCCGGTGCCGACGACACAGACCAGTGGTTTCTTCATGCAGGCTTTCCTCAGTCCAGTTTAAGAAGGCGGCGGGCGGACAGGCCGAGGATCGCCGCGCGATCCGCCGGATCGATCCGCGCCAGCCGTTCGACCACGTCGACCGGCCGCGTATAGCTCATGTCGGCCGGGCAGTCGCTGCCCATCAGGACGCGGTCGGCGCCCACCTGCCGGATCAGGTTCGACAGCGTCTCGTCGTCGTGCGTGATCGTGTCGTAGTAGAAGCGGCGCAGGTAGGACGACGGCGGCCGGGGCAGGTGTGCGAGTTCCTTGCGTACCTTGTGCCCGTGGTCCCAGCGTCCGGCGAGCACCGGCAGCGCGCCGCCGGCATGGGGCAGCACGAAATCGAGCTTCGGGAAACGGTCGAGTACGCCGCCGAAGATCAGCGATGCGGCGGCGATCGCGGTGTCGGTCGGGTTGCCGATCAGGTTGCGCAGGTGGTACTTGCGCATGCGCTCGGCACCGACCGGGTTCACCGGGTGCAGGAAGATGGGCAGGCCGAGTTCCTCGCAGCAGGCATACACCGGGTCGAAGGCCGATTCGTCCAGGTTGAGGTCCATCACATGAGTACACAGGTAAACGCCGCGGATGCCGGGAAGCGCCGCGGCGCGCCGCACCTCGGCCACTGCCAGTTCGGGCGCCTGCATCGGCAGGGTCGCCAGCCCGACCAGTCGCTCTGGATGCAGCAGGTGCGCCTCGGCCAGGCCGTCGTTGTACGCGCGCGCGAGCCGGTCGCCGAACTCGGGCGAGGCCCAGTAGACCATCGGCTGCGTCAGCGACAGCGCATGGATGTCGACCCGGGCAGCATCCATCTCGCGCAACCGGGATGGCAGGTCGATGTAGGTCTGCTGGAAGGTCGCCTTGTACTCTGGCACCGCGAAGGTGACGTTACCGCGAGGGTTGTGGCCGATCTGCACGCCGTTCGAGGGTCCTTCGGCTTCGAGCAGCCTGACCCAGGCCTCGGGATACCAGTGCGCATGAATGTCGATACTGGTCGTCATCGGAACGTGCTCCAGTGGCCTGCGGTTGCGGAAACGGAAACGCTGCGGGAATATACTTAAAAAAACAACAGGCGCCGCGACCGGAGGACGGATGCAACGAGTCACACGCAGGGGTACAACGGCAGCGGGGCGTGCATTGGCCGTTGCAGGCGCAGCCGCGACAGGCGCGATCGCACTGATGGCGGCCACGGGTACGGCAGCATGGGCGCAGGCCTGGCCGACCAAGCCGATACGCCTGGTCGTCCCGTTCGCGCCTGGCGGGGGCACCGACCTCACCGCGCGCCTGATCGGTGCACGCCTGACCCAGCGGCTCGGCCAGCCGGTGGTCATCGACAACCGTCCGGCCGCCTCTGGCGTTGTCGGCGCCGACCTGGTGGCCAAGGCGGTTCCCGACGGCCATACGATCCTGACCGCCTCGGTCACCTTCGTGATCAGTTCGGCCCTGCAGAAGGGACTGCCCTACGACGGCTTCCGCGACTTCGCGCCGGTCACGCTGCTGATCGCGGCACCGCTCGGCGTGCTGGTGCATCCGTCGGTACCGGCGAAGACGATGCCGGAACTCATCGCGCATGCGAAGGGCCAGCCCGGCCGCATCAACTACGGCTCGTCGGGGCCGGGCAGCATCGCCCACCTGTCGACCGAGGTGATGGCGTCGATGGCCGGCATCAGACTGACCCACGTGCCATACAAGGGGGTCGCCGCATACACCTCCGCGGTGCTCTCCAACGAGATCCAGGTGGGCCTGACCAACCTGTTCTCGACCGAGAGCTTCTGGAGGCCGGGACGGCTGCGGCTGATCGCGCACACCGGCGCTCGGCGACTCGAAACGCTGCCCGACGTGCCCACCGTGGCCGAGTCGGGAGTACCCGGCTACGATGCCACCATCTGGTACGGCTTCATGGCACCTGCGAAGACCCCGCCCGCCATCGTGCAGCAGCTCTATCGCGAGATCCGCGCGATCGCGGAGACGCCCGACGTGCGCCAGACGCTGGTCGCGCAGGGCAACGACGTGATCGCGAACACGCCACAGGAATTCGCGAAGTTCATCCGCGCCGAGGCAACCCGGTGGGGCGATGCCGGGCGGCGCCTCGGCGTGGCGATCGAATGAAGCCGGCACGCACAGGACGAGACCGCACATGACCCTCGATGTACAGCACGTCTACGACTTCGACCTGCTCGGCGAAGTGCCGGCCAACCCGACCAGCCTGGAGGTGACGGCGCGACGGCTGCTTTCCGGGCCGGACATCGCCAGCGGCAAGTCGTCGACCGTCGGTGCGGTACTGCGTGGCGAGCACATCATCTGCACGCTCGGGCGCCAGGCGCGCGGCACCGGCGCCAAGGCGCACTCCCATCCGAACGAACAGTTCAACTTCATCCTGCAGGGGATGATGATGAACGACATCGAAGGCGACCGCGTGTTTGCAGGGCCCGGCAGCATCCTGCACACGCCGGGGATGGTGGTGCATACGGGCCTTGCCTGCCCGGATGAAGACCTCGTGTTCCTCGCAGTCAAGGATACCCGTCACGGCATCGTCGGCCCGCCGGTCGACGGCCGCTACGACGGGCCGAACTGCTTCGCGGGCTTCGGCAGCCGCAGCGCCGAGCCGCCGGCCACCACCGCGCAGGCGCTGGCAGAATGGCGCTCGATGCCGCCCGGTCCGGGCCGGCGTTATGTGTACGGCATGGTCGACGCCGACGGCCTGCGCGACGGTCCTTCCAGCGCATCGCTGTCGCTGGCTGGCGAACAGGCACTGGCACCGGGCGTGCAGGGCCGGTTGCTCACCGGCGAGCGCATCCATGTCGGCGTGCTGCGGCTCGCGCCGGGCGCGGCCCTGCCAGCGCATGCGCACGACAACGAACAGTTCACCTTCGTGGTGGACGGCAGCCTGCAGGCCGACCTCGACGGTGCCCGGGTGGAAGTGCCGAAGTACAACATGCTGCACCTGCCGGCCGGCCGGCGACATGCGCTGCATGCGCCGCACGGCGCGCTGGTCGTGCTGGCACAGGATGCGCGGTCGCGATACGCCGGCTAGGCCGGCGCGGCAGCCGCCACAGGAACCGGTGGCCGCATGAGAAACTTCGGCTGTTTCCACGCAGCCGAACCCACCCATGGATAGTTTCGAACAGGCCCGGCAATTGTTCCTCGAGGGGCTCTCCTGCCTCGGCCGGGGCGATCCCGAAGGTGCCGAGTCACGCTTCTCGGGCTCGCTGGAGCTGCTGCCCGACCGTCCGTCGACGCTGACCAACCGCGCTGCGGCGCGCCTCCGGCTAGGCCGGCTGGAGGAAGCCGAAGCTGATGCGCGCAGGGCGGTGACAGTCGACGATCGTTACACCGAGGCCTGGTTGAACCTCGCGCTGATCGCGCTCGAGCGGGGCGATACCGACGCTGCGGCCAGCCACCTGCAGACGCTGGTCTGGCTCGACCGCAATCACCACCAGGGCTGGCTGCTGTCGGCGCGGGTGCGCGACCTGCAGGGCCGGTTCGAGGATGCTGCCGACTGCTACCGGAAGGCGCTGGCGATCAAGCCGGACGATTTCGGGCCCCTGATGAACCTGGGTGCCGCACTGAACGATCTCGGCCAGTTCGCCGAAGCCCTCGATCAGCATGACCGGGCGCTGCAGATCGATCCCCGGCATGTCGAGGTGCTGTCCAACCGTGCCGTCGCGCTCGCAGGCCTCGGCCGGTACGACGACGCACTCGCGGGTTTCGAACACTGCCTGTCGATCGATCCGCTGCGGCCAGAAGGCTGGATGGGCAAGGCGATGGCGCTCATGTCGCTCAAGCGCCCGGCCGATGCGCTGCCCTGCCTCGAGGAAGCCAACCGGGTGCAGCCGGGCTTTGCACCGGCGTGGTCGATACGCGGCGCAGTGCTGGCCGGGCTGGACCGGCCGGACGAAGCGCTGCCGATGATAGAGAAAGCCGTGGCGCTCGCGCCGGCCAACGCCGAAGACCAGCTCAGCCTGTCGCACCTTTACCTGGCGCGATTCGATTTCCAGCGCGGATGGCCCGCCTATGAGGCGCGCCTGCGCCGCCCGGGCTCCGAACGCCTGCGCACATCCCGGCCGCGCTGGGACGGTAGCCCCACCGCGGCGCGCCTGTTCGTGTGGGCCGAACAGGGTATCGGCGACCAGGTGCTCTACTCGACGATGTTCCGGGAACTCATCGACCGTGCGCCCACCGCGACGATCTCGCTCGACGAAAAGCTGCTGCCGCTGTTCCGCCGGTCCTTCCCGCAAGTCGGGTTCACCGCGCGCAACCAGCCGCCCATTGAGGCGAGTTACGACCTGCAGTTTCCGGTCGGCAGCCTGGGCGCGCTCTTCAGGCCGACCGCCGACGCGTTCCCGACCGCTCGCGACAGCGTGCTGGTAGCCGACCGCGACCGCGCACGGCAGGTACGCGAACTGAAGCCGTTCCGCAACCGGAAGGTCTGCGGTCTGTCGTGGAAGAGCATCAATGCGCAGGTCGGCGACGACAAGAGCATGCCGCTCGAGCGCATGCGCGACCTGCTGATGCTCGACGGCTTCGCGTTCGTCAACCTCCAGTACGGAGACGTCAGCGGCGAAGTCGCGCGCACGTGTGCGCTGACCGATGCGCCGATCGAGACCGTTCCGGGCGTCGACCTGTTCGACGACATCGACGGGCTGGCCACGCTGATCGAGGCCTGCGACATCGTCGTGACCATCAGCAACTCGACCGCGCACCTGGCCGGCGCGCTGGGCAAGCCGACGCTGCTGCTGGTGCCGCGCTTCACCGGCCGCATGTGGTACTGGAACACGCGTGCCGGCGAAGCCAGTCCGCCCTGGTATCCGACGGTGCGCGTACTGCGTCAGCACCGCCAGGGCGACTGGTCCGGACCGTTGTACGAAGCGCAGGCCGTGCTGGAGCAACTGCGTTGAGCCTGCCGCACGGGGGACGCATCTCACTGGTGGTCGGCTTCGACCAGCGGGAAGCGGTCGCCTACCACACGTTCTGCCAGAGCGTACTCGAGAAGTCCTCGCTGCCGGTCCAGTTCACCCCGCTCGCGGAGAACACGCTCGCCGGCTACAAGGAAACGCACACCGACGGCAGCAACCGCTTCATCTACTCGCGCTTCCTGACCCCGTACCTTTCCGACTACAGCGGCTGGGCCCTGTTCGCCGACGGCGACATGGTCTGCCAGGCGGACATCGCCGAACTCTGGGCACTGCGCGACCCTGCGAAGGCAGTGCAGGTCGTCAAGCACGACTACCAGACGAAGGCAAACGTGAAGTACCTTGGCAACCGCAACGAGAACTACCCGCGCAAGAACTGGTCGAGCGTGATCCTCTGGAACTGCGCGCACGAGGCGCACCGCGTGCTTACGCCGGAGTTCATCCAGCGCATGCCGGGCTCCTACCTGCACCGATTCTCCTGGCTGGACGATTCGCTGGTCGGGGAACTGCCACGGGAGTGGAACTGGCTCGCGATCGAATATCCCGAGAACCTGCATGCCAAGCTCATCCATTACACGCTAGGCACCCCGTGCTTCGCGGAGTACCGGGAGCGGGAAATGTCCCCGATCTGGTATGCGGCCTGGAACCGCCTCCGCCAGGGTTTCGACGGAGACGGCGAGGGCTGAACACGGACCAGCCCTCGGACGCAGCCGGCGGCACGGCCCCGTCCATGGCGTACCATCGACAGCCGCTCCTGCAGGAAACGTCCACCGCACATGTCCAACGAAACACGAACCGCCACGTCGCGGGCCATCCTCGTAGCCGTGCAGTTGCCCGATGTGAGCGACACCGAATTCGAGTCGTCCCTGAAGGAGCTGGGCGAACTCGCCCGCACGCTGGGCTTCGAGGTCGTCGGCACGTTCACCCAGAAGCGCACGAGTTTCGATGCCACGGCTTACGTGGGCACCGGCAAGCGCGAAGAGATGCGTCTGTTCGCGGAGAACGGTGCCGACTTCGTGCTGGTCGACCACGACATCTCGCCGTCGCAGGCCGGCAACCTCGAGAAGGAGGTCGGCTGCCAGGTGATGGACCGCGCGATGGTCATCCTGGAGATCTTCCACCGGCATGCCCGCTCGAACGCCGCGCGCGCGCAGGTCGAGATCGCACGGCTGCGCTACCTCGCCCCGCGCCTGCGCGAGGCGGCAAAGCTGGCGGGCCCCCAGGGTCGGCAGCGCAGCGGCGTCGGTGGCCGTGGCGCGGGCGAGTCGGCC
>CANGXU010000012.1 GCA_947457885.1 Betaproteobacteria bacterium
CGGTGCCCTGCGACAGCAGCCGCCTGACATGCACGGAGGTCTACGCCCACACTCTGGCCGTGGCACCGCCACGACCTCCACACAGTACCTCCGCGGCTCGAGGTGATGGGGCACCCTGCGGAGCGAGGTAAAGGAGGAGATTCCGGGCGGTCTACCGCCCGGAGTCGGGGGACACGAGCGCAGCAGGGTGCCCCGTCGCCTCGAGCCTGCACCAGCCCGACCGGACCGGCACAGACACAGACACACGCACGCCGGATATCGACGCGCGCACCGCCAGCGCCGCCGTCAGGCCGCGGGTTCGGCGACCTCTGCCTTCGCGTGCTTCGCGTCGGGATGATCCTCGAACTCGAGCGTGACCTTCTCGTCCGCATCGATGCCGACCGTCACCTTCCCGCCGTCCACGAGCCGGCCGAACAACAGCTCGTCGGCCAGCGCCTTGCGGATGGTGTCCTGGATCAGCCGCGCCATCGGGCGCGCACCCATCAGAGGATCGAAGCCTTTCTTCGCGAGGTGCTCCTTCAGCGGCTGGGTGAAACTGATGTCCACCTTCTTCTCGCCGAGCTGGCCCTCGAGCTGCATCAGGAACTTGTCCACCACCTTCATGATGATGTCTTCGGTCAGCGCGCCGAACGAGATGATCGCGTCGAGTCGGTTACGGAACTCGGGCGTGAACAGGCGCTTGATGTCGCCCATCTCGTCGCCGCTCTGCTGGCTGTTGGTGAAGCCGATCGAGGTCTTGGTGAGCGCCTCGGCACCGGCATTGGTGGTCATCACCAGCACCACATTGCGGAAATCAGCCTTGCGCCCGTTGTTGTCGGTCAGCGTCCCGTGGTCCATCACCTGCAGCAGGATGTTGAACACGTCGGTATGCGCCTTCTCGATCTCGTCGAGCAGCAGCACGGCATACGGCTGCTTGGTGATCGCCTCGGTCAGCAGTCCACCCTGGTCGAAGCCGACATAGCCCGGGGGCGCGCCGATCAGGCGCGACACCGAGTGCCGCTCCATGTACTCGGACATGTCGAAGCGGATCAGCTCGACGCCCATCGTGTAGGCGAGCTGGCGCGCGACTTCGGTCTTGCCGACGCCGGTCGGCCCGCTGAACAGGAAGCAGCCGATCGGCTTCTGCGGGTTGCCCAGGCCGGCGCGCGCCATCTTGATGGCGGTTGCCAGCGCATCGATCGCCTTGTCCTGGCCGAACACGGTCGCGCGCAGGTCGCGGTCGAGGTTCTTCAGCGCGGTGCGGTCATCCGAGGACACGTTGCGCGGCGGGATGCGTGCGATCTTGGCGACGATGTCTTCGATCTCGTGCTTTCCGATCACCTTGCGCTGGCGGGTCTTGGGCAGTATCCGCTGGGCCGCGCCGGCCTCGTCGATCACGTCGATCGCCTTGTCAGGCAGGTGCCGGTCGTTGATGAAGCGGGCCGACAGTTCCGCCGCGGAACTCAGCGCCGCGGCGGTGTACTTGACACCGTGATGCGACTCGAAGCGGCTCTTGAGGCCACGCAGGATCTCGACCGTTTCCGAGACGCTGGGCTCGGTGACATCGATCTTCTGGAACCGGCGCGACAGCGCATGGTCTTTCTCGAACACGCCGCGGTACTCGGCATAGGTGGTCGCGCCGATGCACTTGAGCTGCCCCTGAGCGAGCGCCGGCTTGAGCAGGTTGGATGCATCGAGCGTACCGCCGGATGCCGCTCCTGCACCGATCAGGGTGTGGATCTCGTCGATGAACAGCACGGCATCCGGATTGTCGAGCAGCTGCTTCAGCACCGCCTTGAGACGCTGCTCGAAATCGCCACGGTACTTCGTGCCGGCAAGCAGCGCGCCCATGTCGAGCGAATAGACCTGGGACTTGCGCAGGATGTCGGGAACATCGCCTTCGACGATGCGGCGAGCCAGCCCTTCGGCGATCGCGGTCTTGCCGACGCCGGCCTCGCCGACCAGCAGCGGATTGTTCTTCCGCCGGCGGCACAGCGTCTGTATCACCCGCTCGACCTCGCGGTCGCGGCCGATCAGCGGATCGATCTTGCCCGCAAGAGACAACTGGTTCAGGTTGACGGTGTAAGCCTCGAGCGCACCGCCGCCCTGCTGTTCCTGTTCGGTCTCGGCCTCGGCTTCGGCCTTGGCCGGCTGCGGCGTCTGCGGCACCTTGCTGATGCCGTGCGAGATGAAGTTCACCACGTCGAGCCGGTTCACGCCCCGTTGGTGCAGGAAGTACACGGCATGCGAGTCTTTTTCGCCGAAGATGGCAACCAGCACGTTCGCGCCGGTGACCTCCTTCTTGCCGGAGGACTGCACATGCAGGATCGCGCGCTGGATCACCCGCTGGAAGCCGAGCGTCGGCTGGGTATCGACGTTGTCGCCGTTGACCACTGGCGTGTGCTCGGCCACGAATTCGGCGAGCGTCTTGCGCAGATCCTCGATGTCGACGACGCAGGCCTTGAGCACTTCGGAAGCCGACGGGTTGTCGAGCAGCGCGAGCAGAAGGTGCTCTACCGTGATGAATTCATGGCGTTTCTGCCGCGCCTCCATGAAGGCCATGTGGAGGCTGACTTCCAGTTCCTGAGCGATCATCTAGGTTTCTTCCATCACGCACTTCAGAGGGTGCTGGTGCTTGCGCGCGAACGCCAGCACTTGTTCCACTTTCGACTCGGCGAGATCCCGGGGGTACACGCCGCAGACGCCCATGCCTTCGCGATGCACCTTCAGCATCACCTGGGTCGCCTGCTCACGGGTCATCGCGAAGATCGACTGCAGCACGGCGACAACGAAATCCATGGGGGTGTAATCGTCATTCAGCAGCAACACCTTGAACATCGGCGGCGGCTTTACGCGGCTTTTCTTCGCTTCGAGGACGGTTCCGCCCGAACCCTGGACTGCCATCGCCTTCGTCGCCATTGCCTTCGTCGCCACCCTTGCTGCCCTTGCTGCCTTTGTTGCCGTTGCGACCACCGGGATAGCTCCGGGTTCCTGTTCCTGCTTCTGCACTCATGCGCCCTTCCGTGTGCCATTGTGGGCATTATGGTGAAAACTGCAAGGGCCTGCCGGCCTGTTCCCTGGAAATACAGAGTGCCACGGCGTCCGCTTGACGGCACTGACGCAACGAGCGTAAAAAAGCGGCTGTCTGGCGGTCGTTGAACGGGGGAACCGGATTACCCATGTCCATTTCGCGGGACTGCGTCCCCGTGGGCCCGCTTCAGCTTCAGATGAGGGCGCCAGATGTCAGAGCAAGGGCTTCGCCTTCAATCGACGCAGAACGGATGAGGACGGTACGTCATGGCAACTGGCACGGTTAAGTGGTTCAACGACTCCAAGGGCTACGGGTTCATCACGCCCGACGACGGCAGTGAAGACCTGTTCGCGCATTTCTCCGCGATCACCATGAACGGGTTCAAGACGCTGAAGGAAGGCGAAAAGGTCTCCTTCGACGTCACCCAGGGACAGAAGGGCAAGCAGGCCTCGAACATCCAGCGCGCCGGCTGACGTCGGCAGCCTGAACCCGCCGGCACTGGCGGGTTCGATGTTCCCGGGCTGAAGCTTCTTTCCGGGCGCCAGAAGTCACTTTCCGGACTCTCTTTTGGCCCGCGGGTGTGTTCGCCTTGCGCACAAACCGTCAGGATTCGTGTCCGATTGCACCACGCCGGGGACCGGCCAGCGGCTGGACGAGCAGGCTACGTGGCCAGAACAATCCATCACAAGTCGTTGATCTGAATGGATTGTTCAGCTCTTTCTCCCGCGATGTCTCGCCATCTGCGAACGAGATCGGACTCCACACGGAACGCTGACAGTCGGATACACTTCGGCCCACCGCATCCTGCTGTCGGGCGTGCGGACCCGGATGATGAATCTTGTGTCAACCGATCCGGGAGAGTGCCGTTATTGTGTTTGCCGAAGTACTTCGGCAGTTCTGATTTCCAACCTCTAGAGGAAATACCATGAAAAAAATGATCGCTGCTGTCCTGGCCGGCCTGTTCGCTGCTGTTACCGCCTCGTCGATCGTCGTTGCCGCTGAGCCGAAGAAAGACGACGCGAAGAAGACCGAGAAAAAAGCCGAGAAGAAGTAATTCTTCCCGCGAGCTTTCTCGCTTGAAAAGCGGGCCTCCGGGCCCGCTTTTCTTTTGTGCGGGGGAGGGTCACGGTGTGGGGGTCAGGTCTTGAGTTTTGCATCTCCGATGCAAAACTCAAGACCTGACCCTCCCGCGATCGACCCTCCCGCGATCGACCCTCCCGCGATCACCATCCGTCCATGTCTGAAGCAATCTGGAAACCGAACGTCGTCGTGGCCGCAATCGCCGAGCGTGACGGCCGCTTCCTGCTTATCGAGGAAGAGACCAGTAGCGGGCTGCGCCTGAACCAGCCCGCCGGTCACTGGGACCCGGGCGAGACCCTGTTGGACGCAGTCACGAGAGAGACGCTCGAAGAATCGGCCTACCACTTCCGGCCGACTGCGCTGGTCGGAATCTACAGCCTGCCGATGCACGGTTCGGAAGTCACCTACCTGCGCTTCGCTTTCGCCGGCGAGATCACTGGCCATGAACCGGATCGCGCGCTGGACACCGGCATCGTGCGCGCGTTGTGGCAGACGCCGGAAGAAATCCGCGATGGCCGTGACCGCCACCGCAGCCCGCTGCTGCTCGACTGCATCGAAGACTACCTGGCGGGGCAGCGCTTCCCCCTCGCGATGCTCAGGCACTACGCCTGACCCCGCGCCGTCGGCACCGGTGAAAGGCAACGACGCATGAATGGCAAGACCGTGGTGGTCGGCATGTCCGGCGGTGTTGACTCGTCGGTGGCGGCACTGCTGCTCAAGCGTGCAGGCTGGAACGTCGTCGGCGTGTTCATGAAGAACTGGGAAGACGACGACACCGAAGAGTTCTGCAGTTCGCGCGAAGACCTCGTCGACGCGGTGTCGGTGGCCGACCGGATAGGCATCGAGATCGACCAGGTGAACTTCGCGACCGAGTACAAGGACAGGGTCTTCTCGACCTTCCTGGCCGAGTACCAGGCGGGGCGCACGCCCAACCCGGACGTCCTGTGCAATGCCGAGATCAAGTTCCGCGCGTTCCTCGACCACGCGATCGGGCTCGGTGCGGACATGATCGCCACCGGCCACTATGCGCAGGTGCGCGAACGCGACGGGCTGTTCCAGTTGCTCAAGGCCGAGGACGGCACCAAGGACCAGAGCTATTTCCTGCACCGGCTGAACCAGTCGCAGCTGTCGCGCACGCTGTTCCCGCTGGGCCAGTTGCCCAAGCGGGAAGTGCGCGAGATCGCGCGGCGCGAAGGGCTGCCGGTCGCCGAAAAGAAGGACAGCACCGGTATCTGCTTCATCGGCGAGCGGCCGTTCCGCGAATTCCTGAACCGCTACCTGCCGAAGGCACCCGGCGAGATGCAGACACTCGACGGCACCGTGGTCGGCGAGCATATTGGCTTGATGTATTACACGATCGGCCAGCGTCAGGGGCTCGGCATCGGCGGTCGCGCCGACGGCAGCGCCGGCGAAGCCTGGTACGTCGCGCGCAAGGACCTCGCGCGCAACATCCTGCAGGTCGTGCAGGGGCACGACCATCCGGCCCTGCTCGCCGACCGTCTGGTCGCGATCGACGCGAGCTGGGTATCCGGCCAGCCGCCGCATGTCGACTGGGTATACGCGGCGAAGACCCGTTACCGGCAGGCCGATACCGCATGCGTGCTGCCCGTGGTCGCAGGCAGCGGCTTCGAGGTGGCGTTTGCCGAACCGCAGTGGGCGGTGACGCCCGGGCAGTCGGTCGTGGTCTACGAGTCGAAGGTGTGCCTCGGGGGCGGCATCATCGCCTGATCCCCGGTCACTCCGGCTTCAGCCCGGCGGCCCTGACTACCCTGCCCCAGCGCGCCGCCTCGGCCTTGATGAACTCGGCGAACTGCTCTGGCGTACCGCCGGTGGCCTCCGCGCCCTGGTCGGCCAGCCGGGTCCGTACCGCCGGCTCCTGCAGCGCCTTGACCAGCGACTGGTTCAGGCGCGCAACCACCGCCGCTGGCGTCTTCACCGGAACCACGACGCCATACCAGTTGTCGGCCAGTACCCCGGGCATCCCGGATTCGGCCGTGGTCGGTATGTCCGGAAAAAGCGGATGACGGCGACTGCTGGCGAGCACCAGCGGCCGCAGCTTGCCACCCTTGACCTGCGGCACCAGGATCGGCAGATCCGCGAACAGGATCTGCACATGGCCGGCCATCACATCGATCACCGCCGGCGCAGCACCCTTGAACGGAACATGAGTGATGTCGATGCCAGCGGCAGCCTTGAACTGCTCGCCGGCCAGGTGCGGCATGCTGCCGGTGCTGGTCGATGCGAACGTGATCTGGCCCGGCCGCTTGCGTGCGAGCGCTACCAGTTCCTTCACGCTGGTGACCGGCAGTGCCGGATGCGCGACGAGCAGTTCCGGGACCGAAACCACATGGGACACCGGCGCGAAGTCGACCAGGGTCTCGAACGGCATCTTCAACTGCAGGTGCTGCTGGATGACCAGCGCGCCGGCACTCGAAAGGTACAGCGCATGGCCGTCGGCCGGTGAACGCAGCACGAACTCCGCCGCGATCAATCCGTTAGCGCCGGCGCGGTTGTCCACCAGCACCGACTGGCCCCACTGCTTCGACAGCGGATCGGCGAGCGTGCGCGCGAAGAAATCGGCGGGACCACCCGGCGGAAAGCCGATCACCAGCCGCACCGGACGCGACGGGAACTCCTGCGCGGCAGCCAGGCCTGCAGCCATGGCCAGCGTCAGCATCGCCGTGGGCCAGACAGCCGCCGCTGCGGCGCGCGACAGCGCGGGCGATCGGGCGCGGCCTGCAAGCATACGCGCCAACGAAGGGCGATTCAGGGTCATCCGGTCTCCTTTCGGTGCGGTGCGGGGCGAGGCGGGCGCTACGAGGCGCCGTGCGCGCTGCCGACTTCCGCTCGATTTCTAGGTATTCTCGGCCCCGACGGTACGCTTATTGCTCGAATCGATCCACCGTCCCTTCCGGAGCCCCGCGTGCATTCACTTCCTTCCCGCCTCGTCCGCCCGGGCTTTGTTCCCGGCTCTGCGGCGATCGCCGCTGCGACCACCACTTTCCTGCTGCCTGCGCTGCTGATGACGTTGCCAGCCGCCCCCGCGTCAGCGCAGGCGTGGCCGACCCGGCCGATCCGGCTGATCGCCCCGTTTCCGCCCGCCGGTGCGGTCGACCTGGTCGGCCGTCCGGTCGCGCTGCGGCTGCAGGAGACGCTCGGCCAGCAGATCGTGTTCGAGAACCGGCCCGGTGCCGGCGGCAACATCGGCGCGGAAGCGGTCGCGAAGGCTCCCGCCGACGGCTACTCGCTGCTGATGGCCGCTGTCACCACGCATTCGATCAGCGCGACTCTGTACCAGAAGCTCAACTACGACCTGCAGAAGGACCTCGCGCCGATTTCGCTCGCCGCAAATTCCCCGCACGTCCTGATTGCCCATCCGTCGCTGCCGGTGAAGACCGTGCAGGACGTGATCGCGCTCGCGCGGGCGCGCCCCGGCCAGCTGAGCTGGGCCTCCCAGGGCAACGGCACGCTGTCGCACCTCGAGCAGGAACTGCTGCGCGCGACGGCGAAGATCGATATCGTGCACGTGCCCTACAAGGGCAGTTCGCCGGCACTGGCCGACCTGTTCGGCGGCCAGGTCGTGCTGCTGTTCGACAGCGTGCCGGCAGTGCTGCACCACATCCGCGGCGGCAAGCTGCGCGCGCTCGCGGTCGCCACCTCGCGCCGCTCGAACGTGCTGCCCGACGTACCGACGGTCGCCGAATCGGGACTGAAGGGTTATGCGGCCGAGAACTGGTTCGGCATGATGGCCCCGGCGGGCGTATCGAAGGAGATCATCACGCGGCTCAACGGCGAGATGGTCAAGGCGCTCGCCCTGCCCGACCTGCGCAAGCGGCTGCTGGACATCGGCTTCGAACCGCGCTCGAGCACGCCGGAGGAGATGCGCGCGATCATCGCCTCCGAGATCGCGCTGTGGGCGAAGGTGATCCGCGACTCCGGCGCGAAGATCGAGTGACCATGGCTGTCCTGCGCGAGGATTCGGTCGCGGCGGCGGCTTCGGTCGATGAGCAGCGTCTGTGGGACAGGCTCGCCGAGATGGCGAAGATCGGTGCGATTCCCGGACAGGGCGTGAACCGCCCGGCGCTGTCGCCGGAAGACATCGAGTCGCGCGCGCTGCTGCTGTCGTGGGCACGCACGCTCGGGCTCGCGGTGAGCGTCGATGCCATCGGCAACCTGTTCCTGCGCCGCGAGGGGCTGGACCCCTCCGCCCCGCCGGTGATGACCGGCAGCCACATGGATACCCAGCCCAAGGGTGGCCGCTTCGACGGCATCTACGGCGTGCTCGCCGGCCTGGAAGCCCTCGAGGCCATGGACGCAGCGGGCGTGCGTACCCGGGCGCCGATCGAAGTCGTTGCCTGGACGAACGAGGAAGGCGGCCGCTTCCCGCCCTGCACGATGGGCTCGATGGTGTTCGCGGGCGCACGCACCGTCGAGGACTTCGCCGAGGTGCGCGACAACGCCGGCATACGCCTCGCTGATGCGCTCGCGCAGACGCTCGCCGCCACGCCGGATGCCGCGCGTCGCCCGGTGGCTGGTCCGGTCGCCGCCTATGTCGAGGCACACATCGAGCAGGGGCCGCTGCTCGAGTCGGCCGCGCTGCAGGTCGGCGCGGTCACCGGCATCCAGGGCATGCGCTGGTTCAATGTCGAGGTGTCGGGCGAGAGTGCGCATGCCGGCACCGCGCCGGTGTCGCTGCGGCGCGACGCATTGCGCGAGGCGGTGGCGATGATCGCGGCGCTGCGCGAACTGACCGCCGACCCGTCGGACATCACGCGCTTTACCGTCGGCCGCATGCTGGTCACGCCCAACTCGCCGAACTCGGTGCCCAGCCATGTCCTGTTCTCGGTGGACATCCGCCATCCTGACCGCGCGACGATCGCCCGCCTCGGCGAGGCGGTGGAGCCGACCTGCCGCGCCCACGCCAGAGCCTGTACGGTCACCGTCACGCCCACGCTGCATGACGACCCCACCGCCTTCGATCCCTCGATCGTCGGGCTGGTCGAGGCGGCTTCCGGCGCGCTCGGGCTGCCGTCGATGCGCCTGCCATCGGGCGCGAGCCATGACGCGATGTACCTCAGCCGGATGTGCCCGACCGGCATGATCTTCGTTCCGTGCGAGCGCGGGGTCAGCCACAACGAAGCGGAGAACGCGCAGCCATCCGACCTCGCGGCGGGCGCGCGCGTGCTGACGGCGACGCTGGCCGAACTGGCCAACCGATGAGCGCAGGCGCCGGACAGGCGATCGTCGGCATCGACATCGGCGGCACCTTCACCGACCTGGTGTGCGTGCTGCCCGACGGCACGCTGAAGCTCGCGAAGCTGCGCAGCACGCCGTCGAACCCGGCGCGCGCGGTGCTCGATGCGGTGGCGCACCTGCGCGACGCGTGGGGCGTGGACCCGGCGTCGATCGGACGCTTCGTGCACGGCACGACGGTGGCGACCAACGCGGTCATCGAGCGCAAGGGCGCGCGCATCGGCTTCATCGCCAGCGAGGGCTTCCGCGACCTGCTGGAGATCGGCCGCGGCAACCGGCGCGAGATCTATGACACCGTGCTCAAGCCGCAGGCGCCGGTGTTCCTCGCCCCGCGCCACCTGCGGCGCGACGTGCCGGCCCGGCTCGATGCGCAGGGCCAGGTGGTACAGGCGCTCGACGAGACCGCGCTGCTCGCCGCGGTCGACGAACTGGTGGCACTGGAGGTGCGCGCGATCGCGATCGTGTTCCTGTTCTCCTTCCTCGATCCGTCGCAGGAGCGGCGGGCGCGCGAACTGATCCTCCGGAAGCATCCCCAGCTCGCCGTGTCGTTGTCGTCCGAGGTCGACCCGGCCTTCCGCGAGTACGAGCGCGCCTGCGTCACCGCCTTCGATGCCTACGTGAAGCCGGTGCTCGACCAGTACCTGTCGCAGATGGAACAGGGACTCGCCGAGGCCGGTGTGCCGGCACGGCTGCAGATCATGCAGTCGCGCGGCGGGGTCAGTTCGGCCGGCGTCGCCCGCGCGCGCCCGGTACGGCTGTTCCTGTCCGGCCCGGCGGCTGGCGCGATCGGCGGTGCGATGACCGGCCGCGCGGTCGGCCGGCGCGACCTGATCTCGGTGGACATCGGCGGCACCAGCTGCGACATCGCACTGGCGGCCGACGGCGTACCGCTGTTGCGCTCCGAAGGCTCGATCGAAGGCCACCCGGTGCGGGTTGCGATGGTCGACGTGAACGCGATCGGCGCCGGTGGTGGCAGCCTGGCCTGGCTCGACGGCGCCGGCACGCTGCGCGTAGGCCCGCACTCGGCCGGGGCCGACCCCGGCCCCGCCTGCTATGCGCGGGGCGGCACCGAACCCACGGTGACCGACGCCTCGCTTGCGCTGGGCTGGCTCGACCCGGCCAACTTCGCCGGCGGCACGGTCGCGCTCGATGTCGACTGCGCCCGTGCCGCGATCGACGCGCGCATCGCGCAGCCGCTCAGGCTGGATGTCGAACGCGCGGCGCTGGGCATCCATCGCGTGGTCAACGCGCAGATGGCCGAAGGCATCCGGCTCGCCTCGATCCACCGCGGCATCGACCCGCGCGGATTCAGCCTGGTCGCGCTCGGCGGCGGTGGCGGGCTGCATGCCTGTGCCCTGGCCGAGGAACTCGATATCGCAGAGGTGCTGGTGCCCCGCCATCCCGGCGTACTGTCGGCGATCGGCCTGCTGGCGGCGCCGGTCGAGCACGAGGCGCTGGTGGCCTGCGCGCGCCCGATCGCCGGGGCCGATCCGACGGAAATCCTCGCGCGGCTGTCCGCGCTCGATGCCGACTGCGCGGCCGCGATGCGCGAGGAAGGCCATGCGCAGGCCTACGCGCACGACGCGGCCGACGCAGCGGGTCCGCGGATGACGATCCGCCACCTCGCCGACGTGTGCTTCATAGGCCAGTCGAGCTACGTGTCGGTGCCGCTCGCCTCCGGCGATCCGTCGACCATGCTGCCTCGGCTCTACGAAGACTTCCTGCATGCGCATGAGCGCATCTACGGCCACAGCTCGCGTGAACCGGCACGCATCGTCAACCTGCGCAGCGTGCACGGGATCGAGGCGGGCTTCGTGCAAGAGGCTGGCGGCCTGCCTGTCGGCCGTTCCGACGAAGCAGGCGGCCAACCCGGCCGCACGCGCCGCATCCGCCTGCCCGGCACGCAGGCAGCGGTCGAGGCTCGCATCATCGACCGCACCAGACTCGCGCCTGGCGAACGTTTCACCGGGCCGGCACTGATCGAGCAGATCGACACCACCACGCTGGTGCCCATCGGCTGGACGGGCGAGGTCGCGCCGAGCGGCGAACTGATCCTCCGGAGGCAGGCGACATGAAGCCGGTCACCGACCCCGTGCTGCTGGAAGTGATCCGCTACCGGCTCGAGAGCATCGTCGAGGAGATGCAGTGGAGCCTGATCCGCGGCTCGTTCTCGCCGGTGGTGAAGGAGGCACTCGACGCCTCGTGCAGCCTGTTCGACGCGGACGGCACGGTGATCGCGCAATCGCGATCGAACCCCAGCCACCTCGGCTCGCTGGTGTTCTCGGTGCGCAGCATCCTCGCGCAGTACCCGGTGACGGCGATGGAAGACGGCGACGTCTACATCATGAACGACCCCTACCTCGGCGGCACCCACCTGCCCGACATCGCGCTGGTGATGCCGCTGGTGGTCGACGGGTACGTGGTCGCGATGAGCGCCTCGATGGCGCACCAGGTCGATGTCGGCGGCATCATGGCCGGGTCGGTGCCCACGCATGCGACCGAGATCTTCCATGAAGGCCTGCGCCTGCCGGCGCTGCGCCTGGCGCATCGTGGCGTGATCGACGACGGCCTGTTACGCCTGATCCGGCAGAACGTACGGCTGCCCGACACGCTGCAGGGCGACCTCAACGCCCAGCTCGCCGCCGGCAAGATCGCGCTGCGCCGGCTGGCCGAGACCGGTGTGCGCTACGGCTGGCCGCAGCTCACCGGGCTGTTCGCCGAACTGCTCGACCGCTCGGAGGCGATGACCCGCCAGGCGCTGGCTGCACTGCCTGCCGGCACCTACCACTATGTCGACTTCCTCGACAACGACGGCATCGACCTTGACCGGCGCATCCGCATCGAAGTCGCGGTGACCCTCGACGGCAAGGGCAATGTCGCGTTCGATTTCGAAGGCACCAGCCCGCAGGTACGCGGCCCGCTCAACATCGTGCCCTCGGGCGTGCACTCGGCCGCGTTCTACGGCGTGCGCGCGATCACCGACCCGGCGATCCCGACCAATGGCGGCTGCTTCCGTCCGGTCACGGTGAAGCTGCCACCGCGCAGCCTGGTGAACCCGGACGCCCCGGCACCGGTGAACGGCCGCACGCCGGTGATGAAGCGGATCGCCTCCTGCATCGTCGGCGCGCTGGCGCAGGTGCTGCCGGAGCGCTTCCCCGCGGCATCGGCCGCATCGGTCCTGGTGCTCGCGTTCGGCGGCGAATGGCCGCGCGAGCCCGGCAGCGCGGACGCCACCGCTGCCGGAGCGCCCCCACCGCCAGGGCGCCGCTTCGTGGTCACCGACCTGATCAACGGCGGCAGCGGCGCGGCGCTCGGGCACGATGGCATCGACGGCATCGCGACCGACATGACCAACGGCATGAGCCTCGCCGCCGAGGTGCTGGAACTCGAAGCACCGATCCGCCTGCTGCGCTGCGCGATCCGTCCGGACTCCGGCGGCGTCGGTCGCTTCCGCGGTGGCTGCGGCCTCGAGCGCGAATACCTGGTGCTGCACGGCCCGGTATCCATCTCGCACCGGGGCGAACGCCACTATGCGCAGGCCCCCGGCCTGGCCGGCGGAGGCGATGGCGCACTGGCGACCTCCGAGATCCTGCGCGCAGATGGCCGGATCGAAACCGTGCCTTCCAAGGGCATGCTCGTGCTGCAGGCGGGAGACCGGCTGCGCGTGTTCACCCCCGGGGGCGGCGGCTACGGCCCTCCAGGCGAGCGCAGCGCCGAGGCGATGGCCGAAGACCTGCTCAGCGGCAAGGTCGGCGCCAGTACCCGCTGAACGTGCCGGGCTCGCCACGCGGCAACGCCGTGGCGCACGGCCCGGCAGGATCAGCCGCGGGCAGCCCGGAACATCGCCCGCACCTCGGCCGCAGTCGCCGTCTCTCGCCCCTGGGCGCGGGCGATGGCGGCTACGCGTTTCACCAGTTCGACATTGCCCACGGCGGGCGCGCCCGGCGCCGGTACCACGTCTTCGAGGCCGGCGCGCAGGTGCCCGCCCATACCCACGGCGACGGCTGCGACCTCGGCGGCGAATGCACCGCCTTTCGCACACCACCACAGCGCGCCCGCCGGTGCCGTGGCGGCGAACGATCGCAGCCGTGCTTCCGCGTCCTCGCGCGTGGCGGGTTCGCCGAGGATGAAGCCCAGGCACAGCGGATCGGCAAACACGCCGTCGCGATGCATCGCCCCGACCGCCTCGAACATCCCCACCGTTGACCCGTCGACGCTCGGCACCACCCCGCGCAGCTTCATCGCGGCCGCCATCTGGTGCACCTCTTCCGGCTGCGTCGCGACGTTGCGCATCGGCAGTGAAGCCATCTCGGGCTCGAGCACCAGCGGCCTGAGGGCCTCGTCGACGGTGAAGCCCTTCGCGCCGATCGACAGCTGGATCACTACGTCGGTGCGCTCGCGGATGCGTTCGATGATCTCGCGATAGACCTCCGGATCCTGGGTCGACCGGCCATCCGGGCCGCGTGCATGCAGGTGCGCGACCGATGCGCCTGCCTCGACGCAGGCGGCGACGTCTTCGGCGATCTCGCGCGGCGACAGCGGGATCGCGGGATGATCTGCCTTCATGTAGCGCGACCCGGTAGGTGCAACCATCACGACGGTCTTCGCACTGCCCTTTCCTTGCACGCTCGGTCTCCTCGTTCGTGGCTGCGGCCCACGTTTGCTAAGATTGTACGCCCGGCCAGAGAGCCGGCTGGAGGAGTGATCGATGAAACACATGGCGCCGGACATCGGCATCGGCTTTGCCGCCCTGGCGATCGGCGCATGGCCTGCGACGGCACAGGCACAGGCATGGCCGGCCAAGCCGCTGCGCATCGTGGTGCCGTTCGCCCCCGGGGGTTCCACCGACATCGTCGCGCGCGCACTGGGAGCACGCGCCGCCGAGGGCCTGGGCCAGGCGGTGGCGATAGAGAACCGCGCGGGCGCGGGCGGGAACATCGGGGCCGAGGTCGCGGCACGCGCCGCACCGGATGGATACACGCTGTTCATGGGGCATGTCGGCACGCTCGCGATCAATCCTGCGCTCTATCGCAAGCTCCCCTACGATCCGATCCGCGATTTCGCCCCGATCACGCTGGCCATCGCGAGCCCGCTGATGCTGGTGGTACATCCTTCGCTTCCGGCCAAGGGCCTGAAGGACGTGCTCGCGCTCGCGCGGTCGCGTCCGGGCCAGCTGACCTACTCCTCGGCCGGCAGCGGCAGCGCGTCGCACCTCGCCGGCGCGCTGCTCGACAGCCTCGGCAAGGTCGAGGTCCTGCATGTCCCCTACAAGGGCACCGGGCCGGCGACGATGGCAGTGGTCGGCGGCGAAGTGTCGATGATGTTCAGCGGCCAGGGTACGTCATGGCCGCTGGTCAACTCGGGCAAGCTGCGGGCGATCGCGCACACCGGTTCGAAACCGATCCCGAACGCGCCGAAGCTCGCCTCGATGAACGAGAGCCTGCCGGGCTACGAAGTGATCAACTGGCATGGCGTGCTCGCCCCGGCCGGCACGCCGGGCGAGATCATCCGCCGCCTGAATGCCGAGTTCGTCAAGGCACTCGGGTCGCCCGAGGTTCGCTCGCGCCTGACCGAAGACGGCTTCCAGGTGGTCGGCAACACGCCGGACGAGTTCGCGCGCTTCATCGCGTCCGAGAAGGACAAGTGGGCGAAGGTGATCGCCGGCGCGAAGATTCCGCAGGAATGAACACTGGCGGCATCGCGGCCACCTGCATCCAGGAGCGCGCACACCCGTGGGCATGACGGCAGTCGAGAAGGTCCTCGCGCAGGCGAGCGGCGCCACCACCGTGGAACCGTGGGATGTCGTCTATCCGCAGCCCGCGCTGGTCTTCGTGCACGACGGCCATGTCGAGGGCGCGCGACGCGAACTCGACGCGCTGGGCATCGACCGGATCACGCATCCGGAACGCGTCGTCTTCGCCACCGACCACGAGGTGCTATACCTGAGCCCGCGCGCGGCGGCGCGCGGCACGGCGATCCGCAGGACCGCGCGCGACTGGCAGGTCGGGCGCTTCTACGATGTCGGCCAGGGCGGCCACGGCCACATCTTCCCGATGGAAGACGGCCTGGTGACCCCCGGCATGTTCGTGTTCGCGAGCGACATGCACTGCTCGAACTTCGGCGCGATCGGCGCGGTGCCGGTACGCGCCGGCCCCGAGGTGGTGAGCGTGCTGGCCATGGGTACCCTCTGGACGACGGTGCCGCCATCGGTGAAGGTGACGCTGACCGGTCGCCTGCAGCACGGAGTGTCCTGCCGCGACGTCGGCTTCCGCATCACGCACGCGCTGCTCAACGGGCCGGATGCGATCGACATCGACTACCGCTATCTGGAACTGGCCGGCGACGCGCTCGACGCGCTCGACGTGCACGAGCGCGTCGCCCTGTGCAACACGCCGACCGAGGCTGGCGTGGCCGGCGTGTTCGTGCCGCCGTCGGAGCATGTGCTCGACTGGTGCCGTCAGCGCATCCGGGCACCGTTCGAGCCGGTGTTCAGCGACCCCGATGCACGCTTCGAGGCCACGTTCACGTTCGACCTCTCCACCCTCGGCCCGCAGGTGGCGCTGCCGGGCAGCCCCTCCAATGCAGCCGACATCGCCCAGGTGGCCGGCGTGCCGGTCCAGCATGCCTACATCGGGGCGTGCGGCTCGGGCATGTATGAAGACTTCGCGGTCGCCGCCGGCATCCTCAAGGGGCGGCGGGTGGCCTCGGGCACGCGCCTGTTCATTGTGCCGGGCACCGTCCAGTGCGCACGGAAGATGTCCGAGCAGGGACTCACCGACGTGTTCATCGAAGCCGGGGCCCTGGTGCTGCCTGCCGGCTGCGGACCCTGCGCGGGCGGCAACATGGGGTTGATGGATGCCGGCGAGGTGTCGATCTCGACTGCCGCGACCAATCATGCCGGCCGCATGGGGCCGAAGGATTCGAAGTGCTACCTCGGCAGTCCGGCCACGGTCGCCGCCTCGGCCGTCGCCGGCGCGATCGCCGACCCGCGCGACTACCTGCAGCCGGCGCGATGAACCGCACCGATTGGCATTACCGCGGTACCTGCCATCGGTTCGGCGACGATGTCGAACACGACGCACAGATGATCTCGTTCGACTACGTGATCCGGCGGGTGATGGATCCCGAGGTGCTGATCCCGCACCTGTTCGAGACCAGCCGGCCCGACTTCCACCAGCGCGCGAAACCCGGCGACCTGGTGATCGCCGGGCGCAACTTCGGCAAGGGCAAGGCACACATCCAGGCCTATGTGGCGATGAAGGCGATGGGGCTGGCGCTCGCCTGCGAATCGATGCCCTACAACACCTACCGCGCGCTGATCGGCCTGGGCTTCACCTTCATGACCGGCTGCACCGGCATCGCCGCGATGGTCGACGACGGCGACGAGGTCGAGATCGATTTCCGCAGTGGTGCGTTCAGCAACCACTCGCGTGGCACCGGCCACGCATTCAAGCCCCTGCCGGAACGCGCGCTGGAGATCATCCGCCAGGGCGGCACCCAGGGGGTGCTCAGGGCGTGGTGGGCGGCACAGCAGCCTGCGGCCCCGGGCGCTGGCTGATTCCGGCTGGCGGCGACGGCCGGCCGGGCGACCCTGCGGGCCGGCCCTGCGGTCGCGTGCTACGATCCTGCCCCCATGGGCGGCTGCACCGCTGCACGCCCGGATCTGCGAGCCGAACATGTCGAACGCCTCTCCTGCTCCCGCTTCCCTGACCGCCGCGCCGGCCGACGCACTGGCCGCCCTGACGGCCCTGACCGCGGTGTCGCCGCTGGACGGGCGCTACGCCGCCAGGCTGCAGCAGCTGCAGTCGCATTTTTCCGAGTACGCGCTGATCCGCAACCGCGTGCTGGTCGAGGTCGAATGGCTGAAGGCGCTGGCAGCCGAGCCGCACTTCACCGAGGTCGAGCCGTTCCCGCTGGAGGCCATCGAGGCGCTCGACGAAGCGGCACGCAGCTTCTCGGTGGCCGATGCCAAGGCGGTGAAGGACATCGAAGCCCGCACCAACCACGACGTAAAGGCGGTCGAGTACTGGCTGTGCGAGCGTTTCGCCGGTCATCCGGCGGTCGCGAAGGCAGCCGGCTTCATCCACTTTGCCTGCACCTCCGAGGACATCAACAACCTGTCGTATGCGCTGATGGTGCGCGGTGCGCGCGAAGACGTGATGCTGCCGATGCTCAACAGGCTGGCGTGCCGGCTGCGCGATCTCGCCCATGAGCATGCCGACCTGCCGATGCTGTCGCGCACCCACGGCCAGCCCGCCTCGCCGACCACGCTCGGCAAGGAGATGGCGAACTTCGCCTGGCGGCTGCGCACCGCGCGCGACCGCATCATCCACATCCGGGTCACCGGCAAGATCAACGGCGCGGTAGGCAACTACAACGCGCACCGGGTCGCCTACCCCGACTTCGACTGGGAGAAGTTCGCCCACGACTTCGTCGAACGCCTGGGCCTGGAGTTGAACCCCTACACCACGCAGATCGAGCCGCACGATGCACTGGCCGAACTGCTCGATGCCTTCGCGCGTGCCAATACCATCCTGATCGACCTGAACCGCGACATCTGGGGCTACATCTCGCTCGGCTACTTCACCCAGAAGGTCAAGGAAGGTGAAGTGGGCTCATCGACAATGCCGCACAAGGTGAACCCGATCGACTTCGAGAACTCCGAGGGTAACCTCGGCATCGCGAACGCGATGCTGCGTCACCTGTCGGAGAAGCTGCCGGTGTCGCGCTGGCAGCGCGACCTCACCGACTCGACCGCGCTGCGCAACCTCGGCGTAGCCTTCGGCCACACCCTGCTGGCCTTCGACTCCTGCCTGCGCGGCCTGAACAAGCTGGCCGCGAACCCGGCCGCGCTCGCCCGCGACCTCGACGATGCCTGGGAAGTGCTGGCCGAGCCGATCCAGACGGTGATGCGCCGCTACGGGCTGCCGGAACCCTACGAGCAGTTGAAGGCGCTCACCCGGGGCAAGGGCCACATGACGGAGGCCGACCTGCGCAGCTTCGTGCGCACGCTGGCACTGCCCGAGGACGCGAAGGCACGGCTGCTCGCGATGACCCCAGCGTCCTACATCGGCAAGGCAGCGGAGCTCGCCCGGCTGGTCTGAGGGATACGCTCAGGCTGACGACGGTGCCTTGCCCATCCGCGCCCGCATCACCTCGATGATCGCGGGCAGGATCGACAGGAATATGATCGCGAGGATCACCAGCGTCAGGTTTTGCTTGATCCAGGGAATGTTTCCGAACAGGAAACCGGCGTAGCTGAGCGAGGCCACCCAGAGCACACCACCGCTGACGTTGTACAGTGCAAAGCGCGAATACGGCATCTTCGCCACCCCGGCGATGAACGGCGCGTAGGTGCGCACGATCGGGATGAAGCGCGCGATGATGATCGTCTTGCCGCCATAACGGTCATAGAACGACTGGGTCTTCTGCAGGTACTCGGCCTTGAAGAAACGGTCGCCCCACCATGGCTCGCCGCGGAACACCTTCGGCCCGGCCCAGCGGCCGATGTGATAGTTGACCGCATCGCCCAGGATGGCAGCCACGATCAGCAGCAGCACCAGCAGGTGCACGTTCATTCCACCGGCCGCGGCGATGGCGCCAGCGACGAACAGCAGCGAATCGCCAGGCAGGAACGGCGTGACGACCAGCCCGGTCTCGCAGAAGACAATCAGGAACAGCACCGCGTAGATCCAGGCGCCGTAGTGCTCGACCACCCAGGCGAGATAGTCGTCCAGGTGCAGCAGGATGTCGAAGACCTGCAGCCCGAGCGCGATCAGCGTGTCCATCTCTGCGTGCTCAGACCTGCGCGTCCTGCTGCTGCTTCTCGGGCTTGATGAAGTCCTCGCGCGAGATGCCAAGCCACATGGTGACCGCGCTGGCGACGAAGATCGACGAATAGATACCGACCACGATACCGATGGTCAGGGCCAGCGCGAAGAAGTACAGCACGTCGCCGCCGAAGAAGAGCATCGCAAGCACCATCAGCATGGTCGAGCCGCCGGTGAGGATGGTGCGCGAGAGGGTCGCGGTGATGGCGTCGTCCATGATCTGGGGCACCGTGGCGCGGCGCATCTTGCGGAAGTTCTCGCGGATGCGGTCGAACACCACCACCGTGTCGTTCACCGAATAGCCGAGCACCGCCAGCACCGCGGCCAGCGCGGTCAGGTCGAAGTTCCACTGGAAGATCGCGAACATGCCGAAGATGATCAGTACGTCGTGAGCGGTCGCCGTGATGGCCCCGACGGCGAATTTCCACTCGAAGCGCACCGCGAGGTAACCCATGATGCCCAGCGTGACCACGATCAGCGCCAGCAGGCCGTCGTAGAGCAATTCACTGCCCACCTGCGGGCCGACGAACTCCACCCGCTTCATCTCGACCTTCGGCTCGCGCTCGCGCAGGGCCTTGAGCACCACCTCGGAGAGCTGTGCGCTGGTCACCTCGGGCTTGACCGGGATGCGGATCAGCACGTCGCGTGCGGTGCCGAAGTTCTGCACGATCGCGTCCGACATGTTCACGGTCGCGAGCTTCTCGCGCACCGTATTCACCTCGATCGGCTCCGGGTAGGTGACCTCGATCACCGTGCCGCCGGTGAAGTCGATGCCGAGGTTCAGCCCGCGGAAGGCCAGGCCGGCGACGGCAATGAGCACCGCTATCACCGATATGGAGAACCACGGCTTTGCGTTCGCCATGAACGGCAGCGCGCGGGTGACCTTGTAGACTTCGAACATGGTGGTTCCTGGTGTCCGTTCGAGACTAGACGGAGAGGCTCTCGACCTTGCGCTGCCGGCCGTAGCTGAGGTTGACCAGTGCACGCGAGACCAGCACCGCGCTGAACATGGTGGTGAAGATGCCGATGCACAGCGTGACCGCGAAGCCGCGGATCGGCCCCGACCCGAGCCAGAACAGCGCGAAGCCGGCGATCAGCGTGGTGATGTTGGCGTCCAGGATGGTGTCGAACGCGCGGTCGTAGCCGGCATGGATCGCCGCCTGCGGCGTGGAACCGTTGCGCAGTTCCTCGCGTATGCGCTCGTTGATCAGCACGTTGGCATCGATCGCCATGCCCAGGGTGAGCGCGATGCCGGCGATGCCGGGAAGCGTAAGCGTTGCCTGCAGGAGCGACAGGATCGCCACCAGCAGCAGCATGTTCGCCAGCAACGCGACCACGGAGATCACGCCGAAGAACCGGTAGTAGATGCACATGAACACCGTGACCAGCAGCATGCCGACCAGCGTCGAGTTCACACCCTTGGCGATGTTGTCAGCACCCAGGCTCGGGCCGACGGTGCGCTCTTCGATGATCTCCATCGGAGCGGCGAGCGCGCCGGCGCGCAGCAGCAGCGCCGTGTCGCGTGCCTCGGCCGTGGTCATACGGCCGCTGATCTGCACGCGGCCGCCACCGATCTCGGTGCGGATCACCGGAGCGGTGACCACCTCGGCCTTGCCCTTCTCGATCAGCAGGATGGCCATGCGCTTGTTCACGTTCTCGCGCGTCACCTGCTGGAAGATACGCGCGCCCTGGCCGTCGAGCGTGATGTGCACCGCCGGCTCGCCGGTCTGTCCGTCGAAGCCGGGCTGGGCATCGGTGATGCGCTCGCCGGTCAGCACCGCGGTGCGCCGCACCAGCAGCCCGCCGCCGTTGCGCTCGGTGAAGTATTCGGTGCCGAACGGCGGGTTGCCGGCGGCACCCGCCTGGAGACTGGACACGTCGCTCACGTCTTCGGCGACCATCCGCACCTCGAGTGCCGCGGTACGCCCGAGCAGCTCTTTCGCCTTGGCCGTGTCCTGCACGCCGGGCAGCTGCACGACGATGCGGTCGGCACCCTGCTGCTGGATCACCGGCTCGGCGACGCCCAGTTCGTTCACGCGATTTCGCAGCGTGGTGACGTTCTGCTGGAGCGCGAACTCCTGGGAACGCTTGAGCGCCTCCGGACGGACCGACGCCACCAGCCGGAACTCGCCGCCCTCCTCGACCTCGCGCAACGAAAGGTCGGGCGAGCCCTTGGCGATCGCCACCGAAGCCTTCTCGCGCGACGCCGCGTCACGGAAGCGCACCACCACGCTCAGGCCCTCGCGCGTGATGCCCGCGGAGGCGATCTTCTGCTCGCGCAACGTCGTGCGCAGCTCGTTCACGTAACCCTCGACCTTCTTGTTGAGGGCTGCCTTCATGTCGATCTGCAGCAGGAAGTGAACACCGCCGCGCAGGTCGAGGCCGAGATACATCGGCAGCGCCCGCATGCTGGTGAGCCAGGACGGCGAATTCGACACCAGGTTCAGCGCGACGATGTAGCCGTCGCCCACGGCCTTCTCGACGATGTCCTTCGCGCGCAGCTGGATGTCGGTGTCGGCAAAACGCATGCGCAGGCTACCGCCGTCGAGCACGGAGGCCACCGGCGCGATGTTCGCTGCCGCCAGCGCTTCGGAGGCACGCGTCTGCAGCGCAGTGTCTGCCTTCAGCGTCGCGCGCACCGGCGAGACCTGCAGCGCCGGCACCTCGCCGAAGAAGTTCGGCAGCGTGTAGATCGTCGAGACGATCATCGCCATGGCGATGATCACGTACTTCCACAACGGGTAGCGATTCATGCTCGATGTTCCTTTCCGCCGGCGATGCGGGTGCGGACGGGGTGCGGAAGGGGGGGCGAAGGGGAAGCACCGGGCGGCGGCGGGGCACAGGCCGCCGCCATCCGGCGCGGGTACGCCCTCGCGGGACGTCAGCTGTCGTGCGCGGCCTTGATCGTGCCCTTCGGCAGCACCGTCTGCACGGCTGGCTTCTGCATGAGGATCTCCACGCCCGGTGCGAGCTCGACCGTCAGGTAGTTGTCGCCGACCTTGGTGATACGCCCGAGTTCTCCGCCACCGGTGACGATCTCGTCGCCCTTGGCGAGCGCGGCCACCATGGTGCGATGCTCCTTGGCCCGCTTGAGCTGGGGCCGGATCAGCAGAAAATACAGAACCACGAACATCAGGATGATCGGCATCAGGCCCAGGATATCCATCTGGCCGGTACCGGCGGCGCCTTGCGCCCACGCGTTGCTGATCAACACCCTTGGAACTCCTCTGTTGTGATGACGGCCGGCCCTGCCGGTTCGTAAGCCCTTGATTTTATCATTGTTCGTCGCTGCCCAACGGGTCGGCGGCCAGACTTTCCGGCCGGCTGGCCGCGGCATCGCCCCACTCGAACCGGTCCAGCGTACCGGCGGCGATGGCCGCGCGCAGTTCGCGCAGCAGCACCTGGTAGGCATGCAGGTTGTGCAGCGTGTTCAAGTGCGCCCCGAGTATCTCGTTCGCACGTTGCAGGTGATGCAGGTAGGCCCGGGTGAAGTTGCGGCAGGTGTAGCAGTCGCAGCTCTCGTCCACCGGGCGCAGGTCGCGCTGGTACTGCGCGTTGCGCAGCTTGACCGTGCCCTGCCGCGTGTAGAGCCAGCCATTGCGCGCATTGCGCGTGGGCAGCACGCAGTCGAACATGTCGACGCCGCGGCGCACCGCCTCGATGATGTCAGACGGGGTACCGACGCCCATCAGGTAGCGCGGCCGGTCCGCCGGCAGTTTCGGCGCCACATGCCGCAGGATGCGCATCATGTCCTCCTTCGGCTCGCCGACCGACAGTCCGCCGATCGCATAGCCGTCGAAGTCGAGCCGGGCCAGCGTGTCGAGCGAGCGGTCGCGCAGGTGTTCATGCATGCCGCCCTGGACGATGCCGAACAGGGCATTGGTGTTGCCCAGCACCTCGCGGTGTTCGCGCCGGCAGCGTTCCGCCCAGCGCAGCGACATCTCCATCGACAGCGCCGCCTGCGCCTCGGTGGCCGGGAAGGCGGTGCAGTCGTCGAAGCACATGACGATGTCGGAGTTGAGCACCTTCTGTATCTGCATCGACACTTCCGGGGTGAGGAAGCACGGGTCGCCGTTGACCGGCGAGCGGAACTTCACGCCCTCCTCCGTGATCTTGCGCATCTCGCCCAGGCTGTACACCTGGAAGCCGCCGGAGTCGGTCAGGATCGGCCCGCGCCACTGCATGAAGCCGTGCAGCCCGCCATGGTCGGCGATCACGTCCAGCCCGGGCCGCAGCCACAGGTGGAAGGTGTTGCTGAGCACGATCTGCGCCCCGATCTCGACGATCTCGCGCGGCGCCATGGCCTTGACCGTGCCGTAGGTACCTACCGGCATGAAGGCCGGGGTGTCGACCGCGCCATGCGGCAGCGTCAGGCGCCCCAGCCGGGCTGCGCCGTCGGTTGCCCGCAACTCGAAGGTCAGGCCCATGGGGCGTGCCCCGCATGCCTTGCCACCACTGCCATCGCTGCCATCGCTGCATCCATCGATCGGTCCATCCGTTCAGTCATCCACGCGCAGGCGCGGGACGCTCGGCGCATGGTCCCGGGGTGTAACACAGCGGCAGAAATCACGCCTGCGTCATTTCGTTCTGACCATCCACATGCCCGGGCGACGCGCGCGACAGCAGCATTGCATCGCCGTAGCTGAAGAAGCGGTAGCGCTGCTCGACGGCGTGCCGGTAGGCCTGGCGGATCGGCTCGACACCCGAGAACGCCGACACCAGCATCAGCAGCGTCGACCTGGGCAGGTGGAAGTTGGTGATCATCCGGTCGACCACCCGGAAGCGGAACCCCGGTGTGATGAACAGGTCGGTCTCACCGCTCGACGCCGAGAGCGCTCCGTCGGGCGAGCGCGCGGCGACCGTCTCGAGCGTGCGCACGACCGTCGTGCCCACGGCCACCACCCGGCCACCGGCCGCCTGCGTCTGCGCGATGGCATCGACGGTCGCCTGCGGCAGCGACCACGCCTCGTGGTGCATCACATGCTTCGACAGATCGTCGTCGCGCACCGGCTGGAACGTCCCCGCCCCGATATGCAGCGTGAGGAAGGCCCGGCGCACCCCGCGTGCCTCCAGCGCCTCGAGCAGCGGCGCATCGAAGTGCAGCCCGGCGGTCGAGGCAGCCACCGCGCCCGGTTCGCGCGCGAACACCGTCTGGTAGCGCGAAGCGTCCAGCAGTTCAGGCTTGCGTTCGATGTACGGCGGCAGCGGCACCTCGCCGTGCCGCTCGAGCACGTCCAGCACACGGTGGCCCGGCGCGAACGACAGCAGGAACAGCGCACCGCGCCGCTCGACCATGGTCGCGGCCACCGGATCGGCATCGTCGCCGAACAGGATCACCATCCCCGGCTTCGGCGACTTGCTCGCCCGCAGGTGCACCAGCGCCTGCCCGTCCGACAGCACCCGCTCGACCAGCACCTCCACCCGGCCGCCGGTCGCCTTGTTGCCGAACAGGCGCGCCTTGATCACGCGCGTGTCGTTGAAGACCAGCAGGTCGCCGGGCGCGAGCAGGGACGGGAGCTCGGCAAACGAGCGGTCCAGGATGGACGGTTCATCGCTGCCGACGCACAACAGGCGGCTGCCGCCCCGGGTCTCGGGCGGCGTCTGGGCAATCAGCTCCGGCGGGAGCGGGTAGTCGAAATCGGAGAGTCGCATCGTCGCGGGTGTACCACAGAGCGGGCGCCGCCGCCCGATGTCGACCCTGCCGGTCAGCGATGGTTCGCGGACATTGCCGCGAAGGTCACCCCTCGGCGATAATCGCTTGCTTCCCTTGCCGGGATGGCGGAACTGGTAGACGCACCGGACTCAAAATCCGGCGGTGGTGACATCGTGGGGGTTCGATTCCCCCTCCCGGCACTCGTAGACTTATGCCAGTACGTGCAGGAACGTTGCATACGCGTGCAGTAATCCGTTGATGCAAAAGGCGATTTAAGCTTCCTCGCTAACGTTTCCGTGCACGAACGTTTCTCCCGCGTGCGACTGTTCGCGCGTTCTTCAGGGGGGACAGCTGGCGGAACGAGACGAGGGGATAGCATGGCGAGCAGGCTTTCATCGGCACGGTTGAATCTGCTGAGCGCACGCGAGGTGTTCAACGCCCCCGCCGGCGATCATTCGGACGGCGGGGGCCTCACCCTGCTGATTGCGGGGGTCAGGGAGTGCTGGGTGTTCCGCTACACCGCACCATCAGGCAAGCGTCGCGAGATGGGATTTGGCGCCTGCGACCGATCGAGCCTGCGGACTGCCGGCGACAGCCTCACGCAAGCCCGCCGAGCTGCTGCCGACGCCCGCGCGATGCTGGCCGAATTCCCCCCCCCGCGACCCGCTCGACGAGCGGGGCAAGGGCAAGGCAGCGGCACGCGAGGCCGAGGAGCTGCGCAAGCGCGAGAAGACCAGCAGCACCGCCACGCTGGCGCGCGTGGCACGCGCCTACCATGAGCGCGTCATCGAGCCGCGCCGCGCGCGCAAGTACGCCGCCGACTGGATCAGCTCGCTGGAGCGGCATATTCCGGCCAAGGTCTGGCACAAGCCGATCGCCGCGGTCACCCGCGCCGAGCTGCTCGACCTGCTGTCCGACCTTCAGGCCAAGATGGCCGACACCGCCCACCGGGTGCGGCGCAGGCTCGAGGAAGTGCTGGACGACGCGATCGAGCGGGATCTGATCGAGGTTAACCCGGTCACCATGCTCCGCGGCAAGCTGCGCCGAATGGCGGTGCCGAAGCGAGTCGAGCCGCGGCCGGCCATGGCGTTCGCGGAAGTGCCCGCCTTCGTGGCCACGCTGCGTGCACGGCCAAGCATCGCGGCTTTGTGCATGGAGTTCACCATCCTGACCGCCGCGCGCACCGGTGAGGCAATAGGCGCCACCTGGCCCGAGTTCGACCTTGACGCCGCCACCTGGACCGTGCCGGCTGCACGCATGAAGGGCGGCGAGCAGCATGTCGTGCACCTGGCGCCTCGCGCGATCGCCATCCTGCGTGAGCTGCAGGAACTCGGTAGCGCATGGGTGTTCCCGAGCCCGGACGATCTGCTCCGGCCGCTGTCGAACATGGCCATGCTTACCCTGCTGCGACGACTGAAGCGCACCGACATCACCGTGCACGGGTTCCGGTCGACCTTCAGCACCTGGGCGAACGAGACCGGGGCCGCGCGGCCGGACGTGATCGAGGCTTGCCTGGCGCATCGCGAAGGCGACAGGATCAGGGCGGCCTACAACCGGTCGAAGTTCACCAGCGAGCGCAGGGCACTGCTGGAAGTCTGGGCAGGCTACATCGATAGCACGCCGGAGCAGACGAACGTGGTGCCGATCAAGCGCCCCGCCATAGAAGCGACCGCCGCCTGACGGCCTCAGGCAGATCGGGGCCGCCGGTGTGTCACCACCGACTGCCCCTGACCACGAAGCACCTACATAGGAGGTTCAGTCATGGCTACATCGAAGGATACTGCCCCGGAAGCGCTCCCGCTCGCCGCAATCGACGACGTTGAACACCCTAAAGAAGGTCTCGCAGAACTCGGCGGGTTTGACCCCACCACGAAGCCGAAATTCGAGCGGGCCGACCGGCCGACGATTCACGTCCGCGACTTGATGACCGGGCTGAACATGGCGGCGAATGCACATCCGAACCTGTCGATGCTTCTGCTCACCGCAAAGCGCGCACTGATGCAGATGGAGGACCAGTTGCGTGAAGTCCGCTTAGTGGTCGGTCTCCAGCTCGACAAGCGCCAGTATCGCGGCATCGACGTGACGGAGATCGAGGAGCGGGTGAAGCACTACACCACGCCCTGGGCGGTCGACCTGATCGACGGGAGCACCTGCGCACCGGTCGCCCCGAAGGAGTCCGCACACCGGTAAGCTGACCGCCGCGTCGAGCCCCTGGGCGGGTTCCGGGGGCTCCGCGAGGCGATCGCCTCGGCCGCGCCTAGGTCGACGGACCGAAGACCGGGACCCCCACCCCGGCCGGCGCGGTTTTCTCGCGGGGACGCGCACGGGGGCGCGATGGCGACGAATAGATCAGGGGAGCCTGCGCATGATTCCGACCATCAGGCCGTCAATCAAGCGTGCGACGAGTGCGTCAACCGACTGACAGACGAGCTGAAGCGCGTCCTGCTGCCGATCGCCGTCGAGCGCAAGGTGATCGACGCCGGCGTCACCGTGCAGCAGCTGGCCGAGCGCTATCGCGCATGTGTCATTGATGCGCTGCGCAGCGATCGTCCGCCGGAGCGCATCACGGATCGAAAGGTCGCCGCCCTGATCTACCTGGGCGGGCTGGCCGACGGGATTCGCAACTACCGGCACATCGTGTCGGTTCGCCCCGATCACTGGACACCCGAGACTCGACAGCTCTACGCGGAGGGCCTGCGCCTGGACTCAGGGCGCGCCGAGACCTATCTGCAGGCGCTTGGAATCGGGGGACCAACGCTCAGTGAGCACAACAGTGACATCAGCCGAGGCCCTCGCAAGGCGCCCGACTGGACCGCTGCGCGTATCGAGCAGTTCAAGGCCTGCTACGCGCAAGAGAAGGGCTCGATCAAGGGCTGGCGAAAGGCATGCTCGAGGGAATCCGGCCTGTCCGGGCAGACGATTACCCTACGCCTGAAGGGAGAATGAGCTAGTAGCCGGTTCCTGTCTCGTTTTGTTCTGGTTGCAGAACGACCTCTGATTGAAACTCCATGCGACTAATTCAACCGCATGCGAGAAATCGATGGATAGGCTTCTCACGATCGAAGACTTGGTGGGCGACCGCCGCGCCAAACCGCCGACACGCGGACTGCTGCCGGTATCTCGCGCATGGCTGTTCCGGCACATGCAGACAGGCGGCTTCCCTCGGCCGATGAAGCTCGGCCGCCGCGCCGTGTGGAGAGCCGAAGACATCGAGGGCTGGATTGGCCAGCTCACGCCGACGCCGCCAGGCACACCACCGGCGCGCCTGGTGCAGGTCAGGGAGGCCGCCTGATGCCCGCCCGCTCACACTCCCCCAGCCCCGAGCCGGTGCGCCTGGTCGACGACACGGACAGCGCAGCCGATCTTCTCGGGGTATCGCCCCGCACCTTTGCGGAGTTGCGCAAGAGGTCTGGCTTTCCAAAGCCGGTCGCCCTTCTCGGCCCGCTGCGGCCGCGCTGGCGCCGCGCTGACCTGGTGGCCTATGTCGAGGGGTTGCCGACGCTCGACGAACCCGCGGCCGAGCCGGCACCGTTGCGCAGCGCACGTAGGGCGAAGGTCGCTCAGGTCAAGGGAGCGCCATGAGGGACTATGCGACGGTCAAGCCGGCATTCTGGGTCGGCGACACCGGCAAGGCCCTTCGCGGCGATACGGACGCGCAGTTGCTGGCGTTGTACCTGATGACCTCGCCACATTCGACGATGAGCGGAGTTTTTCACCTTCCGACCATCTACGTTGCGCACGAGACCGGATTGTCTGCGGAAGCAGTTTCGAAGGCCCTTGGGAGGCTGATCGAGGCGGAATTCTGCGAGTACGACGAGCGCTCGGAGTTCGTCTTCGTGCGCACCATGGCCCGACACCAGGTAGCCGAACGCCTGCTTGCGAGCGACAAGCGGGCAATCGGCCTGCAGCGCGAAGCCAACCGCATGCCCGAGCCGCTGCGGGCCCGGTTTGTCGATGAACACGGCGAGCGCTTTAACCTGATTTGCACCTCAACATACGAGAAGAACGGAAGCACCTTCGAAGTCCCTTCGATGCCCCTTCCAAGCCCCTTCGGAGGGACCAAGGAAGGCCCTTCGGAGGGGCATCATACAGAACAGAACAGAACAGAATCAGAACAGAACAGTTCCGCTGCTGTCGCAGCGGTAGTCGCCAGCGGCCACGACTGTCCGCAAGGCGACGTAACCGACTGCCCGCACGAAGAGATACTTGCCCTGTGGGCCGAGGTCCTGCCAGAGCTTCCGCAGCCGCGCGCCTGGACGCCGATACGCCAAGCGCACCTGCGCGCCCGATGGCGGGAAAAAGCGCTCAACGGCGGCGACTACCGCGGGGACCGAGCCAAGGGCCTCGCGCACTGGCGACGGCTGTTCGGCTACGTGCGGGAGTCACCCTTCCTGATGGGCCAACGCGAGGGGCGCGACGGCCGGCCGCCCTTTCAGGCTACGCTCGACTGGATCGTAAAGCCCGAGAACTTCGCGAAGCTCACCGAGGGCGCATACCATGGCCGGTGAGACAGCCCACGCCAGCGAGCAGGCCATCCTCGGATCGGTGCTGATTGACCCCTCGCAACTGTCGCGCATGCCGGCGCCGGGCGAGTTCTTCCTCGACGTGCACCAGCGAATCGCCTACTCGATCGCCGACTGCGCCGAGAACGGCGATCCGATCGACGTGGTTACGGTCGCCGAGCGCCTGGAGCGCGGGGGCGGTCTCGATGCGATCGGCGGCCTGGCGTACCTTGTCTCCCTTCGGGACAACGCGGTTCCGGCTAACGTCGCCACCCACGCGCGGATAATCCGCGATGCAGCGACCGTACGTGAGCTGCGCTTCGCCAACGCCGACATCGAGGGCATCGCCAGCAGTGCCCTTTCCGCCGCGGCGAAGGTCGACCATGCGCAGCAGCGCATCATGCGCATCCGTACCACCGGGGACGCGGAGGTCTCGACTGTGGCCTCGCGTATCGACGACGCAGAGGCCGCCCTGGCCGCACGCGCGACCGGCGAAGTCCGCGGCCTGCAGACCGCGATCCCTGCGCTCGATGGGCTGGTGAAGGGTTTCAAGCCGGGACAGCTGGTCATCGTCGCGGGCCGGCCGAGCATGGGCAAATCCGCCATGGTCGGCCAGTGGCTTGAACTGTGGTCGCGGCAAGGATTCCCCTGCCTGTTCCTCTCGCTCGAAATGTCCGCACAGGAGGTCCTTGATCGCATGGTCTCCGGCGAGGCGAACGTGCCCCTGTCCGACGTGCTTAACGCTCGATCGCCGCACCTGGGCACCGCGCTCGCCAGAATCCGCCGATGGCCGTTGCTGCTCGACGACCAGGGCGCCCTCAACGTCCTGCAGGTCGCACGCAAGGCGCGGCAGGCGAAGGTACGCCACGGCCTGAGCGCTATAGTCGTCGACTACCTGCAACTTATGCAGGGTCCAGACGGCCGCGCGTCGAACCGGAACAGCGAGATCGAGGCGACCACCCGCAGCCTAAAGTCCCTGGCCAAGGAGCTGATTGTGCCGGTGATCGTACTTTCGCAGTTGAACCGCGGCCTTGAGACCCGACCAAACCACCGGCCAATGCTCGCCGATCTTCGTGACAGCGGCAGTATCGAACAGGATGCGGACGTGGTTCTTGCCATCCACCGAGAGGAGGTCTATCGCTCGAGCCCTGGCGAGTGGGCCGGCCTGGCTGAGGCGCTGGTACTGAAGAACCGGCAGGGCGCCACCGGTACAGCGCGCCTGCGCTGGCGCGGTTCACACGTGCGTTTCAGCGCCTTTGATGGCGATTGGCCGGCCGACGCAGGCGGCACTGTGCGCCCGATCCGACGTGGCTTCGAGGGATGATGATGACGCTGGCTGCTCTATTGCCCGTCGCGCGATTCCGTCACAGCATCAGGCCGATCGCCGCGCCGATCAGCAATGCCAATGGGGCGCGCAGAAACCAGATCGCGAGCGGCAACATGAACAGCCAGCCCCACATGGATGCGCTCGCGCTGCTGGTCAGGCAAATGAGCAAGCCGAGCAGCGCCAACGGGCCGGATGCATCTCCGACGGCCCGCACAACCTTGCGCACCCGATTGACGATTGATTCTGCCTTCACGAGCGCAGCCTAGCATGCTCAGGCCACGCAGTAGCGCCGAGCGCGCCCGGCTGGCGACCTACCCCAATCGCAGCATGCAGAGGGGCGCTGCGGCAGTTGTGGCCAGCGTGGTGGCCGATGCCTTAAACCCGCTGGAAGTCAGCCGTTCTTGTCACTAAAAATTGAGGAGGTTCGCACAGTGCAAATCACCGATGTTACCGATGTCCCGACCATCAAGGCCGCGCGAACAGGCCTACAGAGGGCGCGTCAAGCTCACAAGGTGGCGCGGGCTGAGCTGCAGCGCATCGGAGCGCTGAGCAGCAGTCAACCTGACCTCACGGCTACAAGGGCGGCTGTGGAGGTCGCGCAGGCCGACCTCGCAGACGTTGTTGCGGCACATGCCTTGCGCGAGACTGATGCCGACCAGATCAAGCATGCACGCGCCGCTCTTGCCGCTGCCGAGAGCGCGCACCTAGAGGCAGAGGCCACCGCTGCGGAAGCAGCCCGCCTTTCGGAGGGCCTTGAGCGGCGCCTTTCGGTTGCGCACCAGGTAGAAGCTGAAGCGAAGGCGGCTGTGTATCGCGCTGAAAACGTGCTCGCACTCGCGATGCTTTTCGAGTCTGACAACTGCTATACGGCCGCCTGCCGAGTTGCCGTGAAGCATCTGAAGGCTGCGCGATCCGCTGCGGTGTGGATCAAGTACCGAGACCCGAGCATGTTGCCGGCCGCAGCAAGTACCGTAGCGACATCCTTCGGGTTGCCCACGATCGGACCAATCAGCGCTGCCGCGGCTCGCCGGCAATCCAGCGGCCTTCAGCACGGCATCGGTCAGTTGCTTTACGGACCCAACGACGTGAAAGCGGAGCCGGACCTTTTTCAGAACGAAATGCTTCTCGAAGCCGACGTGGTAGACGTGGACGCAGCTTCGTGAAGAACATTAGGCGAGCGCTACCCGGTATCGTGACCTTCGAGATCGACGACAAGGAATTTTCCTCGCCCGCCACCTTCGCCGAGACTTCCGCGCGGGTCGATCCTGTCGTCATCGCGCAGCGGGCGCGTGACCTGATCGCGCAGGCGCGCGAGCGCGGGAAAGCCCTGAGCGCAACGCAGGCCGTCGCGATTGCCGCGGCAGATTCCCGGACAACCGCAGGAGCGTGACAGTGCAGAGAATCCTGAAGGAGCTTACGGACCTAATCGGCATCGCGGACGCGTTCGAGATTTGCAGAATGTGGGGCGGGCGAAGCCTTTACATCCCCGTTGCGGTGAGGCTCACCGATCCGCTCGCGCTCTCGCTCGGCCTCGAGGGGGCAAGGAAGCTCGCTGCATCCTATGGCGGCCGGTCGATCGAGTTGCCGTCGGAGCGTTGTGCCCTGCTCGAGCTGCGCAACGCCGCGATGTTCAGGGACCGACAGGCTGGCGCCAGCCATGAGCAACTCGCCATCCTCTACGGCCTGAGGCGGCAGTCGGTAAGAGCCGCCCTCGCGCGAGCGCGTTCCCTCGGTCTGGTAGCCGAGGCAACCGTGCCCGTAGGCGCGAACTGCTCGGCCGGCACGCCAGACAGAAATGATCAACAGCATGAATCCAGCGACAGGGCAGGAGCGATCTGACATGGCCGCACACAACAGAACGAGCGCCAGGACGGCGCGCACGCTGCACCTGCAGATTCAGGCCCTTGAACTTCGGCGACTGGGTTTCGGCTACCGCGAGATCGCCGCGCATCTGGGAATAGGGCGAACGCGCGCGCACCAATTGGTGACGCACGCAATGGAAGAAAGCCGGGCGCAGGTGGCCGAGGCGGTCGACGCGATCAAGGCCCTGGAAATCTCTCGGCTGGACGGCATGCTGCGTGGCCTCTGGCCGAACGCGAGGAAGGGCGGCCTCGGCGCGGTCGATCGCGTTCTGAAGATTATGGAACGGCGCGCGAAGCTGCTGGGTCTCGACGCGCCTGTCCGGATTGCTGCCACCAACAAGGACGGCGACCAGGACGCCGACCCGACCCGCTACATCGTGCCCGTGCCTGCCGGAATGGCACTCGAGGAGTGGGTACAGGAGTACGGACACAAAGCGCTGCAGTAGGCGCGAAACAGATTCGGCCGCCAACGGTGGCCGAATGGGGCATTACTCCGCGAGTCGCCCCGCTTCACAAGTAACCCCGAGAGCCCGGGGCAGCCCTCGACGGTCTGCGCGCCGGGCATCTTCGATCGGACCGTGGCCACCAGCTCGCGGCCGTCGCCGCGCCAGCGGCCCGCCTCGAGGCCGGGCAGCGCACGAGCAGCACGACGGCAGCCCGGGCCACGTGCGCGCCTCGTCGCCGGCAGTGCGGGCCTGCAGCCGACATCGAGGCCGCAGGCCGAGCTGCGCGGGCTGGCGATCGCGCACCTGGTCACCGGCAGCGCCGGCCTGCAGCCTTCGAGATCCACCAGGACGGCACGATAGCCCTCGACCCTCACCAGCTCGGCGCGGTGGCAGGGTGACATCGACGCAGCACCCCGAGCTGCGCGGGCTGGTGTGTATTTGCCGTGGGCTGGTGTGTATCTGGTCGACAGCAGCGATTGCCTGCAGCCTTCGAGATCCACCAGCACGGCACGATGGCCCTCGACGCTCACTGCATGAAAGTGGACACATGCAGGGTGGACACGGCTCGGTCGCGCCGGGCATTATGACGTGACCGGCCTGCCCTGCCGTACCCGGGCGATACCTGAGCCACTCTCATCGGAGCCTTGCCATGACCCGCCTGCAGATCGCCGTCGAAGCCTACTGGACCGCTTTCGACGTGGACGTGCCCCACCCGTTCGGCATCAGCGACGAGTACCTGGCCGAGGTGTTCGAGCAGGCCGTGGCCACCTTGACGCCGGTGCCGCCGGACTTCGACTGGTACGACCACCTGCCACCCGGTGCGGTCGCCTAACCCCAGGGGCGCGACACGAAGGGGCCGGACGGCGAAGCTGGTACATAATCTCCGTCCGACATGGTTACCTCAGCGACTTCATGAAACCCATCGAGACCGTCTATAGGGGCTGCCGGTTCCGATCGCGCCTCGAGGCCCGATGGGCGGTATTCCTCGAAGCACTGAACGCAAAGTGGTCCTACGAGAAGGAAGGCTTCGACCTCAGTGGAACGTGGTATCTGCCGGACTTCTGGGTCGAAGACTGGAACGCGTGGATAGAGGTGAAAGGCAAAGCGCCCTCGCCTGAGGAAGCAAGGCGATGTGACCTGCTCGCTCGATCTTCGGGCAAGGTCGTCCTTCTGCTGGCCGGGGATCCTTGGACCGAGAACGACGTGAACGAGTATGACGTGACCCTATTCGGGCACCGCGACCGCGAGTGGAACGGCACCCGGGGATGGGAGTTCGGGGAGGGCCGGAGGTGCACCGACGAGATCTGGCTGGTCTCGGATTGCTACGGGGCTTTCACACTCAGGGCCGTTCCCCAGGACCCCGACGACAAACCTCCCCTGACTGGCAGCTTTGCCGAAACCATCTCCGACGCGTTGGCCCGAGCACGCGGCGCCCGATTCGAACACGGGGAAGCCGGCGGCCGGTAAACCCGAGTGCTCGTCACTCTTCCAGCCGGCCAGAAAGACGCCAGCGGAGTCACCGACCGGCAGCGCCGATTCGCGCAGGAGTTCCTGCCCGACCTGAACGCCACGCAGGCGGCTATCCGGGCGGGATACAGCGCGCGCACGGCCGGGCAGCAGGGCGCGCGCCTGTTAACAAATGTTAAGGTTCGGGCCTTTATCGCGGGGCTGCCCACGTGCGCGGCGATCGCACTGTCCCGAGGCGCGCGGCACCTGGAGGAATCTGCCGGCGCGGGATGTGTCAAGATTGCATCAGGCGGAACGGCTGGCGGGACGCGCCACCTACCGCCCTGCAACCCGCATGGATACAGGGGTGTTGACACCCCCTCCCGGCACTCGCAATCAGGGATGTCTTGATGCCTCAGGTGCAACGCTCACGGACGGAACGCCGCCCGCCATGAACGCCCGCACCCGCATCGGTGGACATCAATCCAGCCATGCTGGCCTGGTTTGCGCTCCTGCACGACAGCCAGCGCCACAACGACGGCGGTGACCCGCTGCACGGCCATCGCGCCGCCGCTGCCGCATCCGTCCCGGACCGATTGTTCCGTAGAATCGGCCAGCCGGTGTCGGGCGGCTGCCTCTGCCGCGCGGCCCGGACGCCACCTGAGTGAGGATCATGAGCGACCACCGTCACGACCACGACCATGAAAATGCGCACGATCGCCCGCTCTCCGGGCCGGCACTGCGCGTGAAGGCGCTGGAGTCCCTGCTCGTCGAGAAGGGCCTGATCGACCCGAAGACGCTCGACGAGATCGTCGACACCTACGAGCATCGGGTCGGGCCGCGCAATGGCGCGCGCGTGGTGGCCCGCGCCTGGGTCGACGCTGCGTTCCGCGAGCGGCTGCTGGCCGATGCGACCGCGGCGGTGGCCGAGTTCGGCTTCATCGAGCCCCATGCCGAGGATATGGTCGCGGTGGAGAACACCCCGGCGGTGCGCAACCTGGTCGTCTGCTCGCTGTGCTCCTGCTATCCGTGGCCAGTGCTCGGCCTGCCGCCGGCCTGGTACAAGTCCGACGCCTATCGCGCGCGTGCGGTGGTCGACCCGCGCGGCGTGCTGAAGGCCTTCGGCGAGGACATCCCCGAGGACGTCGAGGTACGTGTCTGGGACTCCACCGCCGAGATGCGCTACCTCGTGGTGCCCGAACGACCGGCCGCCACCGAGGGCTGGAGCGAGGAGGCGCTCGCCGCGCTGGTCACTCGCGACTCGATGGTCGGGGTCGGCACCGCGAAGCGTCCGGAGGGCGGCGCATGAACAGCATCCACGACATGGGCGGCATGCACGGCATGGGCCCGCTGGTGATCGAGCAGGAAGACGGCGTGTTCCACGAGTACTGGCACGGTCGGGTGTTCGCGCTGCGCATGGCCTGTGCCTTCCATCGCCGCTACAACGGCGACATGGGACGCTACGCGCGCGAACGGATGCCGCCGGCCGCGTTCCTCGCGGCGAGCTACTACGAGCGCGCGCTGTACGGCCTCGAGCGCGTGCTGGTCGAGGGCGGCATGATCGACGAGGCGGAACTGGCGAGCGGCCAGCCCGCGACGGCCGAGCGCGCGGCTGCCTGCCTGCAGCCGTCGCAGGTCGAGGCGATCACGCGTACCCGCCGCCGCACGCGCATGGACAAGGTGCAGGTCGCGCCGAAGTTCCGCGTCGGCGATGCGGTGATGACGCGCAACTTCCAGCCCGAGGGCCATACCCGGCTGCCGCGCTATGCCCGCGGCCGGCGCGGCGTGGTCCAGCGCGACCACGGCGTGTTCTCGTTCGCCGACAGCAACGCGATGACCCGCGACCGCAAGCCGCAGCACATGTACAGCATCCGCTTCGCCGCCACCGAACTGTGGGGCGAGGCGGCCTCCCCGCGCGACACCCTCTGCCTGGACGTCTGGGATGACTACCTCCTGCCGGCCTGACGCCGCCGCTGCCGTCGATCTCGACGCGCTGCCGGCGCTGCCGCGCGACGAGGCCGGCCCGGTATTCCGGGCGCCCTGGGAAGCGCAGGCCTTCGCGATGGCGCTCGAGCTGCATCGCCGCGGCGTGTTCACCTGGAGCGAATGGGCAGCCACGCTATCGGCCGAGATCGCCGCGGCGAACGCGCGGCACGAGCACGACGATGGCAGCCACTACTACGAGCGTTGGCTCGCCGCCCTCGAGACGCTGGCGGCACGCAAGGCCGTGGTCGGCGACGCGGAACTGGCGGATCGGATCGACGCCTGGGACCGCGCGGCGCAAGCCACGCCGCATGGCCAGCCGGTGGTGCTGCCCCGCGCCTGAACTGCGCACGGGCGCAGGCACTACAATCCGTCCGCTGACTTCGACAGGATACCGCCCGATGCTTGCTCCGAACCGATCGAACGCCCGCCCGGCCGCCGCCGCTGCGGTGGCCCTGCTGCTCGCGCTGCCGGCGACCGTCCTCGCGCAGGCCTGGCCATCCAAGCCGATCCGCGTGGTGGTGCCCTTCCCTGCGGGCGGCGGCATAGACACGGTGGCGCGCATCGTCGTGCCGAAGATGAGCGAGGCGCTCGGCCAGCCGATGGTGATCGACAACCGCTCCGGCGCCGGCGGCACGGTCGGCACAGAGGTCGTCGCACGCGCGACGCCGGACGGGCATGTGCTGCTGGCCACCTTCGCCAGCCACTCGATGAACGCGACCCTCTATCGCGACCTGTCCTACGACACCGAGAAGGCCTTCGCGCCGATCTCGCTGATCGCGACCGTGCCCAACATCCTGGTCGTGCATCCCTCGCTGCCGGCGAAGACCGTCGGCGACCTGATCTCGCTCGCACGCAAGCGCCCCGGCGACATCAACTACGCGTCGGTCGGCAACGGCACGCCGGCGCATCTGTCCGCCGAGCTGTTCAACATGATGGCCGGGGTCAGGATGACCCACATCCCTTACAAGGGTGCGGCGGCCTCGATCATCGGCATGATCACCGGTGAGACGCAGCTCACCTTCACCACCGTGCTGATCGCGCTGCCCCACGTGAAGGCGGGCAAGCTGCGCCCGCTCGCCGTGGCCACGCTCGCGCGCACCCCGCTGCTGCCCGAGGTGCCGACCGTCGACCAGTCCGGCCTGAAGGGCTACGAGTCGATCGCGTGGTACGGCCTGCTGGCCCCCGCCGGCACGCCGGGTCCGGTCGTCGACCGGCTGAACGCCGAGCTCGTACGCTCGGTGCAGACACCCGAGGTGCGCGAAAACCTGCTGCGCCAGGGCACGGAAATCGTCGCGAGCTCGCCCGCGCGCTTCGCGCAGGTGATCCGTGAAGACATCGTGAAGTGGACGAAGGTGGTGAAGGCGGCGGCGGTCAAGCCCGACTGAGGCCGCAATAGCGGTCATGCTCGGTCATGCCGGGTTGCATCTCGAAGCGATGCCCTGCACGCAGGTTCGCGCAGCCGCCAGCCGTCACTCGACCTTGATCTTCGCGCGGTCGACCACATCGGCCCAGCGCGCGATCTGCGCACGCATCTGCCGCGTGCCCTCTTCGGGCGAGTTGGCGATCGGGATGAAGCCGAGGTCGGCGAGCCGGTCGGCCAGCGCGGCGCTGCGCATCGCGCCGCCAAACGCGCGATTGAGGGTTGCCAGCACCGGCGCGGGGACGCCGGTGGGCGCGTACAGCCCCCAGTAGGTGTCCGCGTCGACGCCTTTCACGCCCGACTCTTCGAACGTGGGCACGTCGCGCATCGCCGGGTTGCGCTGCCGGCCGGTGATGGCCAGCGCGCGCAGCTTGCCGGCATCGACATGCGGGCGTGCGCTGCTGATGCCGGAGAACTGCATGCTCACATGGCCGCCGAGCAGGTCGCTCATCGCCGGGCCTGTTCCCTTGTACGGGATATGCACGATGTCGACGCCGGCCACCTGCTTCATCAGCTCGCCGGCGAGGTGCGTCGATGCGCCCAGGCCGCCCGATGCGTAGTTGAGCGTGCCGGGCTTCGCCCGTGCGAGCGCGAGCAGGTCAGCCAGCGTCTTCGCCGGCACGCCCGGATGCGCGACCAGCACCACGGGTGCGGACGCGAGCATCGTCACCGCGCTCAGCGACTTCACGGTGTCGAAGGGCATCTTCGCCTTGAACAGCCCCGGGTTGACCAGCACCGCGCTGTCGGTGGCGAGCAGCGTGTAGCCGTCGGCTGCCGCCTTCACCACGAGCTCGGTGCCGATGATCGATGCACCGCCGGGGCGGTTGTCGAGCACCACCGGCTGGCCGAGCGTCGCACCCGCGGCCGGGCCGATCACGCGCAGCAGGTTGTCGGTGCCACCGCCCGGGCCGTACGGCACGACCACACGCAGCGGCCTTTCAGGGAACGCCTTCGCGTACGCGGCCGAGGGCAGCAGCGGCAGGGAGGTCGCAAGGGTCATCGCCAGGGCGAACCTGCGCGTGGATGCAGAACCGGACGGCATGGGCAGCTTCCTTTTCGGGGACGGCGTGACCACGATTATCGCAGTGATCGCCGGGCGATGGCGGCCGGCCCCGGCATCGCTCAGCGCGAGTTCAACGCGAGCTCAGGCAGTAATCGCCGCTGGTCGAATAGCCGCTCGGGCAGCTGCCGGTCTTCGGCATCGCATGCCTGGCACCCTGGCTGGCCAGGCAGTAGTCACCACTGGTCGAGTACCCGCTCGGGCAACTGCCGACCTTGGGCAGCGCGAAACGCGCACCGCTGCCGGGTGCACAGTAGTTGCCGCTGGTCGAGTAGCCGCTGGGGCAGCTGCCGGTCTTGGGCAAGGCGACCGCCGCCGGCTGGGCCAGGAGATCGGTAGCCATGCCGGACAGCAGGCAGGCAACAACCGCCGCGACAGCGGTTGCATGCAAGGATCGATGTTTCATGGATGTACTCACCGGGAAGTGTTTGCGGGGTACGTGTTCGGCGCGCCAGCGGCATTGTTCGCGCCGGAAGGCGCTGCCGAGTTCACAGGGCTGGCGGGCCTGGCAGGGGCGGCGAGGCTGGCGGCGCCCGACACATCAGGTCCCGGTGCCAGCCCTTCCCCGGGTTCGCTCCGCGCAGGCATCGATACCCCGAGGAACGTGTTCAGGCGACGATCGGCCGTCGACAGTGCGACCTGCACTGCGCTGGCATCGAATACCCGGCCATTGGCCTTGAACAGCCCATCGGCGTACTCGAATGTCGCCTTCAGGCCACCAGGCACTTCGGTGGCGATGCCCATGCCGACCGCCATCTGACGCTGATCGGCATTGATCGCATTGCCCTTGACCGTGATCTCGCCGCTCGAGGTCAGCAGATTCGCCAGTTCGATCGCGACCGGCGCGGCGCCAGCGGCCACCACCGCGGCCTGCGCCGCCTTCTTCAGTTCGATCTTAAGGAACCCGTCGAGGCTGCCGTCGCCAATGGTGCCCTTGACCTCCGTGATGCCCAGCGAAAGGCCGCCGGTCAGCGCCATGCGAACCGCCGCGCGCAGCTTCTGCTCTTCCTCGGCCTTGAGCGACTTGAAGCCGCAGCTGTCGTGGCCGATCTTCTGGATCGCCTCGAGGCTGGCGGTATGCAGGTCGCGCACCGATATCTGCATCGATAGATCGCTCGCCTTCTGAGCGCGCATGGTGAGGGCGCGCAGGCTCGGCGTGATCGTCACATCGGTACGGTCGCCGCGTTCGGCAGCTGCGGTCACCAGGCGAAAGCCTTCGGCCGTCCCGAAGATGGTGCCGACGCGGTCGATGCTCAATGCCATGCTGCCAGTACCGCGCACGCGGTCCTGGAGGTCGACGTCGATCCCGAAGTTCAGCACTTCCAGCGCGCTGCCCGCGCCGCGACCCGCGATGCGTTCGGTCTTCCACTGCATGCCGAAGGCACTGCCGGCAAGCTTCGCCTGACCACTGCCGGCCGACACGCGCAGCGCCTGCGCACCGCTGCCGAGGACGAGTTCGGGCATCGCGAGGCTCGACACGACTTGCCGCCCGTAGCCGACGGTTCCCTGCCCGTCCACCCGTAACGCGCCGTTGGTGACCTTGGACAGCACCGCACCGACTTCGCCCGACGGCACCATGGTCCAGTCGAAGCGCATCATCGAACCTGGGCGGATCAGGTGCGACACGCGGTAATCGACCTTTAGCGCGATCCCGCCGACGGCCCCGGTGGTGTCGCAGTGCTCGTCGAAGCGTACTTCGAAGGTTCCGCCGGACGAAAACAGCCCGGTGTCGTGGCGCGCGGCGGCGATGCTCACCCCCAAGCCGAGCGGCTCGCGCGCAGCCAGGCTGCGCATTTCAGCGGCGGCGATCCGGCCCGCATAGATGCTGGCGCCGGCCCATCCGGCGGCGATGACTGCGATACCGCCGAGCGCAAGCGCGGCGACTTTTGCGGATTTGTTCATTCGTCTCCCCGATGCGAGTTCAGGCTGCCGATATCCGGCGCGTACGGCTGCGACATCGGCAGGCCGACGGAAATCTTTAGGCCCACTACGATAGCATCGGAACCCGCCAGACAGGACGCGCCCGATCAGAACCGCCCGCACCACCCCAGCCACCGCATCCCTGCCCTTCACGACCCTCGCCAACGGCGTGAGGCTGCTCGCGATACGCGCCCCCGGCCTGCATACCGCGTCGGTGAGCGTGTTCGTGCGCTCGGGCAGTGCCCACGAACCGGCGCGCGACAACGGCATCAGCCATGTGATCGAGCACATGGCGTTCAAGGGCACGCCCACGCGCGATGCCCGCCGGATCAACCTCGACGCCGAGCGCCTGGGCGCGGACGTGAACGCGCATACCGACAAGGACCACACCGCTTACTACATGTACGGCATGCCGCGCGATGCGGTCGCGATGATCGGGATGCTTGGCGACATCGTGCGCCACGCCACCTATCCCGAGGCGGAGCTCGAGCACGAGCGCACCGTGCTGCTGGCCGAGCTCGCCGACGAGCGGGACGATCCGGTCGCCACCGCCTACCGCCTGTTCGACGAGGCGAGCTTCGGCGCGCATTCGGTGGCGCGTCCGGTGATCGGCACCGCGCGGACGATCTCGCGCTTCACGCGCGACGATCTCGTGCGCCATGTGGCGCGCCAGTACTCCGGCGCGAACGTGGTCGCCGGGGTGATCGGCGACATCGATCCGGACGCCGCGCTCACCGCGCTGACGAAGGCGTTCGCGTCGATGCCGCGCGGCGAAGAGAACACGATCGCCGCGCCGGCCTTCGTCGGCGGCGTACGCGCGCGCCGCGTCATCGGCAGCAGCCAGACCCACCTGGTCGCCGGGTTCCCGATCGCATCGCTGCGCGCGGACGATCCGACCGCCCGCGTCGCCGCAGCCGTGCTGGGCGAGGGGATGAGCTCGCCGCTGCTGCACCACCTGCGGGAACGCCTCGGGCTGGTGTACCACGCCGATTGCTCGGCCGACGTGATGGACAGCTGGGGCCAGTTCATGGTCGAGGCCTCGACGTCGCCGGCCAACGTCGAGGCGCTGCTGGGCGAGCTCGCGAAGATGCTGCACGATCATGCGGCCCGCATCGATCCCGCGGAACTGCGCCGCGCGCGCAACCAGGTACTCGTCGCAAGGCTGCGCACGCTGGAGCGCGCCGGACGCCGGCTGGAAGACGCAGCGCTGGACCTGTTCGCGCTCGGCCGCGCGCGCAGCCACGAAGAATGGCTCGACCGCATCGCTTCGGTCACCGGTGCGAAGGTGCGCCAGCTGTTCGAGCGGATGCTCGATGCCGGCCCGGCGGTCGCGCTGACCGGCAATGTGCGTCCCGGCATGCGCGACCAGGCGGAGAGGCTGCTTCGCACACGGCCGGCCTGACAGGGCCAGCCACTCCACGCATGCCGCGTGGAATCAGCCTGCCGTGCCGTTGACCGCCGCGATCAGGTCGAACGCCGCCCTGCGTTCGGCCTCGGTCGAGCCGACGTTGATCAGCATTTCGTCGATGCCGGCATCGAAGAAGCGACGCACCGTCGCAACGCAGGTGGACAGGCTGCCGGTGACGGCGAACGCCTCGACGGCGGCATCGGACACCAGCTTCGTCGCCGCCTCGAGGTCGCGCCGGGCGATGCACTCGATGATCGCCGGCTGGTCGATGGGCAGGCCGGACAGCCGGATGTTCTCGGCCATCAGCCGGTTGCGGAACAGGTAGGCCAGCTTGCGCCGCACGCCTTCGAACGATTCGCGTTCGTCGGTTCCGAAGTAGGCGAAGCAGGCGCGGGGCCGGCCGGACGCGTCGATGCCTGCGCCGGAGGCGCCACCCTCGAACGCCTCGACGCAGGCGCCGGCGAAGGCCGGCGAGAAACCGGCCGACAATTGCAGCGAGGCCGAGGTCGCACCCGCGCGGCGCGCCATCTTCGGCTCGAGGCAGGTCACGTAGACGGGAATCGCCACGCCAGCGGCGACGTTCAGCTTCGCGCCGTTCAGCCTGAAGGTACGGCCGGCGAATTCGACCGGCTGGCGCGCGAACAGCCGGTCGAGCGCACCGACGAAATCGCACACCGCGTCCTCCGCGTCTTCGACCACCGCGCCCGACTGCGACAGGTCGAGCGGATTGCCGATGCCGATCGATGCGGCGACCCGGCCCGGTGCGAACTCCGACAGCGTGGCCAGCATCATCGCCACCGTGGTCGGGTGCGCGATGAACGGCGACAGGTTGGACGGCACCACGCGGATGCGCTTCGTGCCCGATGCGATGATCGTGGCCAGCGTCGGCGCATCGCGTCCGCCCAGGTGCTGCGACATCCAGATGCTCGAAGCGCCGGCAGCCTCGGCCGCGACCGCCAGTGACCTGGCCTCGTCGAGACCTTCGAAGCCTTCGAACCGTATGCCCAGTCGTTTCGGCCGCATGCCCAGCGCGCTCCTGTCCTTCCGCATGTTCGCGGATTCGTTCGATCGCCAGCCGGCGCCGGTCGGGCAGGTCTGACTGCATTCTGTGATCACGGAAAGATAGCATGGCGCCGGAGGCTTGACGGTAGACTCCGGGGTTGAGCAAATGTCCGCCGGAGCCCCGACCATGCAGAACCCGCCCATCTACCTGACCTCCAGCCAGTGCCAGTCGCTGCTCACCTCGCAGGACGTGATCGAGCAGATCGAACGCGTCGTCGCATGGGATGCGGAAGGGAAGATCCGCTGGCCGTCGCCGCGCAACATGAACATGCGCGACGTGCACGAGAACCACTACCACCTGAAGGCCTGCATCCTCGACCCGCTGTCGATCGCCGGCTTCCGCGTGGTGGCGCACCTGTCGACGGAAGAGAACTCGCGCAACGCGACCCGCTACGTGGTGGTGGTCGATGCCGAGTCCTCGCGCACGCTGGCCTTCGTCGACGAGACCTGGAGCTATGCGCAGCGTACCGTCGCCTCGATCGTGATGGCTGCGCGCAAGCTCGCGCTGCCCGATGCCGGCGTGCTGGCCCTGGTCGGCGCGGGCAACCTCGCGACCACCGCGCTCGAGTACTACTCGAAACTCTTCAACCTGCGCGAGGTGCGCGTCGTTTCGCGCCGGCCGCATACCCGCGAGGCGCTGGCCAGCCGCGCCGAGTCGCACTACAAGGTCCCTGCCCGCGCCATGGACAGCATCGAGGCCGCGGTCTCGGGCGCCGATCTGGTGCTCACCGCGACCAACAGCGGCAAGGCCCTGATCGAGGCGTCATGGATCGCGCCCGGCGCGGTCGTGGCGACCCTCGACACCGCCGAGCCGGGCCGCGACTACGCCGAGCAGGCCGACCTGTTCGTCGTCGACAGCCGCGAGCAGCTGCAGAAGGAACTGCTCGAACTGTTCGGCCAGGAAGGCCCAGGCTGGGTCGATGCGACGGTGGCCGAGGTCGTCGGCGGCGGGCATCCCGGACGCACCGATCCGAAGCAGCGCGCGCTGATCGTCACCCAGGGCATGGCCAGCCAGGACATCGCGCTCGCGCATCTGGCCTATGTGCGCGCGGTCGAGCGCAAGCTCGGCCTGGTGATGCCCGAAGGCGGCGCCTGATCTGCGCGGGGGCCGCGACTGGCCTCCGCCCACCGGTCGCGGACTGCGCTACGATGGCGGTACGGTGCCAGTTCCCGCACCGCGACCCGCCCAAGGAGACTCGTCCATGGCCGTTCTTCAACCCGGCACAGCTGCGCCGGATTTCTCGCTCGCATCGCACACCGGTGCCACGCTCACGCTCGCCAGCTTCCGCGGCCGGCGCGCCGTGGTGACCTTCCTGCCCTTCGCGTTTACCGGTGGGTGAAAGAATCAAGTGAGCGGGTTCCGTGAGAACTACGCACA
>CANGXU010000013.1 GCA_947457885.1 Betaproteobacteria bacterium
CGTTGACCACCATCGCGCACGACCCGCATACCCCGACGCGGCAGGCGAAGCGGTAGGTCAGCGTCGGGTCGAGGTGACGCTGAATGTGAGTCACCACGTCGAGCATGGTCTGACTGGGCGCACGCGGCACTTCCAATACCTCGAACCTGCCCTCGCCGGACGCAACGCCACCCGCGCCGCTGCGCAACCTGCCGGTGATCCGCGACCTGGCCACCGACATGAGCGTGTTCTTCGACAAGTGGGCGCGCGCCAAGGGCCAGTTCACCGGCAGCCTCACGCGCAAGGACGCGTTCGCGGTCGTGTCTCCCCTGTCGAAGGAGCGACAGCAGGTCGACCTCGGCATCGAGTGCATCGGCTGCGGCGTGTGCTATTCGTCCTGCGATGTCGTCGAATGGAAGCCCGACTACCTCGGGCCGGCCGCGATGAACCGTGCCTGGACGCTGGTCAACGACACCCGCGACGAAGCCCGGCGCGAGCGCCTCGCGGCGGTCGCCGGCGACGCCGGATGCCATGCCTGCCATACCCACATGACCTGCACCGAACGTTGCCCGAAGCACCTGCCGCTGACCGCCGCGATTGCCGGGCTCAAGCGGGTGACCACGCGGGCGCTGCTGAAGGGGGAACTTTGAACGCACGTGCGCAGGCCTGGTTGTGGTTCCTGCAGCGGGCGTCGGCCGCACTGCTCGGCCTCTTCGTGCTGGTCCACCTCGCGACGATGATCTACGCGGTGCGCAGCGGCCTGTCCGCCGGCGAGATCCTGTCGCGCACCCGAGGCAATACGCCCTGGATGCTGTTCTATGCGCTGTTCGTGGTCAGCGTCGCTGTCCATGTGCCAATCGGGTTGCGCAACATCCTGGCCGAGACGTTTTCCTGGCGCGGGCGTGCCCTGGAAGCTGCCATGCTGGCGGTGGGAGTGTTCTTCCTGCTGTTCGGCCTGAGGGCCGTATGGGCGGTCTACGCGCCAGGGGCGGGCCTGTCATGAGCGGCAAGGCGTGGCGCAACCGTAACCATCCGGCCTGGTGGGCGTTCATCGTTCATCGGGTGTCCGGCCTGCTCCTGGCGGCCTTCATTCCGCTGCATTTCTGGGCGCTCGGCCAGGCGCTTTCCGGCGAAGCGGCGCTGGGCGGATTCATCGAATGGACGGCGAGCCCGGTGGTGAAGGTCGCCGAGTTCGGGCTCGTCCTCGCATTGGCCGCGCACCTCGCCGGTGGCCTGCGCCTGCTGGCGCTCGAGTTCCTGCCGTGGCGCGACTGGCAGAAATCGCTGTTCGCCGTGTCGGTGGCGGCCAGCGTCGGGGCCGGCCTGCTGTTCGCTCTGAACGTGGGCTGAAGGGGGCTGAGGGTGTGCTGAGAAATTGCCCGAGATCGCGTGGTGCTGGCGATTTGGCCGCACACGCGTCATCATCTCGCGCGCGGAAGACCCCGAAATGGCGAGTGCCCCAGGAGGACAGGATGAAACGGCTGATAATGAAGATTGTCGCAGCAGCGACTGCGACGGTAGCGCTGGGCAGTGCAACCGCGGCGCTGGCGCAGGCCCCGGCCTTTCCCGTGAAGCCGGTACGCATGGTCGTTCCGTTCGTGGCCGGTGGTGCGACCGACGTCGTCGCGCGCCTGCTGGCGCAGGGGCTGAACGAGCGCTGGGGCCAGAGCGTGCTGGTCGAGAACCGCGCCGGCGCCGGTGGGACGATCGCCAGCGAGATCGTCGCCCGTTCGAACCCGGACGGCTATACCCAGCTGTTCGCATCGGGCAGCGTGCTGTCTGCCAACCAGCATATGTACCGCAAGATGAGCCATGACCCGGGCCGTGACCTGATCGGCGTGTCGCTGGTGGCGAGCGGTCCGATGGTGATCGCGGTCGGGCCGAACTCGAAGTTCAACACACTGATGGACCTGGTCAACGCGGTGCGCGCCGCTCCCGGCAAGCTGAGCTACGGGTCGGCCGGCATCGGCAGCCAGGTGCACCTCGCGGCGGAAAGCTTCGAGTTCTTCGCCAAGATGGATTCCGTCCACGTTCCCTACAAGGGCGAAGTGGTCGCTATCACCGACCTGATCGGTGGCCAGATCGACTGGGCCGCACCGAACCTCGGCGCGGCGATCAACTTCCTGCGCGACCGCAAGCTGCGTGCGCTGGCGGTCACCGGTCCGAAGCGCTCGCCGTCGCTGCCCGACGTGCCGACGGTGTCTGAAGCGGGCATCACCGGCTTCGAGAACCTCGGCTGGTTCGGCGTCGCGGTGGTGACCGGCACGCCTGCGCCACTGCTCAACCGGATGGCGGGAGACATCGCGAAGGTCACGGCAGGCACCACCTTCCGCGACCGTGTCATGGGCCTGGGGATGGAGGCCGTCGGCAACGGTCCCGAGGAGTTCAACAAGTACATCGGTTCGGAGATCACCCGCTGGGGCCGGATCATCCGCGAGCGCAAGATCACTGCGAACTGATTCGCCGGTCGCGGACTCACGGGGTACTGGCTCTCCGGCTACTGACTCACCGGCCATTGACTCATCGCGTGCCGACGCGCACACGGGAACTGCATGCAGATCGACCTCAAGCAGGTGGAAGACGCCGCCAAGGAACTGTACATCCGGGCGCTCAAGGTACTTCCGCCGGACATCAAGGAAGGCTTCGACGGCCTGGTGAAGCGCGAGACGAACGCGACCGGGCAGTCGGTTCTGGCGACGATGATCCGCAACATCACCGTCGCCGAATCCACCGACAACCTGCTGTGCCAGGATACCGGCCTGCCGATCTACAACGTCGAGATCGGGCGCAACGTGCAGCTCGACGGATTCGCGTTGAAGCAGGCGATCCGCAAGGGCTGCGAACGGGCCACCACCGAGTATCCGCTGCGCTCCTCGGTCGTGCATCCGGTGACCCGGAAGAACGAACAGACTTCGTGCGGACCGCTGGTGCCGGTGATCAACATCGACTTCGTCGATGCGAGCGAGCGGCTGTCGATCGAGATGATCCCGAAAGGCAGCGGTTCGGAGAACAACACCTTTCTGCACATGGCCATCCCGGCCGATGGCATCGACGCGATCAAGACCTTCGTGATCGACTGTGTGCTCAATGCCGGCGGCAAGACGTGTCCGCCAACGATCGTCGGCGTCGGCGTTGGCGGTACCGGCGACCTGTGCGTGCACCTGTCCAAGGTGGCGGCCACGCGTGCGCTCGGTAGCCGCTGCAGCGATGCCGAGGGCGCGAAGCTGGAGGAGCAGTTGACCGCTGCGGTGAACCAGCTGGGTGTCGGCCCGCAGGGGCTGGGCGGTGACGCGACCTCGTTCGCGGTGCACATCGAGCTCGCCGCGACCCACATCACGATGAACCCGGTGGCGGTCAACATGCAGTGCCATTCCGCGCGCCGCGCGCGCGCGACCTGGACGCCGGCCGGGCTGGCGTACGGTTTCTGACGAGCGCGCCGGCCGCATCGACCAAGGACAGCAGATGGCGCATTACGATTTCCACATGCCGGTGACCGAGGCGCAGGTGCGCGCGCTGAAGGTCAACGACACGGTCACCCTGCACGACACGCTCTACGGCATCCGCGACGCGACGCAGATTCATATGTTCGACCGCGGCCGCACCACCAGGTTCGACCTGCGCGGCCACGCCGTGGTGCATACCGCGCCGAACGTGCGCTGGGTCGGCGAGACCGCAGCGGCACCGGCCGGCTACGAGCCGGTGTGCGTGGGTACCACCACTTCTGACCGGATGGAGCGCTTCACCCGGCCGCTGATGGAGCAGTACGGCGTGCGCATCATCATCGGCAAGGGAGGGCTTCGGCAGGGTTCGCTGGACGCCTTCCGTGACCTGGGTGGGGTATATCTCGCTGTGATCGGCGGGGCGGCCGCGCTCGAGACCACGTGGATCGAGCAGATCGAGGACGTAGACCTGCACGACCTCAACCCCGAGTCACTGTGGAAGTTCCGTATCCGGGGTTTCGGGCCGCTGCTGGTCAGCATGGACAGCCACGGGTCGAGCCTCTACACCGAAGTGAACGCGCAGGCGCGCGACCGGCGCGCGGCCGTGCTGGCCGCGCTGGGCGTGAAGAGCTGAACAGACGGGCTGACAAGGCAGGCTGGCAAGACATGCGACGCATCAAGACCGATATCCTGATCCTGGGCTCCGGCGGGGCCGGCCTGTTCGCGGCGCTGCATGCGCACAAGAAGAATCCGAAGGCCGAGATCACCGTAGCGGTGAAGGGTCTGCTCGGCAAGAGCGGCTGCACCCGCATGGTCCAGGGTGGCTACAACGTCGCACTGGCGAAGGAAGACTCGGTCGAGCGGCACTTCATGGACACGATCGAGGGTGGCAAGTGGCTGCCCGACCAGGACCTCGCCTGGCAACTGGTCGAAGTCGCGATCGAACGTATCCACGAACTCGAGAACGAACTCGGCTGCTTCTTCGACCGCAACCCGGACGGAACGGTGCACCAGAAGGCGTTCGCCGGGCAGACCTTCGATCGTACCGTGCACAAGGGCGACCTGACCGGCATCGAGATCATCAACCGGCTGGCCGAGCAGACCTGGGCGCGAGGCATCAAGCGGCTCGAGGAGCACCGGGCGATCGAGATCATCCGCAACCGACGCGGCGACGCGATCGCCGGGGTGCTGATGATCGACATCCGCAGCGGCGAACTGGTTTTCGTGCAGGCGCAGGCGGTACTGCTCGCCACCGGCGGCGGGCCGACGATGTACAAGTACCACACGCCATCGGGCGACAAGAGCTGCGACGGCATGGCGATGGCACTGCGCGCCGGCCTGACGCTGCGCGACATGGAGATGGTGCAGTTCACCCCGACCGGTCTGGTGGCCGGGGCGGGCACCCGCATTACCGGCACCATCATCGAGGAAGGGCTGCGCGGGGTTGGCGGCTACCTGCTCAACGGGCAGGGCGAACGCTTCATGGGCCAGTACGACCCGCGCAACGAGCGTGCGACACGCGATATCGTCAGCCGCGGCATGTACGACCAGATGCTCAAGGGCAATGTCGGCCCGAACGGCGGGGTGTACATCACGATGCGCCACCTCGATCCGGCGATGGTGAAGAAGGAATTCCCCGGCATGGTCGAGCGCTGCGCCGACTGCGGCTTCGACCTGGTGTCGGGGCTGGTCGAGGTCGTGCCGACCGCGCACTACATGATGGGTGGCGTGGTCTTCCGCACCGACTGCTCGACCGATCTGCCCGGCCTGTTCGCCGCGGGCGAAGATACCGGCGGCGTGCATGGCGCGAACCGGCTCGGTGGCAACGGGGTCGCCAACTCGACCGTGTACGGCGGCATCGCCGGGGACACCATGGGTGCCTGGGTGGCCAGCAACGGCGTGTTCCACGAGCCGGACGAGGGCGCGATCGAAGCGGGCGCAGCCCGCGTCACGCGGCCGTTCGATGCCGGCGCCAGGGGCCCTGCGACCGGCCTGTCCGATATCCGTACCCGGCTGCATGACCTGATGTGGGACGACGTCGGCATCTTCCGCGACGCGGCCAGCCTCGCGCGTGCGAGCGGCGGCCTGGAAGAACTCGACGCCCGGCTCGATGCGACCGGCGTCGCCGACGGCCAGCGCGCGTTCAACCTCACGTGGCACGACTGGATCAACCTGAAGAATCTGGTGCTGGTCAGCCAGGCGATTCGCGGCGCGGCCGAGCAGCGCGAAGATTCGCGCGGCGCACATTTCCGGAACGATCATCCGGACGTGCGCGATCTCGAGAACTCGCGCTACACCACGGTGCGTATCGACAGTGGCCGGTTCGATTACGGTACGCGGCCGGTGGTGTTCAGCCGGGTCAAGCCGGGACAATCGTTGGTCGGCTGAACGGCCGAACGGTCGCAAAGAGGTCCTGCCATGGCGCTACCGGTCCCGGACCACGCTCTGCATCGCTTCGCCGTCGCGTTACTGGCATCGGCAGGAATGCCCGCAGACGATGCAGCCTGCGTCGCCGACCTGCTCGTCTGGGCAGATCTGCGCGGCGTGCATTCGCATGGGGTGTCGCGGCTGCCGCAGTATGCCGGCTGGCTGGCCAGTGGCGAGATGAATGCAGCGCCCTCGATCCGGACGGTCGTCGATCTGCCGGCTCTGCAGGTGATCGAGGGCGACCGCTGTGCCGGTGCGCTCGGGATGCGCCATGCGGTCGACGCGGTGGTCGACCGTGCGCGCGGCGCCGGTTCATCGGTTGCGTTGCTGCGCGCGACCACGCATACCGGCGCGGTCGGTTTCCATACCGAACGCATCGCGCGGGCGGGAATGCTCGGTGTGGCGGCTGCCGCGTCGGTGCCGCTCATGGCCTACCACGGCGCCGGCCGCGCAGCCCTGGGCACCGCGCCGCTTTCGATCGCCGCGCCACGCGGCGCGGGCCACGCACCGGTCGTGTTCGACATGGCCTCTGCGGTCGTGGCGATGGGCAAGTTGCGACAGGCCAGGGTGAAGGGAGAGCCGATTCCGGCAGACTGGGCGCTCGATGCGAACGGCCATCCGACGACCGACCCGGCGCTGGCGAAGGTGCCCCTGCCAGTCGGTGGCGCGAAAGGCTCGGGGCTCGCGCTGATGTTCGAGGTAGTCGCGAGCCTGCTCACCGCCAACCCGATCCTGGCGCCGGCACTGGCGGCAGGTGGCGCAAAGTACCCGCACGTGCAGAATGCCTTCGTGATGGCGCTCGACATCGACCGAATCGTCGATCCGGCGGTCTATCGAAGCGAGATCGAGGCCCTGGCCGCCGCCATCCACACGCTGCCGCCGAGCGGCGTCTCAGCGGTGCTGCTGCCGGGCGAGCGCGGCGAGGCGCGGCGGGCGGAGCAGGCACGGACAGGCATCGCGCTGCCGGCCGGGGTACGCCGTGATCTCGCGACCCTTGCGGGCACGCATCGCATCCCCGTGCCCTGGTAGCTCGGCAGCGCACCTGCCGCCCGATTCAACGCGCGCTCAGTGCGCCGTTTCCCAGTTGGGGCCAGTGCCGACTTCGACCAGCAGCGGCACCGCAAGGGTAGCCACACCGTTCATCAGCCGGGGCAGGGCCTCTGCGATCGCAGGCCGCTCCGCGTCGGGCACTTCGAGGACCAGTTCGTCGTGCACCTGCATGATGATCCGGCTTGCCATCTTCGCCTCGCGCAGGTGGCGGTCGACCGCGATCATCGCGAGCTTGATCAGGTCGGCGGCTGTGCCCTGCATCGGCGCGTTGATCGCCGCGCGTTCGGCGCCCTGTCGGCGGCCCTGGTTCGAGCTGTGGATGTCCGGCAGGTACAGGCGGCGGCCGAACACGGTCTCCACGAAGCCGGCGTCGTGCGCAGCTTCCCGGGTACGGCGCATGTAGTCAGCGACGCCGGGATAGCGCATGAAATAGCGGTCGATGTACTGCTGCGCGGCGGAACGTTCGATGCCGAGCTGCGCCGCCAGCCCGAACGCCGACATGCCGTAGATGAGTCCGAAGTTGATCACCTTGGCATAGCGGCGCTGCTCGCCGCTGACCTCGGCGGGCACGGTCGTGAATATCTCGGCAGCCGTCGCGCGGTGGATATCTTCTCCCGCGGCGAACGCCTTGAGCAGCCCCTCGTCGCCCGACAGGTGCGCCATGATGCGCAACTCGATCTGCGAATAGTCGGCCGACACGATCACGCTGCCCGGCGGCGCGATGAACGCCTCGCGGATGCGCCGTCCCTCGGCGGTACGCACGGGGATGTTCTGCAGGTTGGGTTCGTTCGAAGACAGGCGCCCGGTGACAGCCACCGCCTGCGCGTAGTTGGTGTGCACGCGTCCGGTGCGCGCATTGACCATCTTCGGCAGCTTGTCGGTGTAGGTCGACTTGAGCTTGGACAGCGACCGGTGCTCGAGCAGCAGCTTGGGCAACGGATAATCGAGCGCCAGTTCGGTCAGTACATCCTCGTCGGTCGACGGCGTGCCGCTCGGTGTCTTGCGGATCACCGGCATGCCCAGCTTGCCGAACAGGATCTCCTGGATCTGCTTCGGCGAGTTGAGGTTGAAGGGCTGGCCCGCGGCTTCGTGCGCGCGCCGCTCCACGTCGAGCAACTTGATGCCGAGTTCGTTGCTCTGGCGATTGAGCAGCTGCACGTCGACCAGTACCCCGGTGCGCTCCATCGTCTGCAGCACGCGCGCGACCGGGATTTCGATCTCGCGGTACAGCCAGTCGACCGGTTCGATCGCGGCCACCTGGGGATAGAGCACTTGGTGCAGCCGCAGCGTGATGTCGGCGTCCTCCGCCGCGTACTCGGTCGCGCGTTCGATCGATACCTCCGCGAAGCCGATCTGCTTCGCGCCCTTGCCGGCCACCTGCTCGTAGGTGATCGTCGTCTCGCCGAGGTGGCGCAGCGCGAGGTCGTCCATGTCGTGCCGACGGTGGCTCTCGAGCACGTACGACTGGAGCAGCGTGTCGTGCGCGATGCCGGCGATCTGCACGCCGTGGTTCGCGAAGATGTGCGCGTCGTACTTCATGTTCTGGCCGACCTTCGGGAAGGCGGCGCCCTCCAGCCAGTGGCGAAGCCGGGCGAGTACGTGCTCGCGGGCGAGCTGGTCGGGTGCGCCCGGGTAGCGGTGGCCGACTGGGACATAGCAGGCAACGCCGGGGGCGGTCGACAGCGAGATGCCGACCAGCTCCGCGTTCATCGGTTCGAGGCTGGTGGTCTCGGTGTCGACGGCGGTCAGCGGTGCAGCTTCGATACGCGCGATCCACGCATCCAGCCGCTCGTCGGTAGTGATGCATTCGTAGTGCCGCTCGATCGAGGCGGCCTGCGGGATCGGCGCCGGGTCGTGCGCCCACTGGCGCGCCGGCAGGTCCTGCGCGGCGGTGGCGGCACCCGAGCCCTTCAGGTTGCCGCCGTTCGCCTCCGGATGGCGCGCGGTCTTGACCTCGGCCAGCCAGCTTTTGAACTCGAACCGTTCGAACAGTTCGGCGAGCTTCGCATCGTCGGGATCGACCGGCACCAGCCCTTCCGGACCGAGCGGCAGGTCGACGTCGCGCTTCACCGTCACCAGCTGCCGTCCCATCGGCAGCCAGTCGAGCGCCTTGCGCAGGTTCTCGCCGACCACCCCACCGATGTGGTCGGCATTTGCGACCACGCCGTCGAGCGAGCCGTACTGTGCGAGCCACTTCACGGCGGTCTTCGGCCCCACCTTGGCCACGCCCGGTACATTGTCGACCGTGTCGCCGACCAGCGAGAGGTAGTCGACGATCTGTGCCGGCGGAACGCCGAACTTCGCCTGGACCGCCGCGGGATCGAGCGTCTCGTTGCTCATCGTGTTGACCAGCGTCGTCGAGTCGTCGACCAGTTGCGCGAGGTCCTTGTCGCCGGTCGACACGATGGTGCGCATCGCGTGCGCGTGCGCGTGCGCAGCCAGCGTGCCGATCACGTCGTCCGCCTCGACGCCCTCGACCATCACGATCGGCCAGCCGAGCGCCCGAATGGCCTCGTGGATCGGCTCGATCTGCAGCGCGAGGTCGTCCGGCATCGCCGATCGCGTCGCCTTGTATTCCGGATACCAGTCGTCGCGGAAGGTCTTTCCCTTGGCGTCGAACACGCACGCCCTATAATCCGCCGGCACTTCGCGCTGCAACCGTCGCAGCATGTTGATCACGCCGTAGATGGCGCCGGTGGGTTCACCTGCCTTGTTGCGCAGGTCGGGCAGGGCGTGGAAAGCGCGGTAGAGGTACGACGATGCGTCGACCAGCAGCAGTGTCTTCAAGGAGCGACCAATGCGGGAAAAGATGCCGGCCCTGCTCACACCGTCGGTGGAGCCCGAACTCGCCCGGCGGGTGGAGTCCTCGCGCGAGGCCTGGCGGGTGCTCGAGATTATGTCAGAGTTCATCGAGTCGACCGAACGCCTGACCAACATCGCGCCAGCCGTCAGCGTTTTCGGCAGCGCGCGCACGCCGCCCGACGGCGCGTACTACCTGCTCGCTGAAACCATCGCGCGTAACCTGTCCGATGCCGGCTTCGCGGTGATCTCGGGCGGTGGCCCGGGCATCATGGAAGCCGCGAACAAGGGCGCGTACTTCGGGCGCAGCCCCAGCGTCGGCCTGAACATCCTGCTGCCGCACGAGCAGAGCGCCAATCCGTACCAGGACGTCAGCCAGACCTTCCGGCACTTCTTCGCCCGCAAGGTCGCATTCGTGAAGTTCGCTGTCGCCTACGTGGTGCTGCCAGGCGGCTTCGGCACGCTGGACGAACTGTTCGAGGCGTTGACCCTGGTGCAGACCGGCAAGACACGCCGCATGCCGATCATCCTGGTCCACACGCCGTTCTGGAGCGGGCTGATCGACTGGTTCCGCGAGCGGCTGGTGGCCGAAGGCATGATCGGTCCGGAGGACATGAACCTGATCCAGCTGATCGACGACCCCTCGAAGATCACCACGGCGATCTTCGATCACTACGAATCGCGCGGCTTCGCGCCGTCAGCGGAGGAACGCGAGATCCAGTTGAATCTCTAGAAAGGACGGGGGGTCAGGTCTTGAGTTTTGCACCGGAAAGACGGGGGGGCAGGTCTTGGAAAAACGGAGGGTCAGGTCTTGAGTTTTGCACCGGAGATGCAAAACTCAAGACCTGACCCCCCGTCCCCCGTCCCCAACGAAGCTCAGGAAAGCTGCTTCGAGACCAGCTTGGTCAGGTCGAACATCGATACCTGCTTCTTGCCGCCGAAGATCGGGCCGAGTTTGGCGTCGGCGTTGATGTTGCGGCGGTTGACGCTGTCCTGCAGGCCGTTCTTCTTGATGTAGGCCCAGATTTTCTTCGTGACGTCAGGGCGCGACAGTGGCTTGTCGCCGACGATCGCCGCGAGCAGTGCGCTCGGTTTCAATGCGACCATGAACGCAGCGTTCGGCTTGCGTGCGACCTTCTTCTTCGCGACCTTCTTCGGGGCCGCTTTCTTGGCGGCCTTCTTCGCGACCACTTTCTTGACGGCTTTCTTTGCGACTTTCTTTGCGACCTTCTTTGCAACCTTGGTAGCGGCTTTCTTGGCGGGCTTCTTGGCAGCCATTCAGGATATCTCCATGGAGTGAGTGTGAGCCTTCCGCAGGGCGACCGGTACCGTCGCTACGGAGGACTGTACGGAAGTGTACTCAAGCTACGAGAGAAGAATAGGGCTTTTCCGAGCTTTTTGCCTAGGGGCGCGCACCGTGATGCGGCAAACGCACAACGCGTTCCGATGGCGGCGCGGCCCGAGGTTCCCTAGAATGACGCTTTGCAGACCCCTGAGGCGCGCCATGCAAAGCCATCCGAACGACCCATTCCTCGCGACTTCGCGCGTACCTTCGCCCGTGCGCAGCGTGCTGGCTGCCCTGCTGCTGGCGGCATGCGGCGCCCTGCTGGTGACGTTCCCGGCAGTCGCCCAGCAGCGCCCGTCCAACCTCGAGCCGGTACCGGACATTCCGCCGCCGCCGCCGGCCACCTTGCAGCTGGCTCCGGGCGTCGAGCCCGAGGTGCGCATCATCCGGCGCGAAAAAGAGACGGTGGAAGAATTCCGCGTGGGTGGACAGCTCTACATGATGAGGGTCACCCCGGTCGGCGGCGGCACGCCGTACTACCTGGTCGACTACTTCGGCGATGGCAACTTCGCGCGTACCGCGACCTACGACAGCGGCGTGCGGGTGCCGATGTGGGTCATCCGAAGCTGGTAGCCCCGGACGCATGAGAGGCTGCCCGGAACCATGGCCGTATTCACCACCGTCACGCCCGACCAGGCCTCCGCCTGGCTGCTCCGCTACGCGCTTGGCAGGCTGGTTGCCCTAGAGGGCATCCAGAGCGGCATCGAGAACACGAACTATTTCCTGACGACCGATGCGGCTGGCCGTGATGCGCGCACGACCGGCGGCTGCTACGTGCTGACGCTGTTCGAGAAGCTCACTGCGGCCGAACTGCCGTTCTACCTCGGCCTCATGGCTCACCTGGCTGACCGCGGCGTCCCGACGCCCCGGCCGATGCCCGATGTCGATGGCCGGTGGCTCGGCGAACTCAACGGAAAGCCGGCCGCCATCGTCGCCCGGCTTTCCGGTCGCTCGGTCGCCGTGCCGTCTGAGCAGCATTGCCACGCCCTCGGGCGGATGCTCGGCACGATGCACGCCGCCGGCGTCGACTATCCGCGCACGATGCCCAATCCGCGCGGCCCGCGATGGTGGAGCGCAACGGCCCCGAGGCTGGCGGGCTTCCTGCCGCCTGACCATTGGCGCATGCTCGAGGACGAGATCGCCTTCCAGGCGAGCCATCGCTTCGACCGCCTGCCGCGCGGGCCGATCCATGCCGACCTGTTTCGCGACAACGTGCTGTTCGAGGACGACACTACCGAGGTGGGCGGCATCATCGATTTCTACTTCGCCTGCACGGACGTGCTGCTGTTCGATGTCGCGGTCGCGGTGAACGACTGGTGCCGGGCCGACTACGACGATCCGTCCGCGGGCATCGATGCGCGCGCGGCCGCTGCGCTGCTCCACGGGTATGCCGCTGTGCGTCCTTTTGGCGACACCGAACGCCTCGCCTGGCCGGCCATGCTTCGTGCCGGCGCACTCCGATTCTGGGTGTCCCGACTGTTCGATTTCCATCTGCCGCGGCCGGGCGAGCTGGTGCACGCACACGATCCGGCCCATTTCCGCGACCTGCTGGCCTGGCATGTCGCATCGCCGGGGCGCAGCGCGCTCCCGGACGCCTGAGCCGCCGATGGCTGCCGACGACCCTGGTATGGTTTCACCGATGCCGGTACCGCGCGTGCTGCGCGCGCTCAGGGGCGCGCAATGGCTGGTCAACGCCTATGCGCTGTTCCGGCGCAATCCCGGCGCCTGGGTACTTTTCCTGCTGGCGCTGCTGGCCGCGATGGTACTCACCAGTCAGCTGAAGGTGATCGGTCCGCTGATATTCGGCCTGGTGTTCCCGGTGTTCAGCGTCGGCATTGCGCTGGCCGCGCAGGCGGCCGACCGTGGTGAGCCGGTCGTGCCGGCGCATTTCTTCGGCGGCTTCCGATCGTCGATCGGCGACCTCGTGGCGATCGGCGGCATCTACCTGATCGGCCAGCTGATGATCGTTGGCTTGATGATGGCGATCGGCGGCGCGCAGGTGGCGCAGGAGATGGCGGCCGGGATGGGGCCTGGGGGCGGGCCGACTTCGGCCCCGGCGCCCGGCGCACCAGGCACGGTGAGTGGGGCGATGGCGCTCGCCGGCCTGGTCGGTCTTTCGCTTCTGGTGCCGCTGCTGCTTGCGACTTGGTTCGCACCGCTGCTCGTTTTCTTCCACGGCCAGAAGGCCTTGCCGTCGCTGCTGGCAAGCCTGGGCGCCGCGCTGCGCAACTGGCGCGCCTTCATGATGTGCTTCGCCTCCCTGCTGCTGGTGATGATCCTGGTGCGTCTCGTCGTCAGCGTGCTGGTTCTGGTTCCCGGTATCGGGCCGATACTGGCAATGATCTTCCTGGGGATGGTGGTATCCGTGATCGCGCCGGTCGGGTTCATCGCGTTCTACACGTCATATGTCGACGTGTTCGAGCCGCACGACGACGTCGCGCCCGCCGAGGAGCCCGAGGCGGGGTGATGTCGCTCCGGCGTATCGATCCTCAGGCCGGATCGAGCTTCGCGTAGGCCAGCGCAAGCCACTTCACGCCTTCGCGGCCGAAGTTGACCTGCACGCGGGCATCCGACCCGCGTCCTTCCGCATCGATGATCACGCCGCCGCCGAACTTCGCATGGCGCACGTTCTGGCCGATCCGGAACGGCATGCCCGCCGCCTCGATCTTCGGTGCCTGCTGGACCTGTACCGGCGCGTAGCTGGACGGCGTGCGCGGCCGGTCGAAGCTGGTCGAGCCGCCGCCGCGCTCGTAGGTCGGCGACAGGCGCTTCAGCAGCTTGACCGGTGTCTCACGCAGGAAGCGCGAGGCGACGTTGTAGCGGGTCTGGCCGTGGAGCATGCGGCTCTGGGCGAAGGTCAGGTAGAGCCGCCGGCGCGCGCGCGTGACCGCGACATACATGAGCCGGCGCTCTTCTTCTACGCCGCCGGCATCGTTCAGGCTGTTCTCGTGCGGGAACAGGCCCTCTTCGAGGCCGCTGGCGAAGACCGTGTGGAACTCCAGGCCCTTGGCGGCGTGCACCGTCATCAGCTGCAGCGCATCGTCCCCGGCGTTGGCCTGGTTGTCGCCGGCTTCCAGCGATGCATGGGACAGGAACTGGATCAGCAGCTGGTCGGCGGGCTCGGCGGGCGCGAGTGCAGTGCCAGCGGTGGCAGCGATGTCGGCGCTCGCATCGCCCGGCGGCAGGCCCGGCATGTCCTCGAAGCCCGCGGCCAGCATCGCCGCGTCCGCCTCCGCCTCGGCCGCGTGCGGGTCCAGCGTCGCGCCAGCCTGCCGCGCGGCGGCCAGTGCGGTCGGTCCCTGCGAGGCGAAGGAATCGGCATCCGCTTCCATCTCGAGCATGCGCATCGGGTCGTCCGAGAACTGCGCGGCCGCATTGACCAGTTCGTCGAGGTTGGCGATGCGGTCGGCGCCTTCGCGCTCGGTTTCGTAATGGGTGCGCAGCCCGGAGCGTTCGATCACCGCTTCGATCATCTCGGGCAGGGTGATGCCGGCGCATTCATTGCGCAGCCGATCGATCAGCAGCACGAAGCCCTCGACGCCCTTCCTGGGCGCATCCGGCGAACCGCCCCTCGAGCCGCCGCGCGAGCACGCCGCCTGCCACAGGCTGGTGCCGCCGGCACGGGCCGCGTCCTGCAGCTGCTCGATCGAGCGCGCGCCGATACCGCGCGTCGGGAAGTTGATCACCCGCAGCAGCGCCGCGTCGTCGTCCGGGTTTGCGACCAGCCGAAGGTAGGCGAGCGCATGCTTGATCTCCTGGCGCTCGAAGAAGCGCAGGCCGCCGTATACCCGGTAGGGCAGGCCGGCCGAGAACAGCGCGTGTTCGAGCACCCGGGACTGCGCGTTCGAACGGTAGAGCAGCGCCACCTCGACCAGCGGCACGCCGGTCGCCTTCAGGTCGCGCACCTGCTCGACGATGAACTGCGCTTCCTCGAAGTCGGTCTGCGCCTCGAACAGCCGGATCGGCTCTCCCTGCGACTCGGAGGTCCACAGGTTCTTGCCCAGCCGCTGCTGGTTGTGCCCGATGAGCACGTTGGCCGCTTCCAGGATGTTGCCGTGGGAGCGGTAGTTCTGCTCGAGCTTGATGATCGTGCCGGCATTGAACTCGCGCTCGAAGTCGCGCATGTTCGCAACCTTGGCGCCGCGGAAGCTGTACACCGACTGGTCATCATCGCCAACCGCGAACACCGCGTTCTGCGCACCGGCGATCAGCTTCAGCCAGTCGAACTGCAAGCGGTTGGTATCCTGGAACTCGTCGACCAGGATGTGCGCGAAGCGCGCGCGGTAGTGTTCGCGGATTGCCTCGTTCCTGGCCAGCAGCTCGTAGCTGCGCAGGATCAGCTCGGCGAAGTCGGTCACGCCCTCGCGCTGGCACTGCGCCTCGTACATCGCGTAGATCTCGACCAGCTGTCGCGTATGGTCGTCGAACGCCTCGACCGACCCGGGCCGCAACCCGGCATCCTTCTGCGCGCTGATGAACCATGCAGTGTCGCGCGGCTTGAAGCGCTCTTCGTCGATGCCGTTGGCCTTCATCATCCGCTTGACCATCGCCACCTGGTCGGCGGTATCCATGATCTGGAAGGTCTGCGGCAGCCCGGCGTCGCGGTGGTGGGCGCGCAGCATGCGGTTGGCAAGCCCGTGGAAGGTGCCCACCCACATGCCGCGGGTGTTGATCGGCAGCATCGCGGAGATGCGGGTCAGCATCTCGCGTGCGGCCTTGTTGGTGAAGGTCACCGCCAGCAGACCGAGCGGATTGACCTGCCGCGTCTCGATCAGCCAGGCGATACGCGTGGTGAGCACCCGCGTCTTGCCGCTGCCGGCCCCGGCGAGGATCATCGCGGACTCGCGCGGCAGCGTAACCGCAGCGAGTTGCTCCGGGTTCAGGTTTTCTAGCAGTCGGCTTTGCATGGCAGGCCACGATTATAAGGGTCCCCAAAGCCGAGCCCCCGGTGCCTGGCGGGGATTTATTTTTCCCCGCGCCTGCGCGGCGCCGTACCGCGCCCGTACCGCACCGGGGCGCTCCGCGCGCACGCGCCGCCTGCGGCCGCCGGCAGGGTGGGCTCGGGCGGGATGCACGCCCCGGCCCGCTATAATCCGCCGCCTCATCTCCCTTCGGCAAGAGCGCCCGCATGCAACCTCAGTACCAACCCTCAGCCGTGGAACAGGCCGCGCAGGCCTGGTGGACTGAACACCGGTCGTTCCTTGCCCGCGAGGGTGCCGAGGCGAAAGGCCGGCCGAAGTACTACTGCCTGTCCATGTTCCCCTACCCTTCGGGCAAGCTGCACATGGGGCATGTGCGCAACTACACGATCGGTGACGTGCTCACCCGCTACCACCGGATGCGCGGCCACAACGTGATGCAGCCGATGGGCTGGGATGCGTTCGGCCTGCCGGCCGAGAACGCAGCGATGCAGAACCAGGTGCCGCCGGCGAAGTGGACCTACGACAACATTTCCTACATGAAGCGGCAGCTGCAGTCGCTCGGTCTGGCGATCGACTGGTCGCGCGAGCTCGCCACCTGCCAGCCGGACTACTACCGCTGGAACCAGTGGCTGTTCCTGCGCATGCTCGAGAAGGGCATCGCGTACAAGAAGACTCAGGTGGTGAACTGGGACCCGGTCGACCAGACGGTGCTCGCGAACGAACAGGTGATCGACGGGCGCGGCTGGCGCACCGGTGCCGTGGTCGAGAAGCGCGAGATCCCCGGCTACTATTTCGGCATCACGCAGTATGCGGACGAGCTTTTGTCGGCGCTCGACACCCTGTCCGGCTGGCCCGAGCGTGTGCGCACGATGCAGGCGAACTGGATCGGCAAGAGCCACGGCGTGCGATTCGCCTTCCCGTATGAACTCGACGCCAAGGCGGGGCAGCTCTGGGTCTACACCACCCGTGCCGACACGATCATGGGCGTGACCTTCTGCGCGGTCGCGGCCGAACACCCGCTCGCCGCACGCGCCGCGCGCGACAATCCGGCGCTCGCCGCGTTCATCGACGAGTGCCGGCACGGGTCGGTGATGGAGGCCGACATGGCGACGATGGAGAAGAAGGGCATGCCCACCGGGCTGTTCGTCACCCATCCGCTGACCGGCGCGCGGGTCGAGGTCTGGGTCGGCAACTACGTGCTGATGACCTACGGCGACGGCGCGGTGATGGGCGTGCCGGCCCACGACGAGCGCGACTTCGCATTCGCCAAGAAGTACGGCATCGACATCCGGCAGGTGGTATCGGTGGCGGGAAAGGACTTCTCGCTCGATGCCTGGCAGGAGTGGTACGCCGACAAGGAAAAGGGCAGTTGCGTGAACTCCGGGCGTTATGACGGCCTCGGTTACCTGCAGGCGGTGGACGCGATCGCCGCCGACCTGAAGGCGAAAGGCCTGGGCGACAAGCAGGTGCAGTGGCGGCTGCGTGACTGGGGCGTGTCGCGCCAGCGCTACTGGGGGTGCCCGATCCCGATCATCCACTGCCCGGCCTGCGGCGACGTGCCGGTGCCCGACGACCAGTTGCCAGTAGTGCTGCCGGAAGATTGTGTGCCAGACGGCAGCGGGAACCCGCTGGCAAGACGGTCCGACTTCGTCGACTGCAACTGCCCGAAGTGCGGGGCTGCCGCGAAGCGCGAGACCGACACCATGGATACCTTCGTCGACTCGTCCTGGTACTACGCGCGTTTCGCCAGCCCGGGCGCCTCGACGATGGTCGACGAGCGCGCCGCTTACTGGATGCCGGTCGACCAGTACATCGGCGGCATCGAGCATGCGATCCTGCACCTGCTCTATTCGCGTTTCTGGACGAAGGTGATGCGTGACCTCGGGCTGGTGTCGTACGACGAGCCGTTCGCCAACCTGCTCACCCAGGGCATGGTGCTCAACCACATCTTCACCCGGCGTACCGACAAGGGCGGCATCCAGTACTTCGCGCCGGACGAGGTCGAGCTCGCGCTCGATGCCGCGGGCAAGGTCATCGGCGCGAAGTCGGTCGCTGACGGCCAGCCGGTGAACTACGACGGCATCGGCACGATGTCCAAGTCCAAGCGCAACGGTGTCGATCCGCAGTCGCTGATCGAGGCCTACGGCGCGGATACCGCGCGCTTCTACATGATGTTCGCCAGCCCGCCCGAGCAGACGCTGGAGTGGAGCGATTCCAGCGTCGAGGGGGCTTACCGGTTCCTGCGCCGGGTTTGGGTATTCGGCCATCGTTTCGCAACCGAGATGAAGCCGCACCTGCCGTCGGTGCGCACGCTCGGTGCCGGGGCGCTGCCGCCGGAACTCGCCGCTCTGCGGCGCGAGGTTCACCTCGTGCTGAAGCAGGCCAACTTCGATTTCGGCAAGTTCCAGTTCAATACCGTCGCATCGGCCGCGATGAAGATGCTCAATGCGATCGAGAAGGTTCCGGCCGGCGGCGGACTGGCGCCCGGCATGGTCGCCGAGGTCGTCGAGGAGGCGCTGTCGATCCTGGTGCGGCTGCTGTCACCGATTACCCCGCATCTCGCCCATGGCCTGTGGACCGAACTGGGCCTCGCGCTCGAAGCCGGCCAGGCGGTGCTCGATGCGCCCTGGCCGGAGCCGGTCGAGTCCGCGCTGGTGCAGGACGAGATCGAACTGGTGCTGCAGGTCAACGGCAAGCTGCGCGGCAGCGTGCGGGTGCCCGCTTCGGCGGACAAGGCGGCGATCGAGCAGCTCGCGCTCGCCAGCGAGGCGGCCGTGCGCGCGATGGACGGCAAGGCAGCGAAACGCGTGGTGGTCGTGCCCGGGCGCCTCGTCAACATCGTCGCGTGAGCGCGCAGGCATCAGGTTCGCGCTACAGTAGAGACTTGAGGCCGGAGGCGGTGATGAGCGTTCCATTGTCCAGACGTATCCTGCTCCAGCGCGCCGGGGCGGTAGCGCTTGCTGTGGCCGCGGCCGGCTGCGGGTTCGCGCTGCGCGGGTCCGCGAACATTCCGTTCGAGACGCTGTTCCTGCAGGGCGCCGAGAACACGGCAATCTCGGTGGAACTCAAGCGCAACATCCTGGCCAACCAAAGCGTCCGTATCGTCGACGACGCCAAGCTCGCACAGGCGACCTTGCAGATCACCGGTGTCGCCCAGGAGCGGCGCATCCTGTCGCTGTCGGGCGCGGGGCGGGTGCGCGAATTCCAGCTGATCTACCGGGTGTCCTATCGCCTGCACGACGGCAAGGGGCGTGAGTTCATCCCTCCGGGAGAGGTCGTGGTGCGCCGGGATATCACCTACAACGACGCGCAGGTGCTCGCGAAGGAACAGGAAGAGATCCTGCTGGTGCGCGACATGCAGAGCGATGCCGTGCAGCAGCTGATTCGCCGGTTGTCGACCGCGCGCCTCGCCGCTTCCTGACCGCCGGGCCATACCACGTGCGCATCGGTGCCGATGACCTTGCCGCCGCGCTCCGGCGGCCACTGGGGCCGTTGTACACGGTGGTGGCCAACGAGCCGTTGCTAGGCCACGAGGCGCTGGCTGCGTTGCGGGCACGGGCCCGTGAGGAGGGGTACGGCGAACGCACGGTGCTCACCAGCGAGTCCGGCTTCCGCTGGGAAGCGCTGCGCGCGGCCGGCGACTCGCTGTCGCTGTTCGCGTCGCGGCGACTGGTCGAGGTACGCGTCCCGACCGGCAAGCCCGGGCGCGAGGGTGGGCAGGCGCTCGCCGATTACGCTAAACGGCTGCCGCCCGACACGGTCACGCTGGTGAGCCTGCCCGCACTCGACTGGTCCGGCATGAAGGCCGCGTGGCTCAAGGCTCTGGAGGCGGCCGGCGTGCTGGTGATGGCTGACCCGTTCCCGCGCGACCGGCTGGTCGGCTGGATAGAGACGCGGCTCGCGAAGAACGGCCAGCGCGCCGCACCCGACACCCTCGCGTTCCTTGCCGACCGGGTGGAAGGCAACCTGTCGGCCGCGAACCAGGAGGTCGAGAAGCTCGCACTGTCGTTCGAGCCGGGCGAACTGTCGTTCGAGCAGGTCAGCAGTTCCGTGCTCGACGTCAGCCGCTTCGACCTGCGCGCGCTCGGCGCGGCGATGCTCGACGGCGATCGGACGCAGCTGGTGCGCATGATCGACGGCCTGCGCGCGGAGGGCTCGCCACTGCCGCTGGTCACCTGGACGCTCGCGCACGAACTGCGCGCGCTGGTCGGCGTCCACGATGCGCTGGACGCCGGGCGCCAGAAGGCTGCCGCGCTGCGCGAGGCCGGCGTGTTCGGCCCGCGAAGCGATTCGATCGGCCGTGCCGCCGGCCGGATCGATGCGCGCCGTGCGCGCCGTGCCCTGCGCGCGGTGGGCGAGATCGATCGCGCATCGAAGGGCCTGGGTACGCGCGACCCTTGGCAGCTCATCACCGCGTTGTGCCTCGGGTTGTCGAACACGCCGCGGCGGCCGGCTGCTCGTCCCGGCTGACCGGTCGGGGGCGGGGACGGTCAGGAACGGTCAAGGCCTGAAACCGGATAGACTTCAGTCCCTTGCAACACCACGGCGCACCCCTGCTGCGCCCCTGCACGGGTCAACGTCATGGATGTCGATAGCTACATGGTTTCGGTCGGCAAGGCCGCACGCGCAGCCGCACGCGCGATCGCGCGGGCCGACACCGCCACCAAGAACCGGGCGCTGCTGGCCGCCGCCGGGGCGCTGACCCGCGGCGCTGGCGCATTGCTCGCGGCCAATGCACGCGATGTGGACGCCGCGCGTGCCGCCGGACTCGATGCACCGATGGTCGACCGGCTCACCCTGTCGTCGAAGACGATCGCGACGATGGCGCAGGGCCTGGCCGAAGTCGCCGCATTGCCCGATCCGGTCGGCGAGATCACCGGCTTGCGCTTCCGCCCGTCGGGTATACAGGTCGGCCATATGCGGGTGCCGCTCGGCGTGGTGGGCATCATCTACGAATCGCGCCCGAACGTGACGGTCGAGGCTGCCTCGCTGTGCCTGAAGTCGGGCAACGCGACGGTGCTGCGCGGCGGCTCGGAAGCGGTGCATTCGAACCAGGCGATCGCCGCGTGCGTACACGAGGGCCTGCGCGAGGCGGGCCTGCCGGAGGATGTGGTGCAGGTGCTGTCGACCACCGACCGTGCCGCAGTCGGGCGGATGATCACGATGCCCGAGTACATCGACGTCATCGTGCCGCGCGGTGGCAAGGGCCTGATCGAGCGCATCTCGGCCGAAGCGCGGGTACCGGTGATCAAGCACCTCGATGGCGTCTGCCATGTATACATCGATGCTGCGGCCGACCTCGACAAGGCGGTGCGCATCGCCGACAACGCGAAGACCCAGCGGCTGTCGACCTGCAACACGATGGAGACGCTGCTGGTCGACCGGCCGGTCGCGGCCGCAGTGCTGCCTCGGCTGGCGGCGGTCTATCGGGAGAAGGGCATCGAGCTGCGCGGCGACGAGGCGGCGCGTGCGCTGATCCCCGGCATGCGCGAGGCTACCGAGGCCGACTGGTATGCCGAGTACCTCGACGCGATCCTGGCCGTGCGTATCGTCGACGGCCTCGACCAGGCGATCGAGCACATCGCGCGCTACGGCTCGCAGCACACCGACGCCATCGTCACCGAAGACCTGTCGCGCGCGCGGCGGTTCCTGCGCGAGGTCGATTCCAGTTCGGTGATGGTCAATGCCTCGACCCGGTTCGCCGACGGCTTCGAATACGGGCTCGGTGCCGAGATCGGCATCTCGACCGACCGCCTGCATGCACGCGGACCAGTCGGCCTCGAGGGGCTCACCAACCAGAAGTGGGTGGTCATCGGTGACGGGCAGGTTCGCACCTAGCGCTGCGCCCTGGTCAGCGTGCGTCCAGCCGGGCGTAGACATCGCCGGAGTTCGCATCGGCCGGCAGCGCACGCAGCCAGTCGGCCATCGCTTCCCCATCGAGCCATGACGGGTGCACCAGCGTCTGGCTCTCGCCCAGGGCGGCGTTGAAGCGATAGCTGCCGATCCGCGCGCAGCGCTCGATGCACGACAGGGCGATCGCGGGCTGGATCGTCGTGAATTCGAACGAGAGGGCCGGCACCGCCGAGTGCAGGCCCTGCAGCACGTCGAGTTCCAGGCCTTCGACATCGATCTTCACGAACGTCGGCAGCCCGTGGCGCGCGATCAGCGCATCGAGCGTGGTCACCGGCACGGTCACCGTCTCCGTCCAGCGCTGGCCTTCCCATCGCGGTGCCCCGTCCGCTGCGGCGATGAACGCCTGCGAACCCGTGGCCACGGTAGGGTTGGACAGGTTCAGGTGGAGTTCCAGGCTGCCTTCGGCGGCACCGATCGCGGCATCGACCAGCACGACCGCGGCGTCGCGTCCGTGCAGTGCGCGCAGCACGCGCGCCAGCATCGGCTGGGGCTCGACCGCCACGACGCGGCAGCCGAGCCGGCGGAAACAGGCAATCCGGTCGCCGACATGACTGCCGATGTCGAAAGCGATGTCGCCCGGCGCGAGGAACTGCCGGTACAGCGAATCCATGCCGCGATGCCGGTAGCGGTCGCGGATACGGTAGATCCACAGCGATCGCAGCACGCCCCAGGCCTGGCGCAGCCAGCGTACGGCGCGTCCCGCGATGGCGGCTGGCGGGGGCGAGCTTCCGGGCGACCGGTCGTGCGAAGCGGCGTCTGGCATCGGCAGGGCAGGGAGAATGGGAGACCGGGGAACAGGATACCGGTCGGCGAAGCACATGGGCGGCGGCTGCGCGCTGCCCGCCGGCGGGGTGCGCCTGTCCCGGGCGGCAGATCGCGGTAAGCTCGCAGCAGGTCGAATACGGCGAACACAGCGAATAAAGCGAACACAGGCGAACGCGCGATGCCCCCAGCAGTCGAAGTGAAAGTCCCCGATATCGGCGACTTCAAGGACCTTCCGATCATCGACATCCTGGTCAAGCCGGGCGACACGGTCGGGCCGGAAGACCCGCTGGTCTCGTTGGAGTCCGACAAGGCGACGATGGACGTGCCCTCGCCTGCCGCAGGCGTGGTGAAGGAGATCGCGGTCAAGGTGGGCGACAAGGTGTCCGAGGGCAGCCTGATCCTGCTGCTCGAGACGCAGGCACCAGCCGGGGCCGCCAAGGCTGCGGCAGCCGCCATGGCGCCCGCCGCAGCCCCTGCCTCGGCCCCGGCGCCAGCGCCAGCGCCACCGTCGGCGTCGGCGTCGGCGTTTGGCGGCAAGGCCGACCTCGATTGCGACGTACTGGTGCTCGGCGGTGGCCCCGGCGGCTACTCGGCGGCCTTCCGCGCGGCCGACCTCGGCAAGCGGGTGGTGCTGGTGGAACGCTACCCGACCCTGGGCGGAGTCTGCCTGAACGTCGGCTGCATTCCGTCCAAGGCCCTGCTGCATGTCGCGGCCGTGATGGACGAAGTGAAGCACTTCGGCGAGATCGGCATCACCTTCGATGCGCCGAAGATCGACATCGACCGGTTGCGCGCGCACAAGTCGAACGTGGTCGGCAAGCTCACCGGCGGGCTGTCGATGATGGCGAAGGCACGGCAGGTGACGGTCGTGCGCGGGCTGGGCACGTTCCTCGACGCGAACCATGTCGAGGTGGTCGAGACTACCGGCAGCGATGACACGCCCGGCGATGCGCGCAAGGTGGTCAGGTTCGCCAGCGCGATCATCGCAGTCGGCAGCCAGCCGGTGAAGCTGCCGTTCCTGCCCGACGATCCGCGCATCGTCGACTCGACCGGTGCGCTCGAACTGCGCTCGATCCCGGCGAAGATGCTGGTGATCGGCGGCGGCATCATCGGCCTCGAGATGGGCACGGTCTACTCGGCGCTCGGTGCACGCCTCGATGTCGTCGAGATGATGGATTCGCTGATGCTCGGCGCCGATCGCGACCTCGTCCGCGTCTGGCAGAAGATGAACGAAAAGCGCTTCGACAGGGTGATGCTCGGCACGAAGACGGTCGGTGTCGAAGCCAGGCCGGACGGCCTGTACGCCACGTTCGAAGGCGCCGCAGCGCCGGCTGGCCCGCAGCGCTACGACATGATTCTGAGTTCGGTCGGCCGGGCGCCGAACGGCAGGAAGATCGCAGCCGAGCGGGCTGGGGTCGACGTCGATGCGCGCGGGTTCATCCCGGTCGACCGGCAGATGCGTACCAGCGCAGCGAACATCTTCGCGATCGGCGACGTGGTCGGCCAGCCGATGCTTGCGCACAAGGCGGTGCACGAAGGCCACGTCGCGGCCGAGGCTGCCGCCGGCGAAAAGAGCTTCTTCGATGCGCGCGTGATCCCGGCAGTGGCCTACACCGATCCGGAGGTGGCGTGGGTCGGCCTGACCGAAGACGATGCGAAGAGGCAGGGCATCGCGGTAGAGAAGGGTCTGTTTCCGTGGGCGGCTTCCGGGCGGGCGATCGCCAATGGCCGCGATGAAGGCTTCACCAAGCTGCTGTTCGATGCGTCGACCCATCGCATCGTCGGCGGCGGCATCGTCGGCACGCATGCCGGCGACCTGATCGGCGAGGTGGCACTGGCTATCGAGATGGGCTGCGATTCGGTCGACATTGGCAAGACCATCCACCCGCACCCGACGCTCGGCGAGTCGATCGGCCTTGCCGCCGAAGCCGCCGAGGGCACCTGTACCGACCTCCCTCCGCCCAGGCGCAGATGAGAACCCTGGCTGGCCGGACCGTACGGCCCCGGCCAGGTCTGCATTTCGGCGGGACCGGGCTCTTTCGCGGCGCGGGTTCTGCGATCATTGCGCCGTCGTGAACCACCCGGGAAGCCTGCATGTCCGATGCCAGTGCTTGTGAACTCTGCTCGACGCCCGGCGGTGTCGTGCTGTGGTCGAACGAACACCTGCGCGTGGTGCGCGTCGACGACCCTGACTACCCCGGCTTCCTGCGCGTGATCTGGCAGGGGCATGTGCGCGAGATGAGCGACCTCGATGCAGCGCAGCGTTCTTGCCTGCTCGATGCGGTGTTGGCCACCGAACGCGCGCTGATCGCCCTGCTGCGCCCGGACAAGGTGAACCTGGCGAGCCTGGGCAACATGACGCCGCACCTGCACTGGCATGTGATCCCGCGTTTCCGCGGCGATCCTCACTTCCCCGATCCGGTCTGGGCTGCGCGCCGCGGTGGCATTCCGGTCGCGCTGCCGATGCCGATCGTGGACTACGAGCAGGCTGTCGCGGCGGCGATGGTGCGGGAACTGCAGGGACGGACCGGCTAGGCGGTCGCTGCAGCCGCTACCGGTGCCGGGGAGGTCCGGCGCGCGGGGAAGATCGCGCTGAAAGTGCTGCCCTGCTCGGGCTCGCTGTCGATCTCCAGCCGCGCCTGGTGGTGCGACAACGCATACTTCACGATCGCCAGACCGAGGCCTGTGCCGCCCGTCTCGCGCGACCGGCTGCGGTCGACGCGGTAGAAGCGCTCGGTCAGGCGCGGGATGTGCTCCGGCGCGATGCCAATGCCGGTGTCGGTGACCGAAAACGCGCCGCCGCCATCCTGCGTCGGCCGCCAGCGGATCGTGATCTGCCCCTTGGCTGGCGTGTAGCGGATCGCGTTGGTCACCAGGTTGAGAAAGGCGCTGCGCAGTTCACCCTCGGCGCCGGTGAGCCAGAGCCCGGCATCGATATCGACTCCTATCTGGTGGCGGCCTGCGGACAGGGCGACCGCCTCCTGGTGCAGCCCCTGGACCATCCTGGGAACGTCGACCGGCTGTTCCGCAGACGGGCCGCGGGCATTCTCCAGGCGCGACAGCGTCAGCAGGTCCTCGACCAGGTTCTGCATGCGGCTGGTCTGCTGCGTCATCAGTTCCATCGCGCGCCTCTGGAACTCCGGGTCGGGTGCTTCCTGGTCGTTCAGCGTTTCGAGATAGCCGGCGAGCACGGTGATCGGCGTGCGCAGTTCGTGCGATACGTTGGCGACCAGGTCGCGCCGCATCGCCTCCAGGCGCTCCCAGCGCGTGATGTCGCGGCTGATCACGAGCTTCTGCTGGTTGCCGTAGGGCACGAGTTGCACCGTCAGCGTGGTCTCCCCACCGCGGGCGCCGCGCAGCACGAACGGTTCGGCGAAGTTCTGCTCATCGAGGTACTCGACGAACTGCGGCTGGCGCACGATGTAGGTGAGCTGGCGGCCGAGATCGCGCCGGGCGTCGATTTCGAAATAATGCTCCGCGCTCGGGTTGCACCATTCGATCCGGTCGAGCTCATCGAGGATGATCACCGCCTCGTTCATCGCTGCGGTCGCGCTCTGGAACCGTTCGAGTGCGCTGCGCAGGTCGGCTTCGTTCTGCCGTTGCCGGCGGACCAGCCGTGCCAGGTAGGAAAACACCTCCGCCCAGATGCCGGAGCCGTGCGGCACTGGCGTGCCCGGCGGCTGGTCGAGCCAGCGCAGCAGCGCATCGACGTGCCAGAGCTGGCGGACATGGAGCAGCAGAAGCCATGCCGCGAGGCCGGCCAGTGCCGTCACCGTGCCGAAGGCGCCCGCGGCGATGACTGTGAGCACCAGCCAGAGGGCGAGCCATCCTGCGGCTCCTCGCCAGTATCCGCGCACCCGGCCTCCTTCCTCGATTGCATCCCTTGCGGGGCATGCCGGATTCTACGTTGCGCCGCGCATCGTCGTGCGGATGCGCTTATGGCGACGCCGACAGCCGGTAGCCGCTGCCACGCACCGTCTGCACGAGATGGTCGTGCCCGGTTGGCTCCAACGCTTTGCGCAGCCGCCGGATGTGGACGTCGACGGTACGCTCCTCGACGAACACGTGGTCGCCCCAGACCTGGTCGAGCAGCTGGACGCGCGAGTGGACCCGCTCGGCGTGGGTCATCAGGTAGTGCAGCAGCCGGAATTCCGTCGGGCCGAGCGCCACGGGCAAGTCGCCTGCGGTCACTCGGTGGCTGGCCGGATCGATCTGCAGGCCGCCGATCTCGACGCGGTCGTCGGTCGCCTCGGGCGCGCGCCGCCGCAGCACTGCCTTGATCCGGGCGTTGAGCTCGCGCGGCGAGAACGGCTTTGTGATGTAGTCGTCGGCGCCCGTTTCCAGCCCGAGCAGCTTGTCATGCTCTTCCGCGCGGGCCGTGAGCATGATGATCGGTACTTCACGGGTGCGCCGGTCGGCCTTCATGCGTTTCGCGAACGCGATACCGGATTGTCCGGGCAGCATCCAGTCGAGCAGCACGAGGTCGGGCAGGGAGTCGCGCACCAGGTTCAGCGCCTGCTCGGCCGAGTCCGCGCGCATCGGCTCGTGGCCGGCCTGGCGGAGGTTGTAGGCGATCAGTTCCTGGATGGCGGGTTCGTCTTCGACGACCAGTATCGTGGCGGGCATCGATACTCCTGCAAGGTACGGCGGTCGGGATTGACCAGCCGTTGTTCAGCCACCGGATTGTATGAAGGCAGTGTGACGGTGCGGTGACGGTGCGGCGCTGGCCGCCCGTGCGCGTATCATGCGCTCCCGTTCTTCTCCGCAGCAGGTCAGGCGCTCCGATGCACGATTCGTCCGCCCCTTCCGCCGCCGTACCGGCCGCACCCGCGGCCGCGCCGGTTCCGAGCGATCTGGTGCTGCACCAGGCGTCGAACCGGCTCGAGGTCACCTTTTCCGACGGCCGCAGCTTTTCGCTGCCCACCGAGTTCCTGCGCGTGCATTCGCCGTCCGCCGAGGTGCGCGGACACGGGCCTGGCGAGGGCACGCTGCAGATGGGCAAACGGAGCGTGACGATCACCGACATCGATCCGGTGGGAACCTACGCGGTGAAGCTGGTGTTTTCGGACGGCCACGATACCGGCATCTTTTCGTGGGCTTTGCTCTACGATTACGGTTCGAATCAGGACACGATGTGGGCGCGCTACCTGCAGCGGCTCGACGCGGCGAAGGGCAGTCGCGACCCGGAGCGTTGAGGCGGGCGCGCCGGAGGCCGCCCCGCTGCGCTTCAGGGCAGAGCGGTCCGGGCAACAGGGCGAAAGGAATGCGATGACTCGCAAGGTCGATTTCGGCTTCGAATCGGTGGCGGAGGAAGAGAAGGCACGGCGCGTGGCTGGCGTGTTCGACTCGGTCGCCGACCGCTACGACCTGATGAACGACCTCATGTCGGCCGGCATGCACCGGCTCTGGAAGCGTTTCACCATCGACCAGAGCGGCGTCCGGCCCGGCCAGAAGGTGCTGGACATTGCCGGTGGTACCGGCGACCTCGCGCGCGCTTTCCAGGAGCGGGTCGGGCCCGGGGGCACCGTGTTGCTGACCGACATCAACGCGTCGATGCTCGCCCGTGGCCGCGACCGGATGCTGGACGAAGGCCGGGTGATCGAGGTGGTGCGCTGCGATGCCGAGCGGCTGCCGTTCCCCGACTGCACGTTCGACTGCGTCAGCGTCGCCTTCGGCCTGCGCAACATGACCCACAAGGATCGTGCGCTGGCCGAGATGTTCCGCGTGCTGCGCCCTGGCGGGCGGCTGCTCGTGCTCGAGTTCTCGAAGGTCTGGTCACCGCTGGACCCACTGTATCGCCTGTACACGATGAAACTGCTGCCGGCGATGGGCAAGGTGGTCGCCAACGACAGTGCGAGCTACCGTTACCTGGCCGAATCGATCGCGAAACATCCCGATCAGGACACCCTGAAGCAGCTGATGGTCGATGCCGGGTTCGAGCGTGTCGAGTACTTCAACCTCAGCGCCGGGGTGGTCGCCCTGCATCGCGGCTACCGCCTGTAGGCCGGGGGGCGCAGACGCTTTCCGAGGGGAACCTTTCCTGCCACACCCTGTCCAAGCGATGTTGGTGCCGGCAGGGCAGGTTGCGGATGTCTGGCACCTGTACTATCCAGACTCTTTCGAAGCACCGTTTTCCGTGGAGAATCAATGAACAAGCTGATGACTTGGGTGGTGGCGGGCGCCGTCGGGCTGAGCCTGACGGCAGCCAGTTTCGACGCCGAGGCGCAGAAGCGCCGGTTCGGTGGCGGCAGCAATGTCGGCATGAAGCGCGACGCGGTGCAGCCCCAGAAACCGGGCGCGCCGGCACAGGCCCAGGGGCAGCAGACGCCTGGAACCCCCGCCGCCGCGCCGGCAGCCGCGGGCGCTGCCGCGGGTGCGGCTGGCAAGTCGATGCCGGGCTGGCTCGGCCCGGTCGCCGGCCTGATGGCTGGTGGCCTGCTCGCCGCCATGTTCTTCGGCGGTGCGTTCGACGGCCTGAGCGGCGGCGACTTCATCATGTTCGCGCTGCTGGCTCTGGCTGCGTTCATGGCATTCCGGTTCATGCGTTCCCGCTCCCAGGCTCCCGCCTCATACCGGATGAGCAATGGCCAGCAGGTGCCGGCGGATATTCCCCCGTCCGGCGGCGCGCCGCGCATGCCGGTCGCGCCGGCCGTGGCCGAGGGCCGCATCCCGGCCGACTTCGACGTGCAGGGCTTCGTCCGCAACGCCAAGATGACGTTCATCCGGCTGCAGGCCGCGAACGACTCGAAAGACCTGAACGACATCCGCGATTACACGACGCCGCAGGTTTACGCCGCGGTGGCGATGCAGGCGCAGGAGCGCGGCGACGTCGCCCAGCGCACCGAGGTGGTGTCGATCGATGCGCAGGTGATGCAGGTCGTGACCGAAGGCGGCAAGATGATCGCCAGCGTGCGCTTCACCGGCCTGGTGCGGGAAGACAATGCCGTGAATCCCGAGCCGGTCGACGAAATCTGGCATGTCGAGAAAGACCTGTCGGACTCGAACGCCAGCTGGCTGATCGCCGGTATCCAGCAGGTCGAGCAGGACGCGACGACAGCCTGACCGACAACGGTGGTCTGGCCGCGTCGGCGGTAACGATTCAGCGACAACGGGCGGAGCGATCCGCCCGTTGTCTTTTGCTGGCATGCTTCGGGTTGTCCCATCCCGTCCCGATGCCCCCGCGAACAACATGCGCCTGCCTGGCGAACCCGTGATCATCGGCGCACTGAACCATCTGCTGGCCGCGCAGTCCTGGGCCACTGCGAGGCTGGTGCTGCACGCCGGGGACGCGATCCGGCTGGAACTCGGCCAGTCCGTGGTCGACGTCGCGGTGACCGATACCGGGTTGCTGGAGCCCGCGGCCGGCCGTGCCCCTGCGGTCACCATCGCCGTGCCGCTGGCGACGCTGCCGCGGTTGCTCGCGCGTGACCCGCAGGCGCGCCGTGGCGTGACGGTGACCGGCAACGTGGGGCTGGCCGCCGACCTCGAATACCTTTTCGCGAACCTGCATTGGGATGTCGAGGCCGATCTCGGTAGGCTGGTCGGCGACATCGCCGCGCACCGGATCGGTCGCGCCGGTCGGGCCGCTGCCGCCCTGCCGGGCGCTGTCGCCCGGTCGGTTGCCCGCTCGTCGCGACAGTTCCTGACCGAAGAGCAGCCGCTCCTTGCCCGGCCGGACGACGTATCGGCCTTCGTGGACGAGATCGACCACCTGCGCGACGATGCCGATCGCCTGGAGAACCGGATCGCGCGGTTGGAGGCTGCGCGCCGCACCCGCGCAACATGAGGCGGGCCGCCCGGACCCCTGCGGACGACGGGCTATACTCCGCGGCCCGAAGCTCCCTCTGGCGCCCTCCGCGCGTCCCTGCTGATCGATGATGCGGCTGCTGCGACTCTTCCGGATCCTCCAGATCACCTACCGCTACGGGTTGGACAGCTTCGTGCTGGGTCATGAGCGGTTCCGCGCGCTGCGGCCCCTGTTACGTCTGAAGCGGCGCGGCCACCGCGGCGATGCACCGCGCGGCGAACGGCTGCGCCTGGCCCTGGAGGCGCTCGGCCCGATCTTCGTGAAGTTCGGCCAGATGCTTTCGACCCGGCGCGACCTGATCCCGCCGGACATCGCGGACGAACTTGCGAAGCTGCAGGACCAGGTGCCGCCGTTCCCCAGTGCGCAGGTGTTCGAGACGCTGGAGCGGGTCTACGGCAAGCCGGTGGACCAGGTATTCGCGGCGTTCGACCCGGTACCGGTGGCCAGCGCGTCGGTTGCGCAGGTGCACTTCGCGATCCTGCCCGACGGCCGCGAGGCCGCGGTGAAGGTCCTGCGCCCGGGCATCGGCCGCATCATCGAGAACGACCTCGGCCTGATGGATGCCGCGGCCGGGCTGGTCGACGCGGTGTGGGCGGACGGCAAGCGCCTGCGCCCGCGCGAGGTGGTGCGCGAATTCCAGAAGCATCTGCTCGACGAACTCGACCTGATGCGCGAGGCGGCGAGCGCCAGCCAGTTGCGCCGCAACTTCACCGACTCGCCGCTGCTGGTAGTGCCGGAGGTCTACTGGGACTGGTGCGCCACCGAAGTGATGGTGATGGAGCGCATGTACGGCATCCCGATCTCGCACATCGACGAGATCCGCGAGGCTGGTATCGACATCCCGCTGCTCGCGCGTTCCGGCGTCGAGATCTTCTTCGCGCAGGTGTTCCGCGACGGGTTTTTCCACGGCGACATGCACCCGGGCAACATCTTTGTCGGTCCCGATGGCCGATACATCGCGCTCGACTTCGGCATCGTCGGCACGCTTACCGACGTAGACAAGAACTACCTCGCGCAGAACTTTCTCGCCTTCTTCCGCCGCGACTACAAGCGGGTCGCCATGGCCCACCTCGAGGCCGGCTGGGTGCCGGCCGACACCCGGGTCGACGAGTTCGAAAGCGCGATCCGTGCGGTATGCGAGCCGATCTTCGACAAGCCGCTGAAGGAGATCTCCTTCGGCAAGGTGCTGCTGCGGCTTTTCCAGACCTCGCGCCGGTTCAATGTCGAGATCCAGCCGCAACTGGTGCTGCTGCAGAAGACGCTGCTCAACATCGAGGGCCTCGGGCGCGAACTCGATCCCGACCTCGATCTGTGGAAGACCGCCCAGCCCTACCTCGAACGCTGGATGAGCGAGCAGATCGGCTGGCGCGCGTTCGTGCGCGGGCTGCAGGAGGAAGCGCCGGCCTGGGCCACGTCGCTGCCGCAGATTCCACGCCAGATCGCGCAGGCGCTCAAGCCCGGCCGAAACGACGCGCTCGCCCTCGAGCTGGGCCGGCTGATCCGCCAGCAGCGCCGACAGACGCTGCTGCTCGGTATCATCGCGACCAGCCTGGTGGCATTGTTCGCCTGGCAGGTGGTCTCGGCCTGGTGAGGGCGTGCCGCTGGCACGCCGGTTGCCTCTGCAGTCCGCAGCAGTATCCATCCTGACGGGGAATCCATGCTTGTCACGATCGTCATCCTTTATCTGCTGGTCACCATCGCCATCGGGCTGTTCGCTGCACGCCGCGTGCACAACTCGAAGGACTTCATGGTCGCCGGACGCAGCCTGCCGCTGTACATCAGTGTCGCCACCGTATTCGCGACCTGGTTCGGCGCCGAGACCGTGCTGTCGGTATCGGCAACCTTCACTCGCGATGGCCTGAACGGTATCCCGGCAGACCCGTTCGGCGCCTCGGTCTGCCTGCTGGTGGTCGCGTTCTTCTTCGCGCGCGCGTTCTATCGGATGAACCTGGTCACCATCGGCGACTTCTACCGCAAACGCTACAACAAGCCGGTCGAGGTCGTGACCAGCATGGCGATCGGCCTGTCCTACCTCGGATGGACGTCGGCGCAGCTCACTGCGCTCGGCCTGGTGCTGATGGTGCTCTCCGATGGTGCGGTCTCGCTGTCGACCGGCATCATCATCGGTACCGTGATCGTTGCCGGTTACACGATCTGGGGCGGCATGTGGTCGGTGGCGATGACCGACCTGTTCCAGACCGTGGTGATCCTGGTCGGACTGCTGGCCGTCGCCTGGCTGCTGGCCGACATGGCCGGTGGCGCCGGGGTCGTGGTGCAGGCAGCAATGGATGCGGACAAGTTCAGCTTCTTCCCGCAGGGCGGGCTTGCCGAGTGGCTGCCGTTCATCGCGGCCTTCCTCACGCTCGCGCTCGGCTCGATCCCGCAGCAGGACGTGTTCCAGCGGGTCACGTCCGCAAAGGACGAGGACACCGCGGTGCGTGCCTCGCTGATCGGCGCCGGTGCGTACTTCTGCTTCGCGTTCGTGCCGATGTTCATCGCCTACGCCGCGCTGACCATGGACCCGTCGATGGTGCAACTCTTTGCGTCGGACGATCCGCGCGAGATCCAGCGTATCCTGCCCGATGCGGTGCTCGCGCAGACGCCGCTTTGGGCGCAGGCGATGTTCTTCGGTGCGTTGCTCTCGGCCATCCTGTCCACCGCCTCGGGCGCGCTGCTCGCGCCGGCATCCATCTTCACCGAGAACGTGATCCGGCCGTTCGTGAAAAACATGGGCGACCGCCAGCTGCTGCTGACCGTGCGCCTGGTGCTGATCATCTTCGCGATGGGTGCGCTGCTGTTCGCGCTGAATTCGCGCAGCACGATGTACGAGATGGTGCAGAACGCCTACAAGGTGACGCTGGTGGCTGCGTTCACGCCGCTGGTGTTCGGCCTGTACTGGCGGCGCGCGACCAATGCCGGCGCGGTGCTGTCGATCGTGCTCGGGCTGCTGTCCTGGCTCACGATGGAGGTGGTCGCGCCCGAAGGGTTGTGGCCACCACAACTCGTGGGGCTGGGTTTCGCGATCGTCGGCATGGTCGTCGGGTCGCTGATGACGCAGTCGCGCGAGCACCACGGCGCGCCGGGGCTGGATATTCAGCGCGGTAACTGAGTCGCCAGGCCCGCCCCTGCTAGACGCGGCCGGTCGCGATCGACACGGCCCACGCCGCACCCGCCGCCAGCAGCAGTCCGGGGATCACCCGCAATGCATAGCGCGCGCCGCCGGCGAAGCTCGCGACCACCTTGCTTGCCGTATTGGTCGAGATCGCCAGCAGCAGCATCAACTGCAACTGCCCGGCCGACCCTTCGTCCGACGCGGCCAGCGACAGTGCCGAAGCCGAGGCCGCATGCACGTCGGCGAATCCGGCCAGTGCGATCGCGGCGAGCGAAGCCTCGGCACCCACCGCAGCGTCCAGCCAGCGCGTAGCCGTGGCCACCCCGATCAGCAGGAGCGCGAAGCCGACGGTCGCCGTCAGGCTGAATGCCCGGCGTCGGGGTACCGGCTCCGCGGGCGCCGGCGCGCCGCGAAGCAGGCCGGGCAGGCTCGACGCGATCACCGCCAGCAGTCCGGCGGCGAGCATGGGCATGCTCGGACCCAGCGCGGGTGGATGGAGCGCGACGATCAGGATGCCGAGCTGGATGAACGTGGGCAGGCACGACAGCAGTGCACCAGCGGCGCAGGCGTCCAGTTGCTCCGGCGCCTGCCTCGCCCGCAGTCCGTAGGCTGCGATGGTGCCGGTGCTGGTGATGAAGCCTGAGGCGAACCCGGACACCGCCAGGCCGTGCCGTGGGCCGAGCATGCGCAGCGCGACATGGCCTGCCGCCTGCACGGCGAGCAGCAGCACCACGACGCCCCAGACCTGACGCAGGTTCAGCCCACCCAGCCAGTCCAGTGGCACCGAGGGTACGAGCGGGAGCACGATCAGCGCGGAGGCGGCGAGGATCAGTCCGTCGCGCAGTTCGTCCGGGCTGAGCACTTCGTTCGCGAAGGCATGCAGGCGGGTGCGCGAGGCAAGCAGTGCCGTCACCGCGACCGACACGCCTGCCGCCAGCATCGGCTGTGCGATGGCGGCGACGCCGATCAGGTAGGTCACGAACAGCGCGAGCTCCGTCGTCGCACCGCTGTCTATCCTCGAGGAACGCATGTACGAGACCGTGATCAACGCACCGAGCAGCAGCGCACCCGCCACGACCATCCATGGTTGAGCGAGGGCCTGCGCTATCGCGCCGGCCAGTGCCGCCATCGTGAAGGTACGCACGCCGGCGAAAGCGACATGCCCGGGCTGTTGCTTGCGCCGTTCACGCTCCAGCCCGATCAGCAGCCCGGCCCCGCCGGCGACGGCGATGCCCAGCCATGGGGTGGCCTGCCATTCGTTCAAGTCGCCCCAGCCAGTCGGTCGATCGCATTGGATCGCATCGGACAGCGCGCTGGCCGGGTTTCAATGCGACGCGGGGTCCGTGCCGCTGCCGGGCGAGGCAGCGCCACGCGGGCGCTGCTGCGGGTATCGTTGCCTTCAGTCATCGATCTGAGCGGCCCTTCAGCGCGGCGCGAACTCGAGGATGTCGAAGCCGCGATAGCGGTCGACGATGTAGACCAGCCCGCGCTCGTCCACGTCGACGTCGTTGGTCTGCGGCGCGGCCTTGCCCGGCGCCGGATGCGGGATGAAGTGCCCGACCTCCTGCGGCGCGAACGGATCGGCCACGTCGACGATGCGCAGCCCCCCGGCGAACCAGGCGCAGAACACCAGCGTGCCCACTGCATGCTCCTGGAACTGGTGCGCGCCGAAGCGCCCGGGCGCGGCGCGGCTCCAGGGCGAATCGAGTTCGCTCACCTCGAACAGCGACAGCGGCTTGATGTCGGCGAAGTCGGTGACGTCGAACACCCACAGGCAGCCGTGCGGGCGGCCGCGCCGGCGCGCCATCTCGTCGGCGCTGTGCGCGTGGTCTTCCTCGTCGATTGCCACCGCGATCCGCCGGCCGCCGTGCAGCCCCGGGATCGGCATGAAGGTATGCGTCGGCTCCGGGAACGGCGGGTGGTAGTTGTAGGACGCCACCGTGGTCGGCTTGCGGATGTCGGCGACATCGATGATGCGCACGCCACCGTGCCAGCAACCGGCCCATAGAAGGTCGTCGAAGCGCAGCGCATGGTGCAGCCGGTGCTGCCGGCCTGCCCAGGTCTTCGTCTCGCCGCCGGCCGCATGCTGCCCGGGCATCCACCAGCGCGAGACTTCCTCCGGGCGTTCCGGGTTGGCCAGGCTGTAGTTCACCAGGATATTTCCGGTGAAGCCCTCCATCTCGGTCGAGATGTATGCGTAGTTCGCGTCCATGTCGAAACGGTGCACGCCGATGCCACCGGTGCGGTGGTGCACCAGCTGGCGCGGCTTTGCCTTGTCGGCGATGTCGTACACCCGGAAGCCGCCGAGGTGGTAGCCCTTCTTCTGCGCCGCCTCGACCACCGGGATGTCTGCCTCGGACACGCCGATCTTCGCCGCCAGCTCGGCATGCGTCGGTTCGCGGCCAAGTGCCGCCATCAACGCGGTGCGCGCACCCGGCAGCTCGTCGGCCTTGCGACCGATCGGCGTCATGTTGCGCTCATGGTTGACGATCATGATGTCGCCGACCACGCGCGCCTTGTGGCTGTGCGACTCGTCGTCGTCGAGGAAGACCTGCGAGATCACCTTGGGGTCGCGCGGGTCGGAAACGTCGACGATGCTGGTGCCCAGACGCTCCTTGTTCGGGATGTGCCCGATGTAGGCGGTGGTGCCGACCAGCCGGACCTGTCCGGCACCGGGCAGGTCGAGCCGGCCGAGCCGGCTCACGTTGCGCGCCAGCGGGATGTCTTGCGGAGCGTTCAAGGGCAGTCCTCCTGCGGTGTCCTGCGTCTATACTAATCGAACGCGTGCGCACGAATCGCGGCAACGACCGCCGGCGCCCGTCTCAGCGGAGGAGAACCCAGTGAACCGATCGTTGCGTGACGTTTCGCCGTACCGTGCCGCCTCGCCGGGCGCCTGTTCGCATTACTTGCCACGTTGCTTGCCGCGTTACTTGTCAGTGGCGGCGGGCCTGCTCGTGGCCGCATGCGCGGTCAGCCTCGTCGTCGGCGTCGTCGGCGCGGGCGAGGCTGCTGCCCAGCCGAAGTTCCCGTCCAAGCCTGTGCGGCTGATCCTGGCCTTCCCGCCCGGCGGTGCCAGCGACTTCGCCGGCCGACTGCTCGCGCAGCGGATGTCCGACGGTTGGGGACAGACGGTCGTGGTCGAGAACCGCGCGGGCGCTGGCGGCAACGTCGGCGCCGAGGTCGCCGCCCGTGCCGCACCGGACGGCTACACCATGATGCTCGCGAACAACGCCATCCTGGTCGCCAACCCGGCGCTCTACCCGAAGCTCAACTACGACCCGGCCCGCGACTTCATCCCGGTGACGCTGGTCGCGCTGCAACCGAACGTGCTGGTGGTGCATCCGTCGCTGCCGGTGAAGAGCGTGAAGGAACTGATCGCGCTGGCGAAGCGACGGCCCGGTCAGCTCAACTACGCATCGTCCGGCGTCGGCCTGGCCGCGCACCTGGCCGGCGAACTGTTCAACAGCATGGCCGGCGTGAACATGGTGCACGTGCCCTACAAGGGCGCCGGGCCGGCGCTGGCCGACCTGATCGGCGGTCAGACCCAGGTGATGTTCGCCACCGCGACCTCGGTGATCCCGCAGATCAAGGCTGGCAAGCTGCGCGCACTGGCCACCACTGCGCCGAAGCGGTCGATCGGTTTCGAGGACCTGCCGACGGTATCCGAAGCGGGCGTGGCCGGCTTCGATGCGACGTCGTGGCACGGCATCGTCGTGCCGACCGGCACGCCGCGGCCGATCGTCGACCAGATCGCGGCGGCCGTGAACACCGCGCTGAAGAACCCGGACCTGCGCGAGAAGTTCCTCACCGCCGGGGCCGAGCCTGTCGGCGGCACGCCGGAACAGTTCGCCGCACACATCAAGGTCGAGGTGCCGCGCTGGGTGGAGGTGATCCGGACCTCCGGTGCCAAGGCCGAATGAAGACGCCCGGACCGGCTATGCTCCGGGCAGAGCGGCTGCGGTCGCCGTACTGAGAAGGAACACGCGATGGGCCGCTGGATCGAAGAATTCCCGGGCAACATGACCTGGTCGAACGCGACGCTGATCTGCAAGGGCATGGCGCCCTACGGATGCGTGGCGATGGGCGAGATCGACGAGGTCTGCGAGCGCCTGCGCGAGCGGCAGAGCGAGCCCGACGCCTTCCGCGAAGAGTGGGAGCGAATGGCGATGCGCCTGGAGCAGCGCGCCGATGCCGCAGAGGCCGCTGGCCACCGGATGACCGCGGGCAACTTCTACCTGCGCGCCGGCATGTACTACTTTACAGCCGAACGCTTCGTCGAGCCGGGCGAACAGAAGCGCGAGCTTGGCCGCAGGTCGCTCGACTGCCAGGGCAAGGGGCTGCTGCGGCGCTACCCGAACATCGAACGGGTCGAGGTGCCGTACGAAGGCGGTTCGCTGCCCGCGTGGTTCATGAAGGCACCGGGCGTGACAGGTCCCGCACCGACCGTCGTGGTGTTCGACGGCATGGACAACTGCAAGGAGATGAGCGTGCTGTTCAACGGGCTCGAGTTCGCGGCCCGCGGCTTCCATACGCTCGCGATCGACGGACCGGGGCAGGGCGAATCGCTTCGGCTGCGCGACCTCGCTGCGCGCCACGACTACGAAGTGCCGGGCCGCGCCGCCTACGACTGGGTTGCCGCCCGGCCTGATGTCGACCGGTCGAAGGTGGTGGTGATGGGCTACAGCTTCGGCGGCTACTACGCCGGGCGGGTGGCCGCGTTCGACCAGCGCTATGCCGCGGGCGTCGCGTTCGGAGCGCTGCACTGGGACCTGCACGCCTGGCAGCTCGAGATCAAGCGCCGGCAGGATGCCGACCCGAAGTCCACACCGCAGTCGGCCTTCCACTTCCGATGGGTGATGGGTACCGACGCGCTGGATGCGGCGATCGAGAAGGCGCGCGGCTTCAGCCTCGCCGAGGTCGCCAAGGACATCACGATGCCGTTCCTGATCGTGCACGGCGAGAAAGACAAGGTCGTGCCGGTCGCCTCGGCGCACAAGGTGTTCGAAGCCATTGGGTCCACGCGCAAGCACCTGAAGGTGTTCACCGAGGACGAGGGCGGTACCTATCATGTGCAGCTCGACAACCGGCAGCTCGGCGTCGACTACATCGCGGACTGGATCGCGGACACGCTCGCAGGAAAACGGTAACCGGGCGCCGCGCCGGGAAGCAGATCTCGCAGCCTGACGAGCGCGCAGCAGCGCGCCGTCCAACGGGGGAGTCACCATGAAACAGCCAATGCCCGCGCTCGCGCTGGCCATCGTCGCAACCGCCATCGGGTCAACGGCACCGATCGACCAGGCCTCGGCACAGCCGGCACCCCCCTGGCCGTCCAAGCCGATCCGCCTGATCGTGCCGTTCGCCGCCGGCGGCAATGTCGACCTCACCGCGCGGCTGGTCGCCCCGGCGATGGCGGAGGCGCTCGGTCAGCCGATCGTCGTCGAGAACCGCACCGGCGCCGGCGGCATGGTCGGCGCCGAGGTGGTGGCCAAGGCAACGCCGGACGGCTACGTGCTGCTCACCGGCTCGAACAGCACGTTCAGCGTCGTGCCCGCGCTCTACCCGAACGCACCGTACAACCCGGTGCGCGACTTCACCCCGATCATCAACCTGCAGACCTCGCCGTTCGTGCTGGTGGTGCGCAGCGGCCTGCCGGCGCAGAACGTCGCCGACCTGCTGCGGCTCGCGCGTGAGAAGCCAGGCACCCTGACCATGGGTTCCGGCGGTACCGGTTCGTCGAACCAGCTGGTGGGCGAACTGTTCCAGATACTCAACGGCGTCAAGTTCCTGCATATCCCGTACAAGGGCGCGGCGCTGGCCGCCACCGACGTGATGGGCGGCCAGATCGACATGCTGTTCGACCAGGGCTCGACTGCCAGCGGCAACGTGCGCAGCGGCAAGATGCGCGGGCTGGTGGTCTCCGGGCGCACCCGGATGGCTTCGCTGCCCGACGTGCCCGGCTTCGCCGAGGCCGGCCTGAAGGACTTCGACATCGCCAACGCCACCGGGCTGCTCGGCCCGGCCGGCCTGCCCGGGCCGATCGTGCAGCGGCTGCATGCGGCGGCGGTGAAGGCGCTGGGCACGGCGCAGGTGAAGGAACGCTTCGCGCAGATGGGCGTCGATGCACAGGGCGGCACCCCCGAGGCGTTCGGCACGTTCATCCGCGAGGACTTCGCGCGCTGGACGAAGGTGGTGCAGGCGAGCGGGATCAAGCCGGACTGAGCGGCCGGGTCAGTCTGCGCGCGCTGCCGGAGGCGTCGGCAGCGCATCCATCGGACTGCGCACGCCGCCGCCGCCGACGTTCAGCACGTGCGTGTAGATCATGGTCGTGGACACGTCCTGATGGCCGAGCAGCTCCTGCACGGTGCGGATGTCGTAGCCGTTCTGCAGCAGGCTGGTGGCGAACGAATGGCGCAGCGTGTGCGGTGTCGCAGGCTTCGAGATTCCCGCCTGGCCGACCGCGCGCTTGAAGCTGCGCTGGAAAGTCTGGTCGTACATGTGGTGGCGACGGACCACGCCGGTACGTGGATCGATCGAGTGCGTAGCCTGCGGGAACACCCAGAACCAGCTCCACGAGGCACCGGCGCGCGGGTACTTGCGGTCCAGCGCATCCGGCATCTCGACGCCGCCGCGCCCGGACGTGTTGTCCGCCCGCCACAGTGCCGCGGCGCGGGCGAGCTGGGCCCGCAGCGCCGGCACCAGGCTCAGCGGCAGCATCACCACCCGATCCTTCCCGCCCTTGCCCTCGCGCACGATGATCGCTTGGCGCTCGAAGTCGACGTCCTTCACGCGCAACGGCAGGCCTTCCGTGATGCGCAGGCCGGTGCCGTAGAGCAGCTGCGCGAACAGCCGGTGCTCGCCCTCCATCACGGCGAAGATCCGCGCCAGCTCGTCGGGCGAGAGCACCACGGGCAAGCGCTTCGGACCACGGGGGCGATCCACTCGGGACATCCAGGGCAGGTCGACGCCCAGGACCTTGCCGTAAAGGAACAGCAGGGCCGAGAGGGCCTGCCTGTGCGTCGAGGCCGATACCTTCCGCTTGTTCGTCAGCCAGGACAGGAACAACTCGACTTCCGGGCCACCCATCGTGGCCGGGTGACGACGGTCGTGGAAACGGATGAACGTCCGTGCCCAGTAGACGTACACCTGCTCCGTGCGCGGGCTGTAGTGCAGGTAGCGCACCCGCTCACGCACCTGATCCAGCAATCTGGCGGACGTCAATGGTGGGAGCGGCAGCTTGCCGGATTTCATGGCGGGTTATCTGTGGAAATAACCAGCCTAGTTCCCGTAAGCTGTGGATGTGAAGCGAGAAAAACACCCGGTCGGACGCCGAATTAGGGAGACAGTCGGCGGTGGTAACCGACACTTTCGTCTCCCTACATCACGTTAGGGAGCAAGAAGCGCGTATGCGTCCGAGCCACCCGTTTGCGGAATCGTTGTGCCAAGGCGTCTACTTGCAGAACCAAAATGTGCTACTTCCCTGGGGTGCGACCAGGCAATCCCTCAAGACCCTAAATGTCCCGTACACGGAGAGAGAGACAGCCGACCGCTGGGAGCTGCAATGGTCCGACTGCCGCGTGATGGACGGTCTTGAACTGCAACTTAGTGCAACGTTCTTTAAGGCGGCCACTTACCGAGACACCATACTGCGCCGCGTCGCCTGCAACCATCTCAACGACGGTTCATTTGACAGTGCCAAGGCTAAGTACGACGAAATGCTCGCCCATATCTCTGCCCTATTCGGGCAACCTACGGAAAAGAGCGAAGATGCGGCCACTTGGATCTGCTGTGAGGGTGAGTCGGCTGTCAACCTCTTCATTTGGGAACGGCATGGTTGGTTCTGCGCTATTTCATTCTCTAAAGAGCCATATGCTCCCTAACCTCTCGGTCAACACGGACCGCCTGCAAGCTGCGCTTGCAGGTTCCCTCCGCGGCTGCGCCGCTCCGGCGGCCGGTTACCTCAAACGTTAACCAGCACGAGACCCCGGCAGATCGAGTCGTTTCCAATTCAGGTATGAGCCTGGACGGGAGTGAAAAGGGGGCGGCGAAGGGAGTCGATCGGTTGTGAAGGGACGCAGTGTATCGGGGCTGGGGTTTGAAAGGTTTCGATCACTGTCGTAGCGCTTGGGCGACACCTGCTGGCA
>CANGXU010000014.1 GCA_947457885.1 Betaproteobacteria bacterium
ATCGAGAGCGTGCCGCCGGTCGAGTAGCCCCCGATGTAGAACGGCCGGCCCGCAGGCGTGCGCGCCGCCACATCGCGCGCCGCCATGCGCACCGCGGCCGTCCAGTCGCGCGTGGACATCCGTACCATCATCGACGGCAGCGTGCCGTGTCCGGGCAGGCGCAGGACGGTGACCTCGAAGCCACGGGCATGGAGCGTATCCGCGAGCGCCTTCATCGAATAGGGAGAGTCGGTCAGCCCGTGGATAAGCAGCGCCGAGCCGACCGGGCGCGCCGGCGTGAGCCGGAACGACCGGTTGTGTCGAGCGCCGCCAGCCAGCCGGTTCAACGGGCTGCCCTTGTCGAAGCGACTGAACTTCAACGGCTCCATGGCGGGATCCCACCCGGCAATCGTCCGCTCGAGCTCTGCGAACAGTCGTTCCTCCAGTCGCTGATAGCCGTCGAAATCGAGATCGGCCTGTCCGAACGCGGTGAACTCCTCGTGCAGGCGATCGGTGTGCCAGCGCTCGAGCGGCGGCAGTGCGCCAACCGCATACAGCGTGAAGCCGAAGACGACGGCAAGTCCCAGCGCCGTCGCGGCTGCGGCAAGACGCCACGCAAGCCGCGCGGCCCGCCGGGACATCGCCCACTTCCGACGCGTGGCCGGACGCGGCGACCTACCGGATAGGATGGATCACCCCGCTGTCGACCCGCACCCGTTGCCCGGGGCGGTAGGCAGGAAGCTCCTTGACGCGCACCGTACGGTCGATCCCGTCGTCGAAGCGGATCTGCACGATCCAGACCGACGTTGCACTGGCGCGCGCGGCCATCGAGCTGCCGGCCATCGAACCGCCGACGCTGCCCGCGGTCGCGGCCACGGTCTGCCCGAAGCCGCCCCCGATCTGCCCGCCGAGTACTGCACCGACAACCGCGCCGCCGATGGCCCCGGCCACCGACGCACCGGTCGACGCTTCGGTGGTCTCCTGGATCGCCAGCACGACACCGGTGCCACTGATGTTCGCCCCCGGTGAGGTCGTCGCGCACCCGGCCAGCGCGAGTACGGAAGCGACCAATACCGCCATCAATCGACGCATGGCCTATTCTCCGAGCGCGTTCAGGTAGTACATCGAAGCGAGCAGCGGTCCGGGACGGCCCAGGTCGGCAAACCAGCGGTTGTATACCTCGACGATCTGCTGCCCGCTGTAGACCTGCGCGAGCGCCCGGTTCACCGCCAGCCGGAACGGCGCATCGCGGCGCATCATCAGCGCGTATGGCTCGAGCGAGAAGTCCTCATCGGCGAGGGTGAACTCGCCGCCCTTGCTGCCGAGCAGGACCCGGCCGATCAGCGCCAGCCGATCGTTGGCGAACGCATCGATCTTCTTGCCGGTGAGCGCACTCACCACCTCTCGATCATCGCGCAGAACGACCACCTGCGCGTCGATCTTGCGTTCCTTCAGGACGCTGCGCAATCGGGGCTCGGTCGTACTTCCGGCGAGCACGCCCACCCGCTTGCCGGCAAGGTCGGCGAGCGTGCGCGGCCCGATGCCGGTGCTCACGAAGCTGGCGCCGTCGACGAAGATCAGGCTGGAGAAATCGACCTGCTCGAGCCGGCCGAGGGTGACCGTGGTCGTGCCGCACTCGAGGTCCACACTACCGCCGGCAACCTGGGCAATGCGGTTGTCTGCTGTCACCGGGACCCACTTGATCGCCAGGCCGGGCACCTTCAACTGCTGCTCGAGGCTCGCCACCACCCGCTTGCACAGATCGACCGAATAGCCGGCCGGCTGCCCGTCGGGTGCTGCAAACGAGAACGGCGCGGCTTCGGTGCGATAGCCGAGCACGATGCTCTTGCTGTCCGCGATCCGTTTGAGCGTGCCGCCCGGTTGCGCTTGCACGCTGCAAGCGACCAGCATGCCGACGATGCAGTACAGGACACGGATGTTCATTCGGTTTCTCCAGATATGGTTTGAGGTGACGACATGACGAACTGCAGTAACGTGCTGAAAGGCCAGCAGTGCGTCGACGAAGAATTGCGATGCAGCAGTGACTGCCGACACCATGCGCACGGAGCAGCCTTCCGACATATTGGACGATATCGAATGCTACAGGCGAGCGCGGATCTGGACCAGTACACCCCGCGCCACGGGGCGGTACCGAACAGCCGCCGGAAAGCGCCCACTGCGCAGTCAACCTTGGCGTCGCGTGTACCGATGCCGCGTTCGTTGCCGGCCAGCCCGCACGCGAGCGCCTTTTGGCAGGGCGCGGGATCGGCCCGGTCCAGCGAACGATCTCCGGCGCCCGACGCCGATACCCTCGTCGAGCGTCGGCCGGACTGCCAGATCGAGAACCATCAGGGCCAGCGTGCCGCGCACCGCGCGGGGCTCGCTGGCGCAAGGGGCCGAGAACGGGCGTGTGGCGCCGTCAAGGGGATGCTGGCGTATCATCTGCGGCGAGGCTGGGTGTAGTCCGACAACTACCGACTGGAGTCGACGTGAGCATGCTCAGGCGCGCGTTGGTCATGTGCGTTCTAGCTTTCCCGAGTGCCGCCAGCGCCGACGTGCCCGAGGGCGTGGACGCTTTCGGCAAGTCGCGCTTCGCGGAGGCGCGCAAGGCGCTCGCTGCCCCGGCCGAGGCTGGCGACGCGCAGGCGATGGCATACATGGGCGAGATGCTGATGCGCGGGCTGGGCGGGACCCGCGACGAGCTCAAGGCGCGCGATTACATCACGCGTGCGCATGCCGCCGGGAACTCGCGCGCCGGGTTCCTGCTGGGCAACATGTATCTGACCGGCAATCTCGTAGAGCGCGACGGGCCCAAGGGCACGGACATCATGCGCATCGCCGCAGAAAAGGGCGAACCGGCGGCGCAGAACGCGATCGGGGCGTGGCTCGCCAATGGCACCAACGGCTTCGCCAGGGACGACGACATCGCGCTTGGCTGGTTCAAGCTGGCCGCCGACCAGAAGCACCCGGCTGCACTGGGTTGGCTCGGCGCGTTTGCCGAGAGCGGGCGCGCGGGGGTTGCGCAGGACAACCTGGTCGCGCTGGACTGGTACAAGAAGGGTGGCGATCTCGGCGACTCCGCTTCGATGGTCGCCGCCGGACGCATGTATGCGCTTGGGCGTGGCGTAAGCCCGAATGGCCCCGAAGCGCTGGCCTGGCTGCACCGTGCAGCCGCGCTGGCCAACAGCAGCGCGTTTGCGTGGATCGCCAATGTCTACGAATTCGGCCGCGGCGGCATCTGGAAAAACCCGGTGCTCGCCTATATGTGGTATTCCGCCGTGCCTGCCAACGGCACGCCGGCCACCATCAAGGCCGCAGCCGAGGGCAAGGAACGCCTGTCGAAAACGATGTCGACCGCGGAAATCGCCGATGCTGATAAGCGATGGAAAACGGTGGTCGTGAATACCATCATCAGTACCATGAACCCGCAGATCGCCACAGGCACGGCACCGGCGGGGGCGGGGCGTACCGGCGTCTATGGCAGCGGCGTCGTGGTCAGCGAGGCCGGGGATGTGCTGACCAACGAACACGTGATCAATAATTGCGCACGCGTGCGCATCCAGCCGTCCGGGGCCGTGATGAAGGTCGTGGCGAAGGACGCGCGCAACGACCTGGCCCTGCTTCGCGGCGAGGGGCTGGCGTTGCCGCCGGTCAGGCTGCGCGCAGGGCGCACCGTGCGCCTGGGTGACGAGGTGGTTACCCTGGGCTATCCGCTGAGGGGCATGCTTTCCTCTGGGACCGTGGTGACTACCGGGATCGTCAACGCCATGACCGGGCTGAACGACGACACTTCCATGTTCCAGATGTCGGCCACCGTCCAGCCCGGCTCGAGCGGCGGACCGATCCTCGATCGGGGCGGAAGCCTGGTGGGCATCGTGCGCGCACGCCTGCTGCCCACCGGGCCGGCGAGCCCTCAGAATGTGAACTTCGGCATCAACCTCGCGACGGTCGGCAGTTTCCTGGATACGCACTCGGTTGCGTACCTGACGGCCCAGCCGGGGGCGAAGCCCCCCGCTGACACCGCCGACCTCGTGGAGCGCGCACGCAGATCGACCGTGCAGGTGGAGTGCTACTAGGACTGCTGCTCATCGGCCTGGCACAGTCGAAGCAGCCGGGAGACGTCCCAGGAGCCACCTCGTTAGCTCGAACCAGGCGAGGGCGCCGAGACAGAGCACCGCGCCGATCAGCAACAGGGATGCCGACGGTGCAGTGAACTGGAACACACCGCTGATCACGGGCACCGTCAGCACGAGAGTCAGGAGCACGCACGTCGCCGCTGCGATCCAGCCAAAGGCGGCGTTCCACGAAATCGAAGTATCGCTGCGTCGTATCCAGGCCCTGTTCACATGGATGAGGGCCAGGCTACTGACCACGAGCACGGTGAAGGCGAGCGCGCGTGCGGTCTCGTCGGAGCCCGATGCCGACCGAGCAATCAGGTAGGCGACGAACGCAATGCCGAACAGCCCGCTCCCCTGCGCCAGCCCGCGCAGCAGCACCGGCACATCGAACAGGCGTGCGTCGGGTCGGCGCGGAGGCATGCGCATCGCATCGGCCTCCAGCGGCTCTGCCTCGAACACGATGGAGCAGGCCGGGTCGATGATCAGTTGCAGGAACAGGATATGCACTGGCATCAGCACCATCGGCCAGCCGAGTACCAGCGGGACGATGGACAGGCCGACGATCGGCAGGTGCACCGCGATGGCGAAGGCGATGGCCTTGCGCAGATTCGCGAATACCCGGCGGCCGTAGCGCACGCCGGTTACCAGCGACGCGAAGTCGTCGTTGAGCAGGACCAGGGCTGCGGCCTCGCGGGCCACGTCGGTGCCGCGCGCACCCATCGCCACGCCGATGTGCGCGGCCTTCAGCGCCGGTGCATCGTTCACGCCGTCGCCGGTCATGGCGACCACGTCGCCGCGCGCCCGGAAGGCCTGCACCAGCCGGAGCTTCTGCTCGGGCTGCACGCGGCAGAAGACGTTGGTATCGGCCAGGCGCGCAGCGAGGCTGACGTCATCCAGTCGGTCGAGTTCTGCACCGGTCATGGCATGACCATTGGTCACGAGACCGGCCTGCCTGGCGATGGACAGTGCCGTCTGCGGATGGTCGCCGGTGATCATCACGACCCGGATGCCCGCGGCCCGGCACTCGGCGATGGCTGCTGGCACATCCGGCCGTACCGGGTCCTCCAGGGCCACGAGTCCGATGAACTCGAAGGCGAAGTCGTGCTGTGCATCGGGCAGGTCGCCGGAGGGGAAGATCGCACGCGCGACGGCCAGCACACGCAGACCCTCCATGGCCATCGCTTCGACCTGTCGGGTAATGGGGCCGTGCTGCGCAGCGTCGAGGTGACAGAGATCGATGACGGCTTCTGGCGCACCCTTCGCAGCCACCAGGCGGTCCTGGCGATCTGGCGACTGCCACACACGCGACATCGCCAGCAGTTGCGGTGACAGGGGGTAGTCGTCGATCACCTTCCAGTTGCCATGCAGGTGCTCGGTCCCGGCGAGATGGTGCTGACCAGCCTCGCCGATGGCCGATTCCATCGGATCAAAGGCCCGGCGGTGGCTTGCGAGCACTGCGTACTCCAGCACCCGGTGCAGCGCTTCCGGAAGGTCTGGCGAGGCGCCGCCGCCCAGGACCTGCTCCGCATCTGCAGCCCATAGCCTGCGGACTGCCATCCGGTTCATCGTCAAGGTGCCTGTCTTGTCGACGCACAGGACGGTGGTGGCGCCGAGCAGCTCGACGGCCGGCATGCTGCGCGTGAGTACCTTCTCGCGCGCGAGCCGCCACGCACCCAGACCCAGGAAGATGGTCAACACCACGGGGAGTTCCTCGGGCAGGATGGCCATCGCGAGCGTGAGGCCGGCCAGCGCGCCGTGCAGCCAGTCACCGCGCGTCAGACCCCACGTCAGGGCCAGCCCGGCCGCCACACTCAGACCGATCGCCGCAACCCAGGCGACGATGCGTTGTGTCTCGCGCTGCACGGGGGTGGCCTCGGTCGAGATGGCCCGCAGCGAGGCTCCGATGCGGCCCAGGGCACTGCGTCCGGCAGTCGCAGTCACGATGCCGCGCCCCGTGCCCTGTGTGACCAGGGTTCCCGAGAACGCCTGCCTGCGCGATGCCGGAAGTCCGCTGAACCCGGCGTCTTCCGCCCCCTTCATCGCCGGTGCCGACTCGCCGGTCAGCAGCGACTCGTCGATCGACAGGTTCGACGCCTCGACCAGGCCAAGATCGGCTGGCACCCGATCGCCCTCGGCCAGCAGGACGAGGTCCCCGACGACCAGTTCGCGGCTGGTCACGCGAATCGACTGCCCGTCTCGAACTACCTGCGCACGCGGGCTGGACAGGTCGCGCAAGGCTTCAAGGGACTGCTCGCTGCGTCGCTTCTGGACGTAAGTGATGGCGATGACGACCAGCACGAACCCCAGCAGCATCAGCGCTTCATGGCGATCGCCGAGCGCGAGATAGATGGCGCCACAGGCCACGAGCAGCAGCAACATCGGCTCGAGCAGCACGTCGCGCAGCAGGCCCCAGGCACCACGGTGCGCCGTAGCGGGCAACTCGTTCGGACCGTCGCGTGCCAGGCGCGCTCCGGCCTCGGCTGCGCTCAATCCCGGCCGGGTTGCGGCGTGCACTTCGATAGGCGTATCGACCCCGGACATGTCGTCCATCTTACGCGTGCAGATGGCGTGAATACATTCAATGCCCGATGTTCCTTCGAGAGTACGAGGAAGGGCAGCGACATCGGCCTGCAGGTCCGGCTGCTTCCTTTGCCTCAAGAAAGGTGTTTCATGGTGTCCATGTTTGCAACAGGAATACTGGCGTTTGTCGGGATGTGTCCAGGAAGACACTGTTCGATGAAAACGACGTTCTGGCCCTATCGCGGTCGGCAGGCCAGCCTCGCGACCCGACACGGGAAGGAGCGGGCCGTAGCGCTGCCCATGCGTCTGGAACTCGGTCTCGCTCTCGCCGTGCCACCAGGCCTGGACACAGACGCGCTGGGCACCTTCTGCGGTGAGGTCGCGCGCGAGGGGTCTCCCGAAGCAGTCTGCCTGCGCAAGGCCCGCCTGGGTATGGACGCGACCGGTCTTGCGCTCGGGGTCGCAAACGAGGGCAGCTTCGGACCTCACCCGACCGTGCCCTTCATCGCGGCAGACATCGAGACCATGGCTTTCATCGACGACGAACGCGGTCTCGTCGTCACCGAGACACTGGTATCCGAGCGCACCAACCATGGCCATCGCGAAGCCCGCAGTGTCGACGATCTCATCACGTGGCTGCCTTCCACCGGTTTCCCCTCGCATGCGCTGATCGTCCGGCCGAAGTCCAGCGCACCCGGTGGGCCCGCTGAAAAGGGCATCGTCTCGATCGAGCAACTGGCGGCAGCCATCGAGCAGATGGCCGGCCTATCGCCTGACGCCGTAGCCTGGGTCCAGACCGATATGCGGGCGCATCTCAACCCCACCCGCATGGCTGTCATTCAGCAACTGGCGTTTCGGCTGGCGCGCCGTGTGGCCTCGTCATGCCCCGCCTGCGCAGCGCCCGGATGGGGGCGCATCGCGACCACCAAAGGGCTGCCGTGCGAGCTGTGCGATGAGCCGACCAGCATGATCCGCTTCGAAGTGTTCGGTTGCGGCGTCTGCGCCCACCGTGAAGACAGACCGCGCAGCGATCTCCGTCAGAAGGCACTGCCCCAATACTGCCCGGCGTGCAATCCATGACCTCGATGCAACCGCAAGACCGCGCCGGCGCAGCGTCCCCGTATGCCTGCCACGAGGATCGGGCAGGGGCTCAGCGGGATGTTGCTGGAGGATCGAACTGAAGCAGCCCACGGTCCGTGATTCGGAAAGCTGCGCTCGATTTGCAGCCAGACCAGACGCCGCGTAATCTGCGAGGGTTGCCTTGGAGGAGGTGCCCGATGGTCCCGCAGAAGACCGCATGGGCAGTCGCGCGCGTTGCGCGTGCGCGCATTCGCCGCAAGTTCACGGATTCGCTGGTCGCCTGCGCAGCCGTCGTGAGCGCAGTCGTGCCGACGTTCGCCGTCGCGGCAGCCTCGACGGCCGGCGCCTGGCCAAACCGACCGATCCGCGTGCTGCTGCCGAATTCGCCGGGGAGCGCAACCGACATCCTCGGCCGCATCGCCTTCCAGCGCATGGCTGACGTACTGGGCCAGCCGCTGCTGGTCGACAACCGGCCCGGTGCAGGTGGTACCACCGGCGTCGAGATCGGCATGCGTGCGCAGCCCGACGGCTATACGATCACCACCGTCACCCTGGCGGTGCTGGCGGTGGCGCCGCATACCTTCAAGTCCGTCGGCTACGACGTGTTCCGCGACATCCAGCCGGTCTCGGTGTTCGCGATTGCGCAGACGGGTGTCTGCGTCAACGCGCAGTTGCCGGTGCAGTCGGTACGCGACCTGGTTGAACTCGCACGGGCGCGCCAGGGCCGCCTGCTGATGGCTTCGGCCGGCATCGGCTCCACCAGCCACATGGGCGGGCTGCTGTTCACCTCGCTGGCGAAGATCGAGGCGACCCATGTGCCGTACAAGGGCGGTGGCCCGTCGATGGCGGCGGTGGCACAGGGCGAGGCAGATTTCACCGTCGGGCCGATCGTCGCGGCCATGATGCATGTGAAGGCCGGGCGCACACGTTGCCTGGCCACCGGTGGCGAACGGCGCTCGGCGCTCTATCCCGACCTGCCGACCCTGGCCGAGGCCGGCGTGCCTGGCTACCGCTACAGTGGGTGGAACGGCATCGTTCTGCCGGCGAACACGCCACGCGCGGTCATCGACCGCCTGCATGGTGCGCTGGTGGCGGTTCTCAAGCGCGACGACGTGCGCCAGCTGTACGCGGCCCAGGGCGAGGAGCCGGCCTGGAATGCACCGGAGGCATTCGCACGGATGATCCGCGAGGACTTCGACGCGATGGGCAAGCTGGTGAAGGCGGCGGGCGTCCGGGCGGAGTAGACGCGCGCCGCCCTGGTGCTCAGCCGCGCCAGTTATCGGCGGCGCCGTTGCGGTCGATGTGCGCCTCGAGCCGCTCGGTCGAGCGCACCCCGGCATAGCGTGTGTTGCCGCCCTCGGCCGCAGTCAGCGCATAGGCCTTGCCGCGCGGCACCTGGATGATGTCGCCGACGCTGGCTCGGCGGCGCTCGCCATCGACCTCGGCGTCCAGCGCGCCCGAGATCACGTAGAAGAAGATCTCGTGCAAAGCCTCCGGACAGCGCATGGCATGGCCAGACGGCGACTCGACGAAGCCGAACGCCAGGTGTGTGCCCTCGACCCAGTGCTCGTCATGGCCGGATGAAGGCGGCGCATCGAGCGAGGAGATCATCGGATAGAAGCAGTTGCCCAGCCCGTCGAGGATGGCCTGCGACTTCTCCGCGTCCTTCTCCTGGCCTGGATAGCGGCCCTCAGCGATATCCCGCTTCACTTCGATGGCGGACAGCGCGCGTTCTGGCAGTGCCTCGTCGGCTGCGGCACCGATCAGCGTCCAGGTGCGGTCCTTGATGTACAGGTAGCGCATGTCACCGTCCTCGGTCGCCATGAACTGATGGCGCGCAAAGGGCGGTATGTGCACGAAGGTGCCCGGCGGGACGATGCGCCGCTCGCGCCCCACGCACAGGTTGATCTTGCCTTCGAGCGGAAAGGTCATCAGCTCGTTCGGATGGTAGTGCAGGGTCGATCCGGTGCCCGCCCGCTTGGTGACGATGCGGAAGTACAGATACTGGCCCTCGATCACCGGGCCTTCCGCAGTGGAAAGGTGCGGATTGAACCGGTGGGACTGGTAGTCCTCTATGCGGTGGAACGGCATGCTCTCCTCCTGGGATGCGGCCCGTGTGCCATTGGCAGTTTAACAGCGCGCAGGTCGTGCGCTGCGCAGGGGCCTTGTCCGCGGATCTGGCGGGGTGCGCGGTGGGCTCGCGCGAGCGAGCACCGGTATGATGCGTGCAATACTGTTGAAGACGAGGGTTGACGATGCCAGGCAGCAGCAGTGAACTGACCATTCGTGAGTGCGCGTTCGAGATCATTCGCCTGTGTGAGGCGCTCGCGCTGGACAACGCCGCGCTTGCCCGAGCCTTGCAGGCTCCTCTGCAGCGCATCGTCTCGCTGCCCGACCTGCTGTCTCTCGGGGTGAAGCGCCAGGGTAACCACATCGACAACTCGAAGTACCTGTACTACGACGGCCAGCTGGTCATCTCGCTCGACGAGTTTCCCAAAGGCAAGCGCATTCCCCCGCATGACCACGGTGTCTGGGAGGCGATTGCGATGTACCGCGGCAGCGTCGAGCACACCGTCTACGAGCGGATAGACGATGGCAGTCGCGAGGGGTATGCCGAGCTCGCGGTGGTGGACGATCGGCGCCTGGGTCCCGGCGACGTGTGCGTGCTGATCCAGCCCGCAGAGATCCACAGCTTCGCGGCGCTGGAAGAGGGCACGCATTCGCTGACCGTCGTCGGCGGACATTACGCCGAACTGCGTCACTACTTCAATCCGGCGGACAAGACCTGCGTGGTGCGTCGGCCTCGTCCGGTGAGCCAGGCGCGCGTTGCCGCGAACTAGGCGCGGTCGCAGTCGACAGGGGCGCTCGGCACATCCTGTGGCCATCCCACTGCTGGCCGCACCAGCACCGGCCTGCGCTGTCGATGATGCAGGCGCCACTGCCGCAGCAGCGCGTGTCTTCAGTCATGGTGCGTTCCTCGAGGGGAGGGTCGGCTGCTGCGTGCCGATGCGACAAGCTGAGCCCATCAGGCTGCCGGCATCGAGCACGACGGCGAAGCTCCTGATGAGCGTACAGTCGAAGCGAGCGGGGTTGCTTGCGTCGACTCGGGAATGTACAGCTTGAATGCATACGCAGGCAATTGCCGGATACGCACGCTGCGCCCGGCATGATGTCCCGTGAATCCATCGAACAGGGCCTCTTTCATGAGCGACTCGCGAGATCCCTCGTCAGCGCTCGAGCGGCACGTACTGATTCTCGGGGCGGGTGATCGCCGAGGCAGGCTGGCGGGTGCTGGCGCAGGGTTGCCGAGCACCGCCCGCGCTGCCGCCGGGCGCAATCCACGTCGGCGTCGATGTTTCGGACGTCAGGAAGCGGGCACTCGCAAGCCCTGGCGCAATGGTGGTGATCTATGCTGTCAACTCTGTCGTCCGCAACCGAGTCGTCCCCGGCCGCAGAGAGGCGCCAGCAGCTGTAACGTCAGCTTGGCGACGGGGCGAAAAAGTCGGCTGTACCGGCACAGGAAACCATTCGCGAAACCGGGGTCAAGTTCGATGGCGAACGGCCGTAATGACGGACTGGACCACGGACCCCGCGCGATGATTCCACCGAACGACCTCGTTACCCATATGCCCCGCGTTCAAGCGGGGGAGACCGACCTGCGCGACCTGTTCGTCGTGTGGCAGATGATCGAATCGAGCGCGGCCATCAGCTGTCCGGAAGCGGTCGCTCCAATCCTGCCGGCCTTGCTGCGCACCAGGGAGCGGTTCAACAGCCTGCGCGTTCGGGTGATCGAAATGATGGTGCGCGAGAACCTGGGTGCGCTGGAGGACGAACTGGCGGCCAAGGCCCAGTGCGCGATCGACATCCTCGTGAGAAACCTGTTCGAGCGTACCGCCGATGTCGGCTTTCTCGCGACAGACGACGTGGTACGCGCATTCTGCGCAGCGCCTGAACGCACCGAGGCGGACCGGCAGGCCATGGTTCAGCGACTCGCTGAGTATCAGTCAAAGTACACAGTCTACGATGATGTCATCCTGTTAGGCGCGGACGGCAGGGTGCTCGCGCGGCTCGACGAAAGCGCCAGCCTCGAGACGAGCCGCGATCCGCTGGTTGCCGGTGCACTGGCGAAGGACGGTTATGTCGAGCGGTTCGGCCGCAGCGACCTCGGTACCGCTGGCGAAGCGTCGCTGCTCTACGCGCAACGGATCACTCGCGGTAACGGTCGAGACGCCGCGGTCGGCGTGCTGGTGCTGCGCTTCCGCTTTGCCGACGAGATGGAGCGTATCTTCGAGGGCATCAATGCGGACAATCCGCGACTGGCACTGGTGCTGATCGACGAGCAACAGCGCGTGGTGGCGACCAACGACCAGGCGCACGTCCCGACCGGCGCGAAACTGGCGTCGCAGGAGGGAAACGGCATAGCGCTGTGTTCCTATGCGGGCCGCGAATATCTGTCGGTCTGCCGGTCGAGCAACGGCTATCAGGGGTACCCCGGCCCGGCATGGCGCGCACAAGCCATGGTGTCGCTGCTCAACGGCTTCAAGTCGCCGATGGGGAACCAGAATGACGATACCGACCTGAAGGCCCCGCTGGACAACACCGACCTCGCGACCATGATCGGCGATGCCGAAGTGATCAGCAGGGAACTGCGCCGGGTGATGTGGAACGGTCGCCTTATGGCCGGCGAGCATGGAGGCGACCAGTTGCGGCTGAAGGCGGTCCTAAAGCAGGTGAACGAGGCCGGACAGCGCACACGCGAGCGTGCGGGCCTGGGCCTGGACGACATCCACCGCACGGCCGTTGCGCGCGTACGCCGGCAGACGCGGGAACTGGCGCGACTGGCCGGCGACATCATGGACCGCAATCTGTACGAGCGCGCTAACGATGTGCGCTGGTGGGCACGCTCGCCTGTACTGCGCGAGGTGCTGGCCGGGCCCGCCAGTCCGGAAACGAGCGGCCGCCTGGCACAGGTCCTGGACTATATCAACGGTCTGTACACGGTGTACAACCGGCTTGTAGCGTTCGACGCCCGTGGCGTCGTGCGTGCCGTGTCTCATGCAGGGGAAGGGGCGGTATTGACCGGATTGTCCGTGCCCGAGGCCTGGCTGACCTCGGTCTCGCACCTGCGCGACACGCATCAGTACGCGGTCACGCCGTTCGAGGACACATCGATGCATGCCGCCGGCCCGACCTATGTCTACCTGGCGGCCGTCAGGTCATCGGAAGGAACGCTATCCGGCGGTATCGCCATCGTCTTCAATGCAGCCACGGAGTTCCCGGCGATGCTGCGTGACATCATGGGTGGTCTTTCGGGTGCAGCTGCGTTCATCGACGACCAGGGCCGTGTGATCGCTGCCACCGATGCCGATCTGACGCGCAGGCTGGCCGAAGGCTTCCACGGCGGATCGGGGATTGTCGAGCAGAATGGAGTGCACTATGTCTGTGCGCGCGTGAAGGCCCCCGGATATCGCGAGTTCAAGGGCAGCGACCGGTATGACAACGGAGTCGAGGTGATCGTCGGCATCCGGCTCGGCACCAACGCGGACTACCTCGCGCGGGCCGATTCGCTCGAACTGCAGCCGATGGCGGTCACGCTGGGCACGCCGACGCGCGAAGTCGCTGTCTTCGATGTCGGCGGTGCCCTGTATGCGCTTCCGGCCTACGAGGTGATCGACGCGATCCTGCCCCGTGGGCTGGCACGTACCCCCGGTTCTGGCGGTGCAGCTCTCGGCCTCATCGAGGTCGGTTCCGGCAGTGCGGCGCGCGTGATTCCAGTGATCTGCGCGCGCCGGTTGTTCGGCATGCCCGACCGCGCTGCCGAGGCGGAAAGCCTTTTGATCGTGTTGCGCTCGACGGCACAGAAGGAGGTTCCCGCCTTTGCCCTGCGAGTGGACGATGTCGCGACGGTGCTCGACGTCGCCCATGAGCATGTACATCCGGCTCCCGAGGGCATGGCGTCCTTCACGCCCTGGATCACGTCGGTGATCGACGCGGAGGTGGTCACCCGACTCGGGCAACGGTCATCGCTGGTGCAGTTGCTCGACTGTGCCAAGTTGCTCGAGGTCATCAGCAACAGGGGCACAGGCGCTGCGTCGGAGGCGAGGGTCGATGCGGCTGCGCAATCGGAGACGGTGGGAGAAAGCTGACAACAGGAGCGTACGCCAGCCGGTTCAGCACGGGTGCCGGAACACCCTTCGCGGCGCAGCCTCAGGCCGCTGCGCCGTACAGCTTGCCGCCGGTATCGACCGCGAATTCGCCTGACTCACGCCCCATGAACGCCCCTTCGTGGAACCATTCGGCGGCGGCGCGATATAACAGGTGCCGCGCCCGCTCGAACTGCATGAAGTGCGAGCAGCCCGCGACGCGCACGAACATGCGCTGTGGCGCCGCCAGCGCGTGCCAGGACTCGAGCCGTCGCGCGTAGCTGTCGTGTTCACCCAGCAGATAGAGCGTCGGCGCGGCGATGCGCGCCAGACTCGCCCGCCAGCCGAAGTTCATTCGGTTCGGCGCACGCATGATCCCGAGGCCCTCGCGCCCCCAGCCCGCGCCGATCTCATCGATCGCCATGAGTTCGTGCCAGAACGCCTCGCACACCGCCGGGTCCTCGATCTGGCCGTCATCGTGCACGTGGTCGCGCCAGCGTCGGTCGAGCAGAAATTCTCTGGTCTGAAGTAGCGTCGGCGAGCCCGCCTCGGGCATCGTGGCGGGCGGATCCTCTTGATCGAAGAACTGCGACGGTCCGTACAACAGCACGCGCCCGACCTTGTCGGGGTGCAGCGCTGCATATCCACCGGCTCGTGGCGCCCCCGTCGACCATCCGACCAGATGCACGCGCGCCACGTCGCGCAGGTCGCGGATGAAGTCGACGATGGTCTCGATCTCGTCCCACTCGGTCCGGCTCGACACCAGCTTGAACGGGTAGCGGGGCGCCTGCGGTCCTGGCAGTACATGCGGTATCAGGTGCTGCTGGAACGAGGCGTCCACGTTGACCGGATCGTCCATACGTGGCCGTGGCGACGGTGCATAGCCGGTATGCGAGAACGTGAACACATCGAAGCCCGCGCGCGCCATCTGTTCCATGAAGCTGTAGTCGCGGTAGCGCAGGTCGTAGGCGACGATCGAAGGAGCGAAGCCGCCATGCAGCATCAGGATGACCGGGCGGGACGCAGCGCCGTCACTGCCGGGCGCCAGCAGCCGCTCGCGCAGGAACAGCCCCACCGTCTGTCCGCGGTTCGCTTCGACCGTGGACACATGGGGAACGAAGCGGTCGATGGAAAGAACTTCGCCGGTGGCGGCAGTGGAGATGGACATGGATCTGGAAACGCCGGAGTGCGTGAGGTTCAGCGAACCTGGAGGACGAGCTTGCCGCGGAAATGCCGGCCCCGGCTGACGGTGTTGGCTCGCGCGGCCTCGGCCAGCGGAAACACGGTGATCTCCGGCACTCGCACCGAGCCCGCCGAGACCAGCGCGGAGATACGTTCGAGGTGGGGACGGTCGCGCCCGACGGCCGGACGCAGCCCGGTGACATCCGTGCGCGAGGTCGGTGGCGGCTTCGGGCCCGACGCGATGAAGGCGGCCCGCCCGCCGGGCCGGAGCACGAGGTAGGAGCGGATGGCCACCTCGCCGCCGACCGTGTCGAACACGGCGTCCACGCTGGACAACACCTGTGTGAAATCGTCCCGGTTGTAATCGATCACCGTTTCGGTACCCAGGCTGCGCACGTAGTCGACGTTCGCCGCACTCGTCGTGCTGATCACCCGGCAACCTGCGTGCCGGGCCAACTGGATCGCGAAACTGGCGACGCCGCCCGCGCCGCCCTGTACCAGAACCGTCTCGCCCGCCCGGACCTGCAGAGTGTCTTCCACGGCGCACAGCGCCGTCAGCCCGATCAGCGCCACCGAGGCTGCTTCGATATGGGACAGGCCGCCCGGCTTTCGGGCGAGGAGCGACGCCCTGATCGCCACCTTCTCTGCATAGGCGGCCTCGATGCCCACGTCGCAGACACCGAACACCTCGTCGCCGACCTGGAAATCGGTCACGCCGTCGCCGAGCGCGCTGACCACGCCGGAGAAATCACGGCCCGGCGCGTACGGAAAGAAGGCGACCGGTCCGTAGGAGCCCGCGACCACCCGCCAGTCGGCGCCGTTCACGCTCGCCGCGTGCACGTCGACCAGGACCTCGCCCGGCTTCACGACCGGATCGGGATAGTCACCGAACTCGAGCACTTCAGGCCCGCCGTGCTGGCGGAAAAACGCTGCTTTCATGGATGGTCCCCGCTCTGCAGATATAGAGGTCGCTCTGAGGAAGATAACCGGAAAGCGTGCCGACCGCAGCACGCCGCACTGCAATGCAGGCGAACTGCGATAATCGCGTGATGGCAACCCTTACAGTCCTGCAGTCGATCGCGTTCCGCGAGGCCTTCCTGGAACTCGCCGGGCAGTTCGACCGCGCCAGCGGCCATATGACACGAGCGGTGTTCGACGGCGGACTGAACGTCTCCGCGCGCATCGCAGCCGGCGAACGGGTCGATGCGGTCGTCATGTCCGCCGATGCGATCGACGAGATGGCCCGCGGCGGACATATCGCGCCGGGCGGACGCACCGACCTGGCTATCTCGCCGATTGCGTGTGCGGTACGTGCGGGCGCTGACCGCCCTGTGCTCGAGACGGAGGCTGATTTCATCAGCCTGCTACGTGCGTCGCGGTCGATTGCCTATTCGACCGGGCCGAGCGGCGTACATCTCGTGAGGGTACTGGACCGGCTCGGGCTGTCTGGCGAGCTCGCGGCACGCCTGCGGCAGGTGCGCGGCGAGCCTGCCGGCGCCACGGTCGCGCGCGGCGAGTGCGACCTGGCCTTCCAGCAGATGAGCGAATTGCTGCCCGTGCCCGGCATCGACATCGCAGGGCTGCTGCCCGATGCGGTGCAGAAGACGACCCTGTTCTCGATCGGTCTGCATGCCTCCGCGCCGGAACCGGAAGCCACGCGCGCGCTGATACGTTTCCTCGCTTCGCCGGAAGCGGCGCCGGTGATCCGCGCGAAGGGCATGCAGCCGCTCGCGCGCTGACCTGTTTCGAAGCGGGTTACCAGCGCACTGATCGCCCGACACTCAGCGCATCATCACCCGTCGGGCGACGTAGGAAAGCAGGTCGACCAGGGCGACCAGAAACAGCATCGCCAACAGCACCGAACCGGTCTCGCTCATCTGGAACAAACCCATGTGGAACGCGAGCATCTGCCCGAGGCCGCCGGCACCCACGACGCCCAGCACCGCCGCCGCACGGATGTTGTTCTCCCAGCGATAGAGCGTGTAGGACATCACCTGGGGCAGTACCGCGGGCAGGACCGCGTACAGGAATACTCGGCCACCGGGGACACCCTGCACGCGCAGTGCGTCGGCCGGCGCGCGTGGGGTGTTCTCGATGGCCTCTGCAAACAGCCGGCCGAGCACGCCCGTGGTGTGGAAGGCGAGGGCCAGCGTGCCGGAGAGCGGACCGAGGCCGGCTGCGATCAGCAACAGCGCGGCCCAGGCCAGTTCGGGGACCGAGCGCAGCGCGTTGAGCAGCAGCCGGGTCGGCCCGCGCGCGATGCTTCGACGGCCATCCGGCGGCCGGCTCGCGGGCAACGCGAGCGCGAGCCCCCCGGCCACGGCCAGCAGGGTGCCGAGTGCCGACATGGCGAGCGTCTCGGCGCTGGCGATCGCGACGCGCCGAAGGAATTCGGGATCGGTCGCTGGCGACGCGAGCTCACCCAGAAAGCGGCCCATGCGCGCCGCTGCATCCGCCGAAAGGAACGCGCCCCACTTGAGGTCGAGCGTGGCGAAGCTGGCGAGCACGAGTACGGCGATGCCGGCGACGATCCAGCAGGCCGTGCAGCGCGCATGCACAAGTGGCGGTGCCGGGATCATCCGAGCACCCGGCGCAGTCGGCCGCTGGCCCAGTCGGCGACCCACACCAGCGCGACGAAAACCAGCAGGATCGTGCTCACCTCAGCGCCATTGAACATCTTCAGCGAGGTGATCAACTGCTGCCCCAGGCCACCGGCCCCGACGAAGCCGAGCACCGCCGACGACCGGATCGCACACTCCCATCGGTACACGGTGTAGCTGGTGAGCTCGGCTGCATTGGTCGGCAGCAGCGCATACAGGAATGCGCCGGTGCGGCTCGACCCGTTGCGCAGCAGCGCCGTCGTGGCATGCGCATCGCCACTTTCGAGGATCTCCGCGTAGACCTTGCCGAGCATGCCGGCATAGGTGAGCGCGATCGCCAGTACCCCGGCAGTCGGCCCCAGGCCGACCACGCGGACGAAGACCAGCGCCCACACCAGTTCCGGTACGCTGCGCAGTACGATCAGCAACCAGCGGATCGCCTGGCGCACCAGGAAGGGCAGCGCATGCATCCGGCCGGGCAGGGCGGACACCGACAGCACGGCGGTCGAGGCCAGCGTCATCGGAATCGCCAGCGCCAGCGCCAGCACCATGCCGCAGGTGGCGATCGCGACGGTACGCCACGCCTCGTGGGCGACCATCTTCAGGAAGGCCGCGTCCGAATGCGGCGGAAAGAAGTCGGACAGGAACCGCAGGGTCGAGCGCAGGCTCTCGGGCTCGAACAGGATCCACGGGCGGAACTCGGTCGCCCACAGCATCGGTACCAGCAGCGCCGCGCCGGCGAGCGTCCAGAACACCCGCCCGCGCCACGCGGGGTCGCGCAGCGAGGGGACCACCCCTGCGTCTGCCATCAACGGCAGACCATGACCGTCGCCGGGCGCACCGTCGGCTCGGTCGGGTCGGTCGGCACCGGCGGCGCACCCGCGAGCTCGTGTTCGAACTGCGCATACAGCCGCAGCAGGTGCTCCCGCGTCACCTCGGCCGATGGCAGGTCGAACGCAAGCTCGCCGTTGCGCAGCCCGATGATGCGCGGAAAGGATGCGACCGCCACGTCCACCTGGTGCAGGGTGGCGAGCAGGGTCACGCCCCGAAGACGCGCCTCGCCGGTGAGGGTCTCGATCACCATCCTCGATCGCGTGGGGTCGAGCGCGGACAATGGCTCATCGACCAGCCACAGGCCCGCCGGCGCCAGCAGCGCGCGCGCCAGCCCGACACGCTGGCGCTCGCCACCGGACAGGCGATCGACGCGCGTCCACAGCTTGTCCGACAGGTCGAAGCGTGCGAGCGCGGCATGCGCCTGCGCCGCCCCCATCGGATACACGAGAGATCGCAGGCTCGACCACAGGGACAGGACCGGAAGCCGAGCAGCCAGCAGCGCAGTCACCGTCCGCTGGCGTGGCGGCAGCGGTGGCACCTGCGGTGCGAGGAAGAGCCGCCCGCGCAGGCGCTGCAACTGGCGCACCGGCAGCGACCAGGGGTCCACCCCATCCAGGCGAAGCCGGCCCGACGAAGGACGCAGTGCACAGGCGATCGCATGCAGCAGCGTCGTCTTGCCTGCACCCGACGGGCCGATCACCGCGACCTGCTCGCCGGCCTCGATCTTCAGCGACAGCGGGCGCAGCGCCGCAGGCACCTGCACCGGTGCGGCGGTATGCCGGACTTCGAGCCCGTCGAGCGTCACTGCCAGCCCAGCCATCGCCAGCCCCCGCGCGCTACTTGATTAGCCCGGCACTGCGGCCCGCCTGCTCCAGTCCCTTGTAGTTCGACGCCTGGGTAGGGATGAAGCGCGCCGCGCGCGCTAGCCCCAGGATTTCCTTGCCCTCCGCATCAGCGGGGTTCAGGGCGAGCAGCGCCTTGGTCACCCGCTCGCGCAGGGGTGCCGGCATGTCGGCATGGACCGTCCAGTTGTAGTTGAAGTAGGGGGGCGTCGTGTAGAAGACCTCTACCTTCGAAAGGTCGACCTTCTTCTCTTCGACGAACTTGCGCCACACCGTGATGTCGAGCGCCGCAGCGTCGACGCGGCCGGTGACAACCGACGCGATGGTCGCGTCATGGGCACCCGAGTAGGCGATGCGCTTGAAGTCGCGCTCGGGGTTGAGGCCGGCCTCGAGCAGGAAGTTGCGCGGCATCAGGTGGCCTGACGTGCTCGACTGCGATCCGAAGCTCACGTTGCGTCCCTTGAGGTCGGCGAGCGACTTGATGCCCGACCCGGCAAGCGTGATGAACACCGACCGGAACTGCGAATCCTCCTCGCGCTGGGCAATCGGGATCACCTTGTCGCCGGAGCGGATCCGCGCCTGCACGAAGGTGAAGCCGCCGAACCAGACCATCTCCACCTGCTTGTTGACCAGCGCTTCGACGGCCGCGGGGTAGTCGGTGACGGGCGTGAACTCGACCTTCATGCCTAGCTGACGTTCGAGGTACTTCACCAGAGGCGCGAACTTGCGCAACTGCTCGCTCGCCGCTTCCTCCGGGATCGTGGTCACACGGAACACGTTCTGAGCGAACGCGGCCGTGGCAGTCAGCACAAGCGCCAGCAGGGCGGCGCTCGCGCCGGCAACCGCGCGTCGCATCAGGGAAATGGATCGGCAGGGACCGCGGTCAGCAGGAAGGGAATCGAGGCGGAACGCGCGGGCGGAAACAGTGGAGATCATCGGAAGCATGCAGGCACCTGTGCGTCAGAGATGACGGTTGGAAGGGGATCGAGGGGATCGAAGGCCTCTGAGGGCGACAAGCTGTACGGCGCATGGAACGACGCAGACCGGAAGGACGGTCGCATGGACCGCGCCAGGCGCGACGGCCTTCGTGGAGCATCGCCCGGCTCTGCAGTGCACACGGCACCGCGACTCAGCCTGAGAAGTAATCGCCGCGGGAGAGGATCAGGAAGGCCACCGCTGACGGACCCGCCGCTCTCGGTGCTTCGGGGCGAACGCCGGGTCTCGCATGGCGCATTCGATCCGAAGGCCCGAGATCGCAGACACTGCAGGCACCATGGAGAAGCTTCATGATCATTGTTCGAGAATAGCACAGCGCCCGGCGGGCTCCGGCCGGCACAATGCGATGAAGCCGCACCCCTTTCCGGTTCAACGCAGGCCCGCTATTCTGTCGCCCGATCCGAATCGGACATTCGATCGGGCCGGCGAGACCGGGGAGGCGGCAATGGGTTGGGAACTCAAGCTGGGCATCATCGTGCCATCGTGGAACACGGTGATGGAATACGAGTGGCAGCGCCTGGTCGGGGAAGGCGTCTCGGTGCACTCGCAGCGTATACGGCACCTTGCAGACACGGAAGCTGACCTCGCCTGGCTCGGCACGCAGGCGCCAGCCGCCGCCGAACTGCTCTCGCATGCGAAAGTGAATGCGATCTGCTACGGATGCACCGCCAGCGGATTCCTGGAATCCCCGGCCGAAGACCTGATGCATGAAGCCGCGCTGACTCGGGCGACCGGCATCCCGACGGTTGCGTCCTCCGCCTCCATCGTGCGTGCGCTTCGGGCCGTGGGCGCGACACGCATCAGCGTCGCGTCGCCGTACGAGGCGTGGCTTAACGACCGGGTCAGAAGGCATCTCGAAGCAGCCGGGTTCACGGTGGTCGCGATGAAGGGGCTGGGGACGCAGGCTCACGGCAGCATCTCGACCGAGACCGTGCGCGCGCTGGCGCTGGAAGTGGTCAGGCCCGAAACGCAGGCGATCTTCATCAGTTGCTCGAACTTCCGCACGCTCGACATCCTCGCGCAGGTCGAGCAGGCCACCGGCCTGCCGGTGATCACCAGCAACCAGGCCGCTCTCTGGGGTACGCTGAGGGCGATCGGTGATCGGCGCGTGATGTCTGATGCGGGCAGGCTGTTCGCCGAGGCCTGATCGGGCAGCACTGTAGAAGAGAGCGGTCCAGGCCGCATCAGGAGGGAAAGTGATGAACGTCGACACGGGTTTGCGCGGGTCATGCAGCATCCTTGCAGCCGCACTGCTGTGCTGTGCCACCGCTCCGGGCGCGGTGATGGCGCAGGACTATCCGACCCGGCCGGTACGTATCGTCGTGCCGTTCCCGGCTGGCGGTACTACCGACATCATCGGGCGCATCGTCGGGCAGCGACTGACCAGGGACTGGAAGCAGCAGGTGCTTATCGACAACCGACCGGGTGGCGGCGCGAATATCGGTGCCGAACTGGCCATGCGGGCTGCGCCCGACGGCTATACGCTGTTCATGGCATCGACCGCGCACAGCATCAACGCGACGCTGTATCCGAAGCTCGCCTACGATCCGATCAAGGACTTCACCGCGATCTCGATGATGGCCGACACCGCGCAGGTGCTGGTCGTGCACCCGTCGTTGCCGGTGAAGGACGTGCGCGGTCTCATCGCGCTGCTGAAGCAGCGCCCTGGCGACCTCAGCTACAGCTCGGCGGGCAACGGCAGCCAGCCGCACCTGTCGGCCGAGATGTTCCGGATGCTGACCGGAACCCGCATGACCCACATCCCCTACAAGGGCGGTCCGCAGGCGATGACCGACCTGATCGCCGGTTTCGTCGCGCTGTCCTTCGCGACCGCGCCTTCGGCCGTACCCCACGTCAAGTCCGGCAAGGTGCGGGCGCTCGGCGTCAGTTCGCTCGCGCGCATCCCGGCGCTGCCGCAGGTGCCGACGATCGACGAATCCGGCCTCGCCGGTTTCGAGGCCAACAACGTGTTCGGCATGGTCGGCCCGCCCGGCCTGCCAGCCGCGCTGGTCGAACGCATCAATGCCGATCTGGTGGCGGCGCTGAAAGACCCGGGCATCCGGGGCGCGTTGAGCGAGCAGGGGGCCGAAGCGCGGCCGAGCACACCCGCGGAGTATGCTGCGCTGATCCGCAACGAGGTCGCGAACTGGGGCAAGGTGGTGCGCCAGTCCGGTGCGCGGGTCGACTGAAGGCGATGGCCGCACGCGGCTCGGAGGCACGATGACATCGGCAGTGAAGCAGAAGATGGCGCGCGGCGAAGTGGCGGTCGCGGTGAACCTGGCCGGCCACAACCCGGACCTGCTGGAACCTCTGGCCAGGTGGGGTGCCGACGTCGCCTTCATCGACTGCGAGCGTACCGGCATCGGCATCGATGCGGCGACCGACCTGATCCGCGCCGCGCGGGCGGCGCGGCTTCCCGCGGTCGTGCGCAGCTGGTCGCGCGCGCCCGAGGTGCTCGTGCAGTATTTCGACCGCAAGGCCGACGGTATCGTCGTGCCGCACATCGACTCGGCGGAAGAAGCGGCCTCGGTGGTCGAGATCGTGCGCTATGCATGCGGCGAGTCGGCGGCGCGCGACAAGCTGGTGGTGGTGCAGATCGAGACGCCGGCGGCGGTGGCTGCGGTCGATGCGATCGCGGCGGTGCCGGGCATAGACGTCGTCCTGCTCGGGCCGAACGACCTGTCCTACGAGATGACCGGCATCCGGGGCAACATGACCGCGGAGGTCGAGCGGACGATCGAACACCTGGCGGGACGGCTGCGGGTGGCAGGCCGCGCGTTCGGCATGCCGGCGCGCCTCGAACAGGTGGCGCGGTTCCGTGCACTCGGCGCAACCTTCCTCTACTACCCGGTGGAGTGGCTGATCGAACGCGCGCTGCAGGAACTGCAGCGCGAGAACAGCCGCTGAGCAGCCGCTGCGCGCGCGAGACTGCAACCACCTTGTCCAGCATGAAGGCGATCACGATCGACCGCTACGGCGGCCCGGAAGTCATGCAGTTGCGCGACATCGGCATCCCTGAACCCGGCCCTGGCGAAGTGCTGGTTAAGGTCGCGTTCGCCGGGATCAACTTCATGGACATCCATACCCGGCAGGGCAAGTACCGCGATTCGCGCAGCTATCCGGTACGCCCGCCGTGCACCCTAGGCATGGAAGGTGCCGGCGAGGTGGTGGCGACGGGCCAGTCGACGCAACGCATCCGCACCGGCGACCGGGTGGCCTGGTGCATCGCCTGGGGCAGCTACGCCGAGTACGCCTGCGTTCCGGAGTCGCGGCTCGCGCGCCTTCGGCCCGACACCGCCTTCGACATTGCCGCAGCCAGCGTGTTCCAGGGCAGCACTGCACACTACCTGGTGAACGACGTCGCCCGGCTCGAACCCGGCATGATCTGCCTGGTGCATGCCGCGTCGGGCAGCATCGGCCAATGGCTGGTGCAGATGGCAGCACGCGCAGGTGCAAGTGTCCTTGCAACCGCGAGCACGGCGGAGAAGCGCGCGATCGCCACGGCACTGGGCGCGCGCCAGGCGTTTGCCTATGGCGAGGGCAGGTTCGCCGCGGACGTGCGCGCGGCCACTGGCGGCAGGGGCGTAGACGTTGTGTTCGACCCGGTGGGCCGCACGACGCTGCGCGACAGCTTCCGCGCCACCCGCACGCGCGGGCTGGTCGTGAACTACGGCAATGTATCGGGCTCGGTCACCGACCTCGATCCGATCGAACTCGGAGAGGCGGGCTCGCTGTTCCTCACTCGCCCGCGCCTCACCGACCACCTCGCCGATGCCGACACCGTGCAGCGGCGCGCCGATGCGCTATTTGAAGCCATCGCGACCGGCGGCATGCGGGTGGCGATCGACAGCCGCCGCCATACGCTCGATGACGTACACCTCGCGCACGAACGGCTCGAGCGACGCGAACAGATCGGCAAGGCATTGCTGGTTCCGGGCGCAGGATGAGGACTCGACGATGACACCCGGCAAGACCCCGGATGGCCTGGCTTCTCCGCGCGTGACGCTGCATGGCATCCGCAACTGCGACACCATGAAGAAGGCTCGCGCATGGCTCGACCGCGCGGGCATCGCCTACCGCTTCCACGACTACAAGGCAGACGGCATCGACGCGGCCACGCTCGACCGCTTCAGCGCGCAGGTCGGGTGGGAGCGGTTGCTCAATCGCGCTGGCACCACCTTCCGCAAGTGCGTCCCTGAGGCCGAACGGGCCACGATCGACGCCACGCGCGCCCGTGCGCTGATGCTCGCGCATCCGTCCATGATCCGGCGGCCGGTGCTCGACATCGACGGCGACCTGCTGGTGGGCTTCGATCCGAAGGCGTACGAGCAGGCATTCGCGGCGGCCGGCTGAACCGACCGGCCGCGCGCCGCGGTATGCTTTCGTACTTTCCAGCGGGCAGGACGCGCGGTGACAGACGCTCCGGCGGTGGCAGCAGAAGCGCCGGCGATGCCGGCCGAACACCTTGATCCGCCGCAGCCGGATGACGAGCGCTGGATGCGCGAGGCGCTGGTACTTGCGCAGATGGCAGCGGCGGCGGGCGAGGTACCGGTTGGCGCGCTCGTGCTGCAGCAGGGGCGGGTGATCGGTCGCGGCTTCAACCAGCCGGTTGACACCCACGATCCGACCGCGCACGCCGAAGTGCTGGCCCTGCGCGATGCGGCCCGCACGCTTGGGAACTATCGGCTGCCCGGCTGCACGCTGGTGGTGACGCTCGAACCCTGCGCGATGTGCGCGGGCGCGATCCAGCATGCGCGCATCGAGCGGCTGGTGTTCGGTGCGCGTGATCCAAAGACCGGTGCCTGCGGCAGCGTCATCGACCTGTTCGACGAGCCCAGGCTCAACCACCATGCACGGGTGACCGGCGGCGTGCTCGCTTCCGAATGCGGGCAGCGGTTGTCGACGTTCTTCGCCGACCGGCGCCGGGTTTCCCGCGCCATGCCCGCCGTCATGGCCGGGATGCTGCCGGGCGCCCTCGATGGCACGGACTGACGTGGCTCCGACCGGCCGAACACGGGTGACACCCGCAGGGCGCGTGCGGCCGGTACGCATCGGACTGGTCGCCCCCTCGGGCTGCCTGCCGGATCCGCAGATCGTCGACAGGGCCGCTGGTGTATTCGCCGCGCGCGGGTGGCAGGTGAGCGCCGGGGATAGTGTATTCGCCCGCGAACAGCGTTTTGCCGGGCCGGACGACCTGCGGGCGGGCGACCTGCAGTCGTTCTGCACCGATCGTTCGCTCGATGTGGTGCTGAGCGCGCGCGGCGGTTACGGATTGTCGCGGCTACTCGATCGCCTGGACTTCGCCGCGATGCGGGCGCGCCGGCCGATCGTGGTCGGTTACAGCGATTTCACCGCCTTCCACCTGGGCTACCTGGCGCACGGCGGCATCAGTTTCGCCGGCCCTGGCGCGAGCGACTTCGCGGCCACCACGCCCGATCCGTTCACCCTGGAGCAGTTCTTCGCGGTGCTCGGACAGCCCTCGCACCAGCTATCGTTCGACGTGGAGGGAGCGCGCCGGATGCAGGTGGCGGGGCGACTGTGGGGCGGCAACCTGGCAATGGTTGCTGCGATGGCGGGGACGCCCTACATGCCTGGCGTCAAGGGTGGCATCCTGTTCCTCGAGGACGTGAACGAGAGTGCCTACCGCATCGAACGGATGCTCTACCAGTTGTTTCATGCAGGCATCCTGCAAAGTCAGCGCGCGATCCTTCTCGGCAGTTTCGCGCCCGTCCCGGCGATGCCGAACGACGAGGGCTTCCGGCTGGAGACCGTCGTTGCGCACTTTCGCGACCGCCTCGAACTCCCTGTGCTGAGCGGGCTGCCGTTCGGCCATGGGGCACGCAAGGCAACGTTGCCGGTGGGCGCGCCTGCCGTACTGTCGGTCGCGCGCGGAACGGCTCAGCTCTCGTTCGAGCGCTATCCGAATCTTGTCCGACGCCGCAGCGCAGCGAAAAAGCCGACATAGATTGCTGCAGCGTATGCTGCGCAGCATTACAGGAGTCGGACACTACCCGCCTTGTCTAGGGCAAAGCCCCGTCAATGCTGGGAAGTAGTCGGTTGTGCGGCGCGGCAGATTCGGCTAGAGTCGTTGCAGCTGGGCTCCCGTTCAGACGCCCGAAGCCTCTCGCGAGGCTCGCTATCCGGACCTGTTCCGGGGCTTTCAGCGCTCCGACGTTGCTGCGCAACACCAACGGCGACGGCGATCATGAAAAAGGGAGATTCGGGTGCGCCTGAAAAACAAGGTATCAATCATCACCGGTTCGGCACGCGGCATCGGTCAGGCAACGGCCTTCAAGTTCGCGCGCGAGGGGGGGAAGGTCGTCGTCTGCGACCTGACGCCGGAACTGATCGAAGAGACCGTCGCCGCAATCCGGAGCGCCGGTGGCGAGGCGATCGGCTGTCTCGTCGATGTTCGCGACATGCAATCGATCCGCAAGATGGTCGACGAGGTCCTGTCCACGTTCGGGCGCATCGACGTACTGGTGAACAACGCCGGTATCGTAAAGGACGCCCAGCTCAAGAACATGACCGACGAGCAGTTCGACCTGGTGATCGACATCAACCTGAAGGGCGTCTACAACTGCACCCGTGCGGTCGTGGACACGATGCTCCAGCAGCAGTCGGGCGTGATCCTCAGTTCTTCGTCGATCGTCGGGCTGTACGGCAACTTCGGCCAGACCAACTACGCGGCCACCAAAGGCGCAGTGATCAGCATGACGAAGACCTGGGCGAAGGAACTCGGGCGCAAGGGCATCCGTGCAAACGCGGTCTGTCCGGGGTTCGTCGGCACCACGATCCTCAATTCCATGCCGGAGCGAGTGCTGCGCGCGATGGAAGAGAAGGTGCCGTTGGGCCGCCTGGGCAAGCCGGAGGAGATCGCCGATGCCTTTGCCTTCCTCGCCTCGGACGAAGCAAGCTACATCAACGGCATCGTCCTCGAAGTCGGCGGCGGCGTCACGCTCTGACCGCTGAACGGGGCGGCCTCATGCCGCCCCGGTGGGGATCGTGCCGCGCCAGGTCGCCGCACCAGCCCGTGCGTACTGCGGCGGCAACGCCGTGTTCGAGTCGAGGGCGGCCGCAGCGGCCCAGGGCCAGTGCGGGTTGAACAGCATCGCGCGCGCCAGTGCGACCTGGTCGGCACGGCCCTCGGCGAGGATGGCTTCGGCCTGGGCGGCACCGGTGATCATGCCGACCGCGCAGGTGACCATGCCGGTCGCTCGGCGGACTGCCTCGGCAAGGCCAACCTGGTAGCCTGGCCCGACCGGGATCTGTGCGGCACTGGCCACGCCGCCACTGGAGACGGTCACGTAGTCGCAGCCCAGCGCCTGCAGGGCGGCCGCATAGGCCACGGCGTCGTCCACGCCCCAGCCGCTGTCGGTCCAGTCGCTGCCGTGGATGCGCACGCCCATCGGACGCTCCGCCGGCCACGCGGCACGCATGGCCGCAAAGGTTTCCAGCGGAAAGCGCATCCGGTTCTCCCGGCTGCCGCCGTACTCGTCGGTGCGGCGGTTGGACAGCGGCGAGAGGAAGGTCGACAACAGGTAGCCGTGTGCCGAGTGCAACTCGATCAGGTCGATGCCCAGCGCGGCAGCCCGCTCGGTCGCGCGTACGAAGGCCTCGCGTATCGAGCGCAGTGCGTCGCGGTCCAGCACCGCCGGCACCGGCCAGCCCTCCGCGAACGGCAGGTCGGAGGCGGCCACCACCGGCCAGGGATCTGCACCGTCTTTCAGGCTGCCGCGGCCTTCCCACGGCCGCTCGCTCGATGCCTTCCTGCCGGCATGCCCGAGCTGGATGCCGATCGGCATGGCGGAATGGACCCGGCAGAAGCCAAGCACACGAGCCAGCGCAGCCGCGTTGTCGTCGCTGTAGAGCCCGCTGCAGCCATGGGTGATTCGCCCTTGTGCGCTCACGTGGGTCGCTTCGATCACCAGCAGGCCCGCACCGGACAGGGCAAGGCTGCCGTAGTGCATCAGGTGCCAGTCGTTCATCGATCCGTCGACCGCGCTGTACTGGCACATGGGCGACACCTGGATGCGGTTCGGCAGTTCGAGTGCGCGCAGGCGCAACGGGGAGAACAGCAGGCTCATCGGGACCTCCTCAGGCAAAGTAGCCTAGCAGCCACCACCAGGCGAAGTTCAGCGGCCACAGCAGCAGCAAGGTGAGCAGCGCCTGAACCGGAAACACGCGCGCGGCTTCGCGCACCGGGATGCCGGCGGCATAGAGCCCAACGATGACCGGCGGCACCTGGTAGGGCAGCAGGATGGTGGAGAAACCGATGCCATAGAGCATCAGCACGGTCTTGACGTTCCAGCCGGTGATCGCCGCCAGGTCGCCGGCGAGCGGGCCCAGCAGCGCCGGCTGCCCCGGACTCGTCGCCACCATCGAAGTCAGCGTGGCCACCAGCGACAGCATCTGGAAATTCCAGTAGTCCGCGCCGGCGGCAAGGCCGAGCAGCGACGGCAGCCAGGCGCCCACCGCGGTCGAGAGCTTTGCCGCGTCGATCATCGCGGCCACGCCAAGCACCGCACCGATGTAGAAGAAGCCCGACAGTTTCACCCGGTCATTCATCGCATGCACGTCGATGATGCCCAGCCGAGGCAGCAGGCAGGCGAGTCCCGCGCCCATGCCGATCCAGCCGGGGCGTATGTGGTGCACGAAGTCGGTGGCCCAGAGCGCCAGCGCACTGCCGAGGATCACCGCCATCCGCCATTCGGCCGCGGACATCGGCGGCAGCGGCGCAGTCGCCGCAGGCGGCGAGACGCGGTCACGAAACAGCCACTCGATCAGCAGGACCGTCATCACCGCCTTGGCGAACCCCTGTACCGGAAAGTGCAGCTTCAGGTACTCGAGGTAGAGGATCTGGACGCCGTACATCGATTCAGCGGATCCGGCGAGCACAAGGTTCGGGATATTCGCCGGAAGGATCGCCGCGCCCACCTGGAAACTGCCGATCAGCATCACCAGCATGATGCCGTTGAAACCCTTGCTGCCTGGCCTCAGGCCCAGCCTTTCGCAGAATGCCAGCAGGATGGGCACCATCAGCAGGATGCGACCCACCGTCGCGGGCATTACGAAGCAGAGCACGGTGGTGACCAGCATGGTGCCGATCAGCGCACGCCGGTAGCTGCCACTGAAGGCGCCCAGCAGTTGCGAGGCCAGGCGCAGTCCCAGGCCAGACGCGCGCACCGCCTCGGCCATGATCAGCCCGCCGAACACCAGCCAGAGCGTACTGGTGGTGAAACCCGAGAAGACGACCTCGTTCGGCACGACCGCGGTGACCGCCGCGAGGAACAGGAAGGCGAGCGCGACCAGGTACTCCGGCACCGCCGCTGTCGCCCAGAGCCCGATCGCGAATACGGCGAGCGCGACCACCTTGAGCGTGGTCGCCTGCGCGGGATCGGCGACAGGCCACAGGAACAGCGTCGCTGCGCAAGCCAGGACCATCATGGCCAGCGCCTGGGAAACTCGATGCATCCTGAACCGATCCGGGAGTCCGTCGAACACGCGCGCGGCCGGTGCGGCCGTCTGCAGCCCGGAACCCCGGGCGTCGCCGCAGGCTACCGCAGCCTGCCGGGCGCCCGCAACCGTGGCGAAGGTCGCACGGCTATAATCCGGGTCCCTTTCCGTGGCACGCGATTGCGCCGAGGACCCGATGAGCCAAGCCCCCCTCCTGACCGGCGTCCTTGCGCCGGTCATCACGCCCTTCAAGCCGGACCTCTCGCCGGATGTCGAGCGCTATGTCCGGCATTGCAAATGGCTGCTCGCCAACGGCTGCAGTGGCCTCGCGATCTTCGGCACCAACAGCGAGGCGAACTCGCTCTCGCTCGACGAGCGGAAGATGCTGCTCGAAGCGCTGCTCGAAGCCGGCGTGCCGGCCTCGAAGCTGATGCCGGGCACCGGCTGCTGCGCGCTGACCGACTCGGTCGCACTCACCCGCTTCGCCGTCGAGCGCGGGGTGGCGGGAGCGCTGATGCTGCCGCCGTTCTTCTACAAGGGCGTGAGCGACGAAGGTCTGTACCGCAACTTTGCCGAGATCGCGCAGCGGGTGGGCGACTCACGCCTTAAGATCTATCTGTACCACATCCCGCCGATGACGGCGGTGCCGTTCTCGCTGGGCCTGGTCGAGCGCCTGCTCAAGGACTATGCGGGCACCGTCGTCGGCATGAAAGACAGCGGCGGCGACTGGAAGAACATGGAAGCGATGCTGAAGGCGTTCCCCGGCTTCCAGTTCTTCCCGGGCAGCGAGGAGTTCCTGCTGGCGGGTATGCGCCTGGGAGCAGTCGGTACCATCACCGCCACCGCGAACATCGGGCCTGCTGCGATCGACGCGCTGTTCCGAAACTGGCAGGATCCGAAGGCAGATGCGATGCAGGAGGCGATCACCGACTTCCGGCGCGCGATCACCCGCTTCCCGCAGATTCCAGCCCTGAAACACACTACCGCCCTGTACACCGGCCATGCGCAGTGGGCAGTGACCCGTCCGCCGCTGGTGCAGCTCGGCTCAGAGCAGGGCAGCGCGCTCGCGGCCGAACTCCAGCGGCGGGGCTTCGACATGCCCGGCATCGGCGACTGAACCGGCGACATAGCCGTCCTTGTGCCCCAGGCCCGCCACGGCCATCAGGCATCTCTAACAGCATACAGACGATACGAGGGGACAACCATGGCTGCACTAACGTTGAAGCAGGCAGGCATCATCGTCGACAAGGCGATCGAGAAGGCGCGCGAAATGAAGATCCCCGCACTGGGCGTGATCGTGCTCGATGCATCGGGCCACACCGTGGCCTACAAGCGCGAAGACGGTGCAACCATGTTCCGCGAGGACATCGCCCGCGGCAAGGCCTGGGGTGCAGTCGCCATGGGCTGCTCCAGCCGCTCGCTCGCCAAGCGGGCGCAAAGCAACCCGAACTTCATGATCACCCTCGCTGCGACCGCCGACGGCAGGTTCCTGCCGCAGATGGGCGGCGTGCTGATCAAGGACGCCGCCGGCAACATCCTGGGCGCGGCCGGCGCCAGTGGGGCGAGCGGGGACCAGGACGAAGCCTGCTGTGTGTTCGGCATCGAGCAGGCAGGACTGATCGCGGACGCGTCCGAGTAGCATGCTTCATGGTTCCGGAGCCCGCGCGGGCTGCGGAACCATCTGCCCTCACTCGGCGCGGATCTTCGCCTCGCGCGCGATCTTTGCGAAGCGCTCCAGGTCGACTGCGATCCGCTTGCGAAACTCGTCGGGGGTGTTGCCGACGGGAACCGTGCCGTCGCCCTGCAGCCGCTCCAGCACGTCGGGCATGCGCAGCGTTCCGGTGTACTCCGCGTGCATCCGCGCAATCAGTTCCTTCGAGGCCTTCGGCGGCAGCAGCAGGCCGAACCAGGTGCCGATGTCGAAGCCCGGATAGCCGCTTTCGGCGATCGTGGGCAGGTCGGGCAGGACGCCCGAGCGCTTGGCGGTAGTCATCGCGATCGGCCGCAGCTTGCCGCCCTTGATGTGGCCGATGGCCGCGTTGATCGGCGAGGAAAACAATTGCGCTTCGCCGGCGATCACCGCGGCCAGCGCGGGGCCGGCTCCCTTGTATGGCAGGTGCACGGTGCGGATCCCCGCGGCACGGTCAAGCATCTCGCCGGAGAAGTGGCTGCCGGCACCGATGCCCGAGGATGCGTAGTTGAGCGAGCGCGTGCGTGCCAGCGCCACCAGTTCCTTCAGGTTGGTGACCGGCACCGTCGGGTTCACCACCAGCACGTGCGGTACCTCGGCGATCAGCGATACCGGGCTGAAGTCGACCAGCGTACGGTAGGGCAGTTTCTCCTGGATCGCCGGCGCGATCACCGCGCTGGTCGACTGCGTGAGGATGGACGTGTAGCCGTCGGGCGCCGAACGGGAGGTTATTTCCATCGCGATAGTACCAGCGGCGCCGGGGCGGTTATCTATCACCACGGGCTGGCCGAACCGCTCGCTCAGCCGGGGCGTGAGGACTCGTGCGAGTGTGTCCGCGCCGCCGCCGGGCGAAGCCGGGATCAGCAGGCGGATCGGTCGGGCCGGCCATCCGTCGCCTGGCTTCTGCGCAAGGGCTGCAGGTGCCCCGGCAAAGACGGCGGCAGACAGTAGAACGAGTGTGCAGGCGCGGGGCGCGCAGCCGGCAGTGGCGAAGCGGGTCATCCTGGACTCCTTGAGTATTCCCGGCGGCGGCGCTTGGCGCCGCACCGCGATCAACCGACGATTCTACCTGCGCCACCCGTTTCCTGACGGTTGCTGTCTCGCCCACGGACCATCCTGCGCCGACAGGACGGCTAGGGTGCCCGCTCCAGCAGCTCGATCACCCGCCGCCCGGGATCCACGCGCACCCGGTCTCCGGTGCGGATCACCGCCAGCGGATCCGGCGACCAGCCCTCGGTGATCGCGATGTCGGCAAAGATCGCGCCCTGTACCATGACAGGGTTCGTCACACCGAAGACGAACGCCTTCGGCGCGATGCCCTTGCCCTTGATGTCATGGAACGCCCATCCTGCGGCAATGCCGCCCTTGGCGGTCGGGAAGAACAGGATCTTGTCGCGGATGCTGACGCCTTCGAGCTTGTGGCCTGGCTTCGAGATCACCCCGGTCCAGCGGTCCAGGTCGTAGCGCGGACTGAAGCCCTCGGTCGAGATGACCGCCTCGCCCTCGACGACCGGCCCGGCGGCACGGTCGACGGCGATGGTCAGCAGCACCGGCTTCACGCTTGCACTCATTTCACGGCTCCGGTCAGGGCGGTCTCGATGCAGTCCTCGGTACGGCGCAGGATCGTGTTGAAGCGGTGCGCTGTGATCGTGTTCACGAGTTTCGCTGAGTTGGTCACCAGGCTGGTCCAGCCCATGCGCTGCTTCATCGGGGTCAGGTCCTGCAGGATGTAGAAGCAGACGCCCTCCAGTACGATGCCGCCCGCGGCCTCGATCCGGTCGATGTAGCCCAGTTCGGAGGCACTGCGCTTCATCGCGTTGCTGGTCGTCACGAAGAGCTTCGAGTCCGGAGCGACCTGCCTTCCGTCCAACAGTTCCGAGATGTGCTTGAGTTCGAACAGCGAAAGCTGCGGCGCGGAGAACACGACAAGGTTGCAGCGGCCGTCCTTCACGTCGTATCCGGCGTAGACCCGGTCGATGTCGGCACGGGTGATACGCATGCGGTCTGTCGGCGTGTTTCCTCTGAGCGCGGCCTCGACCGAGGGGGCCTCCGGCGTCACGCCGACCATGTGGAACATCGCATGCGAGCCGTAGCTGGCAAGCGACGCACCCAGATGCTTGAGTTCGTCCGAAGTCGGCGCTCGACGCAGCGGCGAACCGCCTGGCCCGGAGAACACCGGCACCGCGTAGTAGCTCTGGTGCGGCTCGCCGACGAGCCGCCCGATCGCGCCCCAGTCGGCGTAGTCTGACGGATCGACATCGAGCTCGACCGTGAAGTTGCCGCGCCGTACCGTATCGAGGTGGAAACCGTACTCGGGGGTGCGCCCGGTGATCGCGCTGGCGAGCGCCGACGGACCGCCTTCGAAATTCGTGCGCGCGCCGAACACCGAATTGGCATAGATCACCGTGCCCGTGTCGCCCCATGCGACGTGCTCACCCAGGTGCGGCTGGTACAGCGTCTGGTAGTTGATGCAGGTGTCGGCAGTGATCACGTTCATCTGACGCAGGTGGGCGATGATCTGCCGCTCCTTCTCGACTTCGTCCTCGACCTGCCCGAGCTGCTTTACATGGGCGAAGTCCACGCAACGCGCATTGGTGGTGATGCCCACTGCGCAATGAGTACCGGCCTCGGCCATCTGCTTCAGGCGCGACAGGCCAGCGTCTCCCATCACCTCGATGTCGCCCATCATGTGCGCATTGCTGATCGGTACGAAGCGCTTCGCGCCGAAGAAGGTGCCAACGGCGACCTGGAAGTCGATCGCTTCCTTGACTGCCGGCCCGCGCTCGCCGCGCTGCATCGCCTGCTCTTCGTCGTTCAGTTGCATGGATTACCTCTGTTTTGGTGCCGCGCGCAATGTGCAGGCGGTCAGGACCAGTGCTGGCTCTTCGCCGCCTCGGCCAGCGCGAACGCCTGGGTGCCGGCGCTGACCGTGCCGCTGTAGCGAGAGAAGAACAGAAAGCCGTCGAACGGTGCCTTGATCTCTTCCAGCACCGCATAGCTGTAGAGGTCGATCACCCGACCGAGCAGCGTCCCGGCAGCGATCGGCTGCCCGATCTCCTCCGGCCGCTCGAACAGCGACTCCAGGTAGCCGCTGTTGTGCGGACGCAGTTCGCGCCGTGCCACCAGGTCGAAGTGGATCTGCTTCACCGGCGGCAGAGGTGCCTCGAGCAGTCCCAGGTGCGCCGCGAGGCGGTTGAGCCCATCCATCGACTGCCTCGTGTAGGTGGCGGTGCTGTCAGGGCCCAGGAAGGTACCGCCAACCTCCGGGTTGCAACTGGGGATGCCGCGCTTCGTGGTCACATAGTGCGCGGAGGTGCCGGTCAGGTCGTTCTCGTGCACGAACGGCTGGCCGAACGCGCGCGCCATCTCGAGGCAGCGCTGCTTCACTTCGGCCGGCGCCTTGCCGTTGTAGTCGACCCGCCCCTGCAGCCGACCGCCAGTGCCGCCGGCGTGGAAGTCGCAGTGGAAGTCGATGTGGTCGAGTACCTGCTCCGTGATGACCGCAGCGATCATCTGCGTGGTGTTGCCGCGAGCGTTGCCGGGGAATGCCTCGTGCAGGTCCGTGCGGCCATGCGGCTCGGGCGTGAGCCGCTGGCAGGCGGCGGTGGCCAGCGGGTTGGCCACCGACACCACAACGATGCGGCCGCAGAGTTTCGAGGTATCGAGGTCCGCCAGCCACTGCCGGATCACCATCGTCGGCAGGAACTCGTCGCCGTGCTGATTGGTGATGATGCCCAGCGTCGGGCCGGCCATCGCCCCGGTCACCACGTGCAACGGCACGGTGAGTTCGGCGCCGTTGAGCATGGTGGTCACGGGCAGGCGCCGGAAACTGCGGCCTTCGGCTTCGTTTGCCCAGACGGGCGAGGGCGCGGTGCTCATTGTTCCACCTTCACCGGCAGGTCGGACTCGATCGACTTCAGGATGGCCTCGAGGCCGCACACGCCGGCCACGATGTCCTCGACCGGCATGACGTAGGGATGGCCAGCCTCGATCGCACGCGCGAACGCCTCGAGTTCGAGTTTCTCGGTGCGCTCGGCGGTGAACTTCCGGACCTCGCGCGGCTGGTCGATCATCTGCAGCGTCATGTCCCAGGTCGGCAGGTGCTCGATCGCGCCGACCTCGACCATGCCCTTGGTGCCGAAGAACTGCATGCGCCAGCATTCGGCACTGGCCAGGACCATGCCCAGGTAGGCGGTGGCGCCACTGCGGAAGCGATAGAGCACCGAGGTGGTGTCGTCGACACCACGGTCGAGCACCTGGCGGAAGCTCTGGGCGTAGACCTGCTCGATCGGGCCGGCCAGGAAAATCATCGCGTCCATGTTGTGGACACCGCGGCCGGTCAGGCCGCCGCCGGGGCTCTCGGTGCGGTCGGGACGCCAATGGTCGGGCGCATAGCGGAACACGCTGGGCCCGTTGAAGTTGCCTTCGATGTGCAGCAACTGGCCGAGCGTGCCGTCCTGGAACATGCGCCGGATCTCGAGCATCGCCGGCTGGAAGCGCCAGTTGAAGCCAAGCGACAGCGTGACCCCTCCCGCCTTGCAGGCCTCGATCGCGACCATCGCGTCCTTCCTGTTCAGCGTGAACGGCTTCTCGACGAACACATGCTTGCCGGCCTTCGCGGCACGGGTGATCACGTCGACATGGCTCTTGTGCGGGGTGGTGATCACCACCGCATCGACGTTCGGATCGTTCAGCACGGCATCGAGGTCGCCATGCAACGGGAAGCCGTGCTCGTCGGCGAAGGCCTGTGCCTTGGCCGGGGTACGCGTCGCGCCGGCGACGAACCGGATCTGGGTGCTGCCGCTGGCGCAGGTGACCATGTTCTGGCCCCAGCGGCCGAGGCCGATGATGGCGGCTCGTATCATTTGCGTGTTTCCTTCAGTCAGGGCGGGCGCAGGTGCGCCCGGGATGGCGGGGACGTATCGCGCGGCCTTGGCTTGTCAACGGCGGGCGCGCGACAGGATGGGGTCTGGGAACTGGAAGACGTTGGCCGGGGACTCCTCGAAGCCGTGGTCGCTTTTAAGGCGACCGACCATCTCGAGCGCGAACGGGGCCGCACGGTAGAGCAGGATGCGCTGCGAATCGTTCAACCGCAGCCCGGCCCGCTCCGCCATCGTGTCGCACAGAGCGCGCGTCTTCGCATCGGTGTCCGGCGCATCGGTCGGCACCGGGATCGCCGCCAGCGTCGGCTGTGCCGCGCCCGGAACGAGCATCGGCTCGCGCCGATGGAAGTCGGTCGCCAGCTGGAACGCATGACCCACGCGCAGCACGGTGGATTCATCGAACGGACGGCCGATCACCTGCATGCCCAGCGGCAGGCCGCTGGCCGAAAAGCCGCTGCACACCACGAGCGCAGGACCGGCGGCGACGTTCGATGGCGTGAACAGGTTCGGCTTCTTCCAGAAGTTGAGCGGATCGTGATGGTCCAGGCGCGGCGCCGCACCCTGGCCAACCGTGAGCAGCACATCGTAGCGGTCGAACACCCCGGCCATCTGCGACACCGTGCGCCGGTGCTCGCGCGTGGCACGGAAGTAGTCGCTGGCGGAGAACAGGCAGGCCGGCAGTGCTCGCTGCAGGAAGTCCCAGCCGAAGTCGCCGGGCCGCTCCTGCAGCGCCTTCAGGTGGATGGTGAAGATCTCGGTCTCGGCGATGATCACCTTGATGTCGAACGATTCCTTCAGCGGACGCACCCGCGCGTCCTCGACGATGGCGCCAAGCCCGCGCAGCACGCCAATGGCATCGTCCAGCGCCGCCACCACGTCCGCCGGTGCCGGCTGGTCTTCCTCCCAGTAGTGGCGCAGCACGCCGATGCGCACGCCCTTGAGGTCGGACGTCAGCGCAGCCCGGTAGTCCGGGATGCTGCAGCGGACGGAACCGCTGTCGGCCGGATCGAAGCCGGCGATCGCCTGCAGCAGGATGGCGCAGTCCTCGACCGAGCGTGCCATCGGACCGCAATGGTCGAACGAGAACGAGTTCGGGATCACCCCGGCGCGCGACACCAGCCCGAAGGTGGGCATCAGGCCGGACACGCCGCACCACGAGGCCGGGCCGCGGATCGAGCCGCCGGTGTCCGAGCCGAGCGCTGCCGGCACGAAGCCGGCAGCCAGCGCCGCGCCGGACCCGCTGCTCGACCCGCCAGTGAAGCACGCGGTATTCCAGGGATTGCGGGCCGGCGGCCAGGGCAGGTCGAAGGACGGCCCGCCGTGCGCGAACTCGTGGGTGGCCAGCTTGCCGAGCAGCGTCGCGCCCGCCTCGTAGAGCTTGCGCGTGGTGGTCGAGTCCTGCGCGGGGATGCGATCGATGCACACGCGCGAATGGCCGGAGGTGAGGATGCCGGCGGTGTCGTAGATGTCCTTCAGCGCGAACGGCACGCCGTGCAGCGGGCCTTTCCAGCCGCCGGCTGCGATGTCTGCATCGGCCGTGCGTGCCTGTTCCAGTGCCTGCGTGGTCGTCGGCGTGATGAACGCATTGATCTGCGGCTCGAGCGTGTCGATACGCTTCACCAGGGCCTGGGTGTACTCCACCGCGGAAAGCCGCTTCGCCTGGATCAGGGAGGAGACTTCGGCGATCGAAAGCCGATGCAGGGAGGGGAGGGCCTGGCTGGGCCCGGGAGGAACTGAAGACATGTGCACCTCGCGCGGATCGGAAAGGCGGATTATCCCGCGTCCGCGCGTTGGCTGCTGGCGCGCTCGCCTCAGCAGTTTCCAGGCGGGGTCTCGTCGACCCGGTCGACCACGAAACGCTCGCCAGCCCAGCGGTAGACGAGCGAACGGCGCCCGGTACTGCGCGGCTTTCCGGACGGGCAGGGTGCCCCGGCCACGGCAAACCAGCGCACCAGGCGCCCATCGATCAGTTCCAGCCTGAGCGGCCCCGTCATGCCGGCGAATACCGGATCCGACGAGCGTACCGCGTGCTCGGTGGGCAGTTCGCGCACGCTGTCGGGCAGCTCGTACTTGTAGACGCCGACGAGGTCGGCGCTGCCGTCCTTGGACTGGCAGGTAACCGCCTCCACCACGGCCTCTTCCGCGTTGTCGCCGTCGAGGTCGGCATAGCGGATGTTCATCGACAGGACCCGCTTCATCAGCGGGCAGATCGGTGCAAGCCCCCGGATGCGCATCACGTGGTGCGACAGGCTGATCCTGCGGATCGAACGATCGAGGCGCTGCCCCTGGGGCGCCCGTTCGATGCCGGTGGCTGCCGCTCGCGCCGATGGCACGGCTGCAGGCAGGCCCGGCGCAAGCATCAATGCGAGCGCCAGGCATCCAGGCAGCGCCATGCCGAATGGGGCTTGCAGGCGTGCAGGCTCGATGCGCCGCGATGCGCTCCCGGCCGACGGGACACGCATCGCCTTCACCATGGCCTCAGACCGTCGATGGGCCACCCAGGATGCAGGTGATCTGGCTCGACAGCACGCCGCCATTGCCGTGGACGATCGCCGTCTCGGCGCCCTTCACCTGGCGCGGGCCGCACTCGCCGCGCAACTGTCGCACCGCCTCGATAAGGATGAACAGGCCGTACATGCCGGGATGGCAGTAGGACAGCCCGCCGCCGTTGGTGTCGACCGGCAGCTCGCCGCCCGGTGCGATGCGCCCGCCCGACACGAACCGGCCACCTTCGCCCTTCGGGCAGAACCCGAGGTCCTCGAGGAACAGGATCGGCGTTATCGTGAACGCGTCGTACAGCTCGACCACGTCGATGTCCTTCGGCCCCAGGCCGGCCATCGCGTAGGCGCGCGGCCCTGACACGGCGGCACCGGTGACGGTGAGGTCTGCCATGTTCGCGATGCTGTTGTGCGAGATGCCTTCGCCATAGCCGATGGGGTAGACCGGCTGCTTCTTCAGCGTCTTCGCCCGTTCGCCCGAGGTCATCACGACCGCGCCGCCGCCATCGGTCACCAGGCAGCAGTCGCGCACCGACAGCGGATGGCTGACCATGCGCGAGGCGAGCACCTGCTCGATGGTCAGCGGCTCCTTCTCCCAGGCGGCCGGGTTCATCAGGGCCCACTGGCGCGCTGCCACGGCCACTTCAGCCAGCTGCTCGCGCGTGGTGCCGTACTGGTGCATGTGGCGTGCCGCTGCCATCGCATAGGCGGTCGGCGGCATGAACGGCTTGAACGGCGCCTCGTAGTAGTTGTACTCGCGCGGGCTCGC
>CANGXU010000015.1 GCA_947457885.1 Betaproteobacteria bacterium
CCATCCAGCCCGTGACGCCATGCGCATCGGTCCCCACGACATATCGCCTTCACTCGTCGTCGCGCCGATGGCCGGGGTCACCGATCGTCCGTTCCGCAGCGTGTGCCGCCGCCTGGGAGCGGGGCTCGCGGTGTCCGAGATGGTGTCGGTCGACCCCCGCCTGCGCGAGACGGCGAAGTCTCGGCGCCGCAGCGACCATTCCGGTGAAGCCGGCCCGATCGTCGCGCAGATCGCCGGTGCCGACCCGCAATGGCTGGCCGACGCGGCACGCTGCAACGTCGACCTCGGCGCACAGCTGATCGACATCAACATGGGCTGCCCGGCGAAGAAGGTGTGCAATGTCGCGGCCGGCTCCGCGCTGCTGCGCGACGAACCGCTCATCGCCCGCATCCTCGAGGCCGTGGTGGCGGCGGTATCGGTGCCCGTGACCCTCAAGATTCGCACCGGATGGGATCGGAATTCCCGCAATGCCGTCCGGGTTGCCCGCATCGCCGAGCAGTCCGGCATCCAGGCGCTGACGGTGCACGGGCGCACGCGCGCCGATGCATTCGAGGGCGAGGCCGAGTACACGACGATCGGTGAAGTGAAAGCCGCCGTGCGTATCCCGGTCATCGCCAACGGCGATATCGTCGATCCTCAGGGTGCCCGTGCGGTGCTCGATGCAACAGGTGCCGATGCGCTGATGATCGGCCGTGGCGCGTTCGGCCGGCCATGGCTGTTCCGCGAGATCGCGCATTTCCTCGCGACGGGGCGGCACCTGCCGCCACCGGATGCGCGCGAGTGGAGCACGATCGTGCTGGCGCACCTCGACGACATCCATGCCTTCCACGGCGAGCAGGCGGGCGTGCGCTTCGCCCGCAAGCATGTCGGCTGGTATGTCCATGGCATGCCGGGAGGCGATGTGCTGCGCGACCAGGTCAATCAGGCATCCACCATCGCCGTCCAGCGCGCGGCAGTGCAGGCATGGTGCGCGCTGCTGCAGGCGCGCGAACAGTGCGGCTCTTGGCAGGCGGCACCCGCGTCCAGGCCGGTCTACAACAACCACCGCAGGTCCGGCGGGCGCGATCGCGTCCGGCAGGAGGAGATCCATCGATGAAGGAAGAAAGCGAACTCAGTCGTACCGTCCGGCGCGCGATCGACGGCTACTTCCGCGACCTCGACGGACAGAAGCCGCATGCCATCTACGAGATGGTGATCCACTGCGTCGAGCGGCCGATGCTCGAATCGGTTCTGGAACTTGCCGACGGCAACCAGAGCCGCGCCGCCGAGATCCTCGGCCTGAACCGGAACACGCTGCGCAAGAAGATGAAGGAACACGGCCTCGACGGGACGCGGCCGTAGCATGGCCGGTTCCGGCTATCCGCTGCGGGCGCTGCTCAGCGTCTCCGACAAGACCGGGCTGGAAGCGTTCGCTGCCCGGCTGGCCAGCCTCGGCTACGAGCTCGTCTCCACCGGCGGCACCGCTGCGGCACTGCGGGCGTCGGGCCTGGCGGTGACCGAAGTGGCTGAGCTCACCGGGTTCCCCGAGATGCTCGACGGACGTGTGAAGACGCTGCATCCGAAGGTGCACGGCGCGATCCTCGCGCGCATCGACATCCCGGCGCACCGCGAAGCGATCGACGGTGCAGGCATCTCGCCCATCTCGCTGGTCGTGGTCAACCTGTATCCGTTCCGCGAAGTGTCGGTGCGACCCGGGGTCACGCTCGACGAGGCCGTCGAGAACATCGACATCGGCGGGCCTGCGATGGTGCGTGCGGCGGCCAAGAATTACCCGCATGTCGGTATCGTCACCGATCCCGGCGACTATTCCTGCGTGCTGGACGAACTGACCGCCTCCGGTGTGCTGTCCGATGCCACGCGTTTCGAACTCGCCCGCAAGGCCTTTTCGCACACCGCTGCCTACGATGGCGCGATCAGCAACTACCTGGGCAGGGTAGCGGCCGGGGACGATGGCGATGCATGGCCCGCGCAGATCAATTTCTCGTTCAGCCGTGTCTCGCGGCTGCGCTACGGCGAGAATCCGCACCAGGCCGGCGCGTTCTACCGCGATCTCGGCAGCGCGGCGTCGGTGACTGCCGGCACCATCGCAGGCGCCGTCCAGCGCCAGGGCAAGGAGCTTTCCTACAACAACATCGCCGATGCCGATGCTGCGTGGGAATGCGTGCGCGGCTTCGAGGATGATACGGACGCGGTGGTTTGCGTGATCGTCAAGCACGCCAACCCCTGCGGCGTTGCGGTGGGCGCGGATGCAGCCGAGGCCTACCGCCGCGCATTCGCGACCGACCCGACTTCCGCATTCGGCGGCATCATCGCGTTCAACCGGGCGCTGGATGAAGCGGGGGCGCGCGCCGTGTCCGGGCAGTTCGCCGAGGTGGTCATCGCGCCCGAGGTGCTGCCGGCTGCGCTTGCCGTGCTGGCGGCCAAGCCCTCGCTGCGCGTGCTCGAGACTGGTCATGGCAAGGTGCGCAACGCCGTGCACCTGCAGCGTGTCGGCGGAGGCGTGCTGGTACAGGGAACCGATCTGACCTCCCACGATCCCGCGCAGCTGAAGGTGGTCACCCGGCGCGCGCCGACGCCCGCCGAACTGGCAGACCTGCTTTTCGCCTGGAAGGTGGCGAAGTTCGTGAAGTCGAACGCGATCGTGTTCGCCGTTGGCGCACAGACGCTCGGCGTCGGCGCCGGCCAGATGAGCCGCATCGACAGCGTGCGCATCGCCCGGCACAAGGCCGGCGAGGCGGGGCTCGACCTGGCAGGCTCGTGCGTCGCGTCCGATGCGTTCTTCCCGTTCCGGGACGGCGTCGATGCGCTGGTCGCGGCGGGCGCGCGCGCGGTGATCCAGCCCGGCGGCAGCGTGCGCGACGCCGAGGTGATCGCCGCGGCCGACGATCAGGGCGTCGCGATGCTGTTCACCGGTATCCGTCACTTCCGGCACTGATCCGCAGCCCGGCCGCCCGCAATCACGGGCGGGATGCGTGTCCGCGGGTGGCGAATCGGTTACGATCCTGCGCGTGATGAACGATCGCTGCTGTCCTCCCTGCCCCGCGCGTGCGCCGCACCGGGGCTATCCTTCCTCCACGGTGGCCCGATGAAGGTGCTGGTGATCGGTGGCGGCGGCCGCGAGCATGCGCTGGCCTGGAAGCTCGCCGCCTCGCCACGGCTGCAGTGCGTGTTCGTCGCACCCGGCAACGCCGGTACCGCGCACGAGGAAGGCGTCACGAACGTGCCGATCAGTTCGGTCGCCGGCTGGGTCGATTTCGCCCGCCGTGAGGGTATCGGCCTGACCGTGGTCGGCCCCGAGGCCCCGCTCGCCGACGGCGTGGTCGATGCGTTCCGGGCCGCTGGCCTGCGCATCTTCGGCCCCACCGCGGCGGCGGCGCAGCTCGAAAGTTCCAAGGAGTTCGCGAAGGCGTTCATGCAGCGCCACCGCATCCCGACCGCGCCCTATGCTGCGTTCGACGATCCGGCGGCGGCCCATGCGTATGTCGATTCGGTCGGTGCGCCGATCGTCGTGAAGGCGGACGGGCTGGCGGCAGGCAAGGGGGTAGTGGTTGCCACCGACGTGGCCGAGGCGCATGCGGCCATCGACCGCTTCCTGGTCGGGCGCTCGCTCGGCAATGCCGGTGCCCGTGTGGTGATCGAAGGCTTCCTCGCTGGCGAGGAGGCGAGCTTCATCGTGATGGTCGATGGCGAGCGCGCGGTGGCGCTGGCGACCAGCCAGGACCACAAGCGCCTGGGCGACGGGGATGTCGGGCCGAACACCGGCGGCATGGGCGCGTACTCGCCCGCACCGGTGGTCACGCCGCAATTGCATGCGCGGGTGATGCGCGAAGTGATCAACCCGACAATCGCAGGCCTCGCGGCCGAGGGCATCCCGTTCACCGGATTCCTGTACGCGGGCCTGATGATCGGCGCCGACGGTTCTCCGCAGGTGCTCGAGTTCAACTGCAGGCTGGGGGATCCCGAGACGCAGCCGATCCTGATGCGCCTGAAGACCGACCTGGTCGACCTGATCGAACTCGCACTGGCCGGTCGCCTCGACCAGGCGGAGCCGGAGTGGGACCGGCGCGTCGCCGTTGGCGTGGTGATGGCTGCAGGCGGCTATCCCGAATCGCCGCGCGCCGGCGACGCGATCACCGGGCTGCCCGCACCGCAGGCGGACTGCCGTGTGTTTCATGCCGGTACCGCCCTGTCGGGCGACACCGTGGTCACCGCAGGCGGCCGGGTGCTGTGCGTCACCGCGCTCGGCGACAACATCCGTGCGGCACAGCGCCGCGCCTATGAAGCCGTCGAACGCATCCGCTTCGCGGGCGCTCAGTTCAGGCGGGATATCGGGCACCGTGCGGCGGGGCGCATCGGTGGACCGGCGCAGGGGTAGCCATCATGTCCAGAGCCGATGCAGTGCAGGTCAAGACTTTCCTCACCGGGCTGCAGGCCGGTATCGTTGCCGAACTCGAGCAGGCCGATGGCGGCGGGTTCCGCCGGGATGGCTGGGAGCGTCCTGGTGGCGGTGGCGGCCTGTCCTGCGTGATCGAAGGCGGCGCGCTGTTCGAGCGCGGCGGGGTGAACTTCTCTCATGTGACGGGCGACAGGCTGCCGCCGTCGGCCAGTGCCGGCCGGCCTGAACTGGCCGGGCGCAGCTTCGAGGCGATGGGCGTGTCGCTGGTGCTGCATCCTCGCAACCCCCATGTGCCGACGGTGCACATGAACGTCCGCTTCTTCATCGCCAACCCGGTGGCGGGCGACACGACTGGCGAGCCGGTCTGGTGGTTCGGCGGCGGCATGGATCTCACGCCCTACTATGGCTTCGAGGCCGATGCAGTGCATTTCCATCGCACCTGCAGCGATGCGCTGGCACCGTTCGGCGCGGGCCGCTATGCCGAGTACAAGGCGTGGTGCGATCGCTACTTCTTTCTCAAGCATCGCAACGAGCCGCGCGGGATCGGCGGGGTATTCTTCGACGATCTGTCGGCGCCGGATTTCGACGGTGCGTTCGCGCTGACCCGGTCGGTCGGCAGCAGCTTCACCGCCGCCTACCTTCCGATCGTAGAACGGCGGCGCGGGCTCGCGTACGGCGAGCGGGAACGCAGCTGGCAGGCGTTGCGTCGCGGCCGCTATGTCGAGTTCAACCTGGTCTTCGATCGCGGTACGCTGTTCGGCCTGCAGTCGGGCGGGCGCACCGAATCGATCCTGATGTCGATGCCGCCGAAGGTCGAGTGGCGCTACGACCATCGCCCAGAGCCCGGCACCGAAGAGGCGCGGCTGCATGCCGACTTCCTGACCGGCCGCGACTGGCTCGCCGGCGGCTGACCGCCGGCAGATCAGGATCTGCGCCGCCGCAGCCCGAGGCGTTCGCCGAGTGCGCGGACGTGCTCGAGCCAGTGGCCCGGCAATGCCAGCCTCGGGGCCGCGGACGGTTCGGGCGCCTGGCGCCGGACCAGCAGCGGTGCCTGCTCGAACTGCTGCGCACGCTCCATCGCCGCGATCAGATGCCCGCGCAGGCTCTTCAGCACCACCGGCTTGTTGATGAAGCGGAAGATCTGCGCTTCGTTGATCAGGCCGATCATCAGTTCCGAATCGGATGCCTCGGTGACCACCAGTGTCAGCAGTTGCGGGTGGTCCTGCTTCAGTGTCTTGATCAGGTTCGCATTGTCGGAAGGGTTGCCGGTGTCGATGTCGAACAGCACGACCGCGATATCGCCTGCAGCCAGTTCGCCCAGTGCGGCTTCCGGACCGCTCGCCTGCCGTACCGGCGCGACGTCGGCCATCAGTTCGCGCGTGGAACGGTACAGTTCGCCGTTCTCGTCGACGACCAGGAGGGCCCGGTCGGGCTGCATCTGTAGCGACGGGGGGGGCGCAAGGTCGGCCAGTTCGATCGAAACCGCGACCGCCTCGCGCACGATCGAGCGCAGTTCGTTGTTGTCCCAGGGCTTCGCGACGAAACGGTAGATCTCACCGTCGTTGATGGAGCCGACGATCGCCGCCAGGTCGGCATACCCGGTCAGCAGGATGCGCATCGAACCGGGCGCGATCTCTTTCGCGCGACGCAGCAGCTCGACGCCGGTCATGCCCGGCATGCGCTGGTCGCTGACGATGGCATTCACGCGATACTTGGTGATGAACGCTAGTGCGCGCTCACAATCGCTGGTCGCGAACACGTGATAGTCGGTGCGGAACACCGACTTCAGCGCACTCAGGATACGTTCCTCGTCGTCAACCACCAGCAGCCGTGGCTTGTGCGCCGAGGAGATCGGCCGCGCGGCACTGCGCGGGCCGGGGAACGTGCTGCCCGGCGGCACGGTGTACTGGCGCCGCAGGGCCGCCAGCCGGCTGCCTGCGCCAGCCAGCCCTGTCATCAGCACGCCTGCGGCCGGCCCCGGCAGGGCGTCGCCGGGCGTGGCGTCCCCGGTCAGCGCGAGGCTGTCCACGATACCCTGCGCGAACAGCGTGCCGAACTCCGCGGCGCTGGTGAAACGGTATTCGATCGGCTTGGCCAGCGCGGTCAGTACGACCTCATCGAGCGTGGCCGACGCGTTCGCGTTCAGGCGCGAGGGCGGGATCGGCAGCGTCTCGAGGTCGAGCACCTGACGCATGATCTGCGGCGTACCACCGCTGTAAGGTCGGATGCTGGTGAGCAGCTCGTAGGCGATCACGCCTGCCGCGTACAGGTCGGCCGCCGGTCCGGCCTGCTGGCCGAGGAACTGCTCGGGGGCCATGTAGTACGGCGTGCCGAACATCTGCCCGCTCTGGGTCAGGTTGGACGACTCGATGCGGGCGATGCCGAAGTCGGTGATCTTCACGCGGCCGTCGGCGTTGAGCAGTATGTTCGCCGGCTTGATGTCCCGGTGCACGACTCCCTGCGCGTGGGAGTGCGCAAGCGCATCGAGCAGTTCGGCCATGATGCGCGCGACCTCGCGCAGCGTGAACCGGCGCCGTGCCGCGAGTTCCTGGTGCAGCGAACAGCCTTCCACCAGCTCCATTGCGATGAACGCGGTGTCGCCGTCCTCGCCGTATTCGAAGACCTGCACGATGTTCGGGTGGACCAGCCGTCCGGCTGCCTGCGCCTCGCGCCGGAAACGGTCGAGCGTGGCCGTCTGCTCATCGAACGGCAGCGAGGTGCGGCCGATGGCCTTTATCGCCACGGCACGCTCGATCGCGGTGTCGAAGCCGCGGTAGACCAGGCCCATGCCGCCGCGCCCGATGACCGCGTCCACCCGGTACTTGCCGATGCGCTCCGGAAGCATCATGCCGAGGCCGCCTGCACGCCGGTGCGCGGCAGCCGGATGCTGAACGTGGTGCCCAGCCCCGGGCGCGACGCCACGTCGATCCGGCCACCGTGCTGGGCGATGATCTTGTAGCAGATCGACAGCCCGAGGCCGGTGCCCTGACCCACGCCCTTGGTGGTGAAGAACGGATCGAATATCCTGGGCAGCACCTCGGGCTGGATGCCCGCGCCGGTGTCGATGACCTCCAGTATCAGCTCCTGTTCATCGCCGCGGGTGGTGAGCGTGATGGTGCCGCCGTCCGGGCCGATCGCCTGTGCGGCATTGGTGATCAGGTTGAGCAGGACCTGGTTCAGCTGCGATGGCGAACCGACCAGGTGACCGTCGGTCCCGAACCGGCGCTCGATGTGCACCGCTTTCAGCAAGTGCTGCGCCAGCCGCAGCGTGCTGTCGATGCCTTCGTGTACGTCGAAGCGCTGCACCTTGCCGCGATCGAGACGGCTGAAGTCGCGCAGGTGGGTGACGATCTGGCCGATCTGGTCGACACCGTACAGACCATCCTTCACCAGGTCTCCGAGTTCGGCGACCGCCGTGCTGCCACCGAGCCCGCGCGCCGCAGCGGACAGTTGCGCGAGCTGCAGATCGAGCATCGCGTCAGGGGTTTCGCCCGAGTCGAGCATCGCCAGCAGCTTCTCGCACTCCCCGGTCATGCGGCCGATCGCATCGAGCCGGCCATCGACCGAGCCGAGGCTGTTCTTGACGTAGGCGATCGGGGTATTGATCTCGTGGGCGACGCCGGCCACCATCTGGCCAAGCGAGGACATTTTCTCGGACTGGATCAACTGCGCCTCCGAATCCTTGAGGTGGGCCAGCGCGTCCGACAGTTCACGCGTGCGCTGTTCGACCTTGCCCTCGAGGTTTTCGTTGGCCGCGTGCAGGGCGCCGTTGATGCGCGCGATCACGCGGTAGCTCGCCACCAGCCGCGATGCGATCCAGCCCAGCAGTACGAGGAGGGCGGCAGAATAGAACAGCAGGTAGGTGCGGAAGAGCTGCTGGCGCTGGATGGTGGCCTGGACCTCGGCCGCGAACGCGGTCGTCATCGCACCCAGTCGCGGGCCCGCCGTCGAAAGCGCGAAGCGTTCGAGCGCCGATTCGAGTTGTGACTTGCCGTCGAGTACCGCGCGTGCCGGCTCCAGCATGGCGGAGTCGGCTGACAGCCGCGCGAGCGCCGCCTCGACCTGCGGCCGGCGCCGAACTCCCGCGTCGCCCCAGAACGCCAGCAGTTCGGCGGCCGCGGCCTCTGGTGGGTGCAGAGCGCCCTGGCCCACGCCGGCATCGGTGCGGATTGCGCTGTTCGCGACGGCCGACGACAAGGCCTCGCCCAGGCCGGCTGCAGCGCGGCTGATCGATGCGCCCAGCGCGATGCGATCCGCGATCGCGGCGTCGACGCCGGGAAGGTTCGCCGCGAGGGCCGGGCTGCCGGTGGCGGCGGCGAGGGCCTGCAGGTCGGACATTGCGCGCCGGATCGAGGGTACGATGTTGGCATCGGCCTGGAGCGCCTGCGTCGGTTCGGTCTTCGCACGCGCCACGGCGAGGTCCCAGCGCGCGGCCAGTTCGTTCAGCAGCTGCAGCTTGCCCGCGGCTTCGACGCGTGCGGTATCGTCGGTCTGGCGCGTGTTCCAGGCGAGCCACGCCGCCGCTGCGACCAGTGCGACGGTAGCCAGCACATACAGCGCCGCGCGCCAGGCCGGCACGGGCGCAGTGTCACGTCTGAGGACGGTCATCTGAAGAATCCGGCACGCACCGATCGTCCGACGCTCCCTCCACCGTCGCCGATGCCCTCACCCGAGCCTGATCACGATGCGGCCGGTATCGAGATCGCAGGCAACCCGGCTTCCGGCACTGCCGGCAGCCCGGCATCCGGTAGCGTCGACTGCCGTACCATCGGGGCTGGTCGGTACATCTGGGCCAGCTCGGGCGACTCGCGCAGCAGTTGGGCCCTTTCGAGGGCAGCCAGCAGGTGCGAACGGATCAGCTGCTGGTTCAACGGCTTGCTCAGGAAGCGGAAGATCTGCGCCTGGTTGATCAGTTCGATCATCAGCTCCGAATCGGATGCGCCAGTCACCACGATCGAGAGAATCCCGGGCTTCTCCTGCTTGAGGGTCTTCAGCAGCGCGATGCCTTCCGCACCGGTGTACTCGACATCCATCAGCACGATGGTCACCGGGTGCTGGTCGATCTGGTCCATCGCGGAGTCGGCGTCGATCGCATGCCGGATCTGGCATACGCCCACCAGCATTTCCTTGACCGAACGCAACAGCTCGTAGCTGGGATCCACCACCAGCACCGCCATCTCCTGGCGCAATGCCGTGTTGACCCGCATCACCCGCCGCTCGCCCACCGTGAGGCCGATCTCGACGGCCTCGCGCACGATCTGCTTGAGGTCGCGGTTGTTCCATGGCTTGTTGATGAAGCGGAAGATCTCGCCCTCGTTGATCGAGCCGACGATCGCGTTCAAGTCGGAGTAGCCGGTGAGCAGCAGCCGCATCGACGTCGGCGAGGTGATCTTCGCCCGGCGCAGCAGTTCGACGCCCAGCATCTCGGGCATGCGCTGGTCGCTGATGATCGCATGCATGTGGAACTTCTCGACGAAGCGCAGGGCATGGTCGCAATTACTCGTCGCGAAAACGTGGAAATCGTCCCGGAACAATGCCTTCAGCGAATTGAGGATGCGCTCCTCGTCGTCCACCACCAGCAGACGCGGCTTGTGCGCCGAGGACACAGGCACGCCCGGCGTCTTCGTCGTGATCGGGCTGTCGCGCTGCGGCGCCGATGCCGTGCCGCCGCCACTGGTCGTGTCGCGCAGCAGGCGTGCGGCAGCCGCCAGATTACGCGTGGCCCTGTCGCTGAGCGGCGCAGGCTCGATCGCGTCGCCAACCACTCGCAGCGTCGACTCGATTCCCCGCTGGAATGCGAGCCGGAATTCCGCTGCGTTCTGGAAGCGCTCCGCCTGCCGCTTCGCCAGCGCCTTGAGGACAGCTGCGTCCAGATCGGCCGAGATGCGCGGGTCTACCAGCGACGGAGGGGGAACATTGACGTCGGGATCCATCACCTGACGCATCACGAACGCCGTGCTGCCCGAAAAGGCCCGCTGGCCGGTGAGCAGTTCATAGGCGACCGTACCCGCGGAATAGACGTCGCTGGACGGGGTGGCGGTGTCGCCGTTGATCAGCTCGGGCGCCATGAAATGCGGCGTGCCCAGCGGTTCCTTGTTCACGATCATGCGTGTCGACTCGACATGTGCGATGCCGAAGTCGGTGACCTTGATCCTGCCGTCGTTGGTCAGCAGGATGTTCGCCGGCTTGATGTCCTGGTGGATGACGCCGTTCTGGTGCGCATACTCGAGCGCCGACAGCAACTGCTCGACGATGGAGCCGATCTGCCTGAGGCCGTAGCGGCGCCGCTCGAGCAGCCGCTGGTGCAGCGTCTTGCCGGCAACGAGCTCCATCGCGATGAAGGCGACTTCCTGGCTCTCGCCGTAGTCGTAGACCTGCACGATGTTCGGGTGCATCAGCCGGCCGGCAGCCTGGGCCTCACGCTTGAAGCGCTCGAGGATACCCATCGCCTGCTCGGGATCGAGTGCGCGCTTGATCAGCGCCTTGATCGCGACCGGCCGCTGGATCGTGGAGTCGAAGGCCGAGTAGACGGTCCCCATGCCGCCCCGGCCGAGGATGCCGTGGACTTCGAACTTGCCGATGGTGGCGGGTAGCGGGCCGATGGCACTCATCTGGGTCGAACCTGGGTCGAAAAGGGGCTGGCTTGGAAACGGTGGATGGTGCGTTGCGGACCGATCACGGCGCGGACAGCGCTGCGGGCATGGTCGGGGCGCTGCCATCTGCGGTCGCCGCCGGTGCCGGCGGGTCATCGTCCTCGACGCTGGCAGCAGACTGGTTCGCGGGCAGGAGCACGGTGAACGTGGTGCCTTCGCCGGGGCGGGAGTGCACGAGGATCTTGCCCCTGTGCTGGTCGATGATCTTGAAGGAGATCGACAATCCGAGGCCGGTGCCCTTGCCGGTGTCCTTGGTCGTGAAGAACGGGTCGAAGATTCGCGGCAGCACGTCGGGCGGTATGCCCTTGCCGTTATCGCGTACCTCGATCATCACGCTGTGCCCGACCGCCTTGGTGGTCAGCGTGATCAGGCCGGCACCGGGGCCGCGCTCCTCGATCGCCTGCGCGGCGTTGGTGACCAGGTTCAGGAACACCTGGTTCACCTGCGACGCCGCACACAGCACCGGCGGCAGCGTTCCGAACAGCTTGCGTACCTCGACGCCCTTCAGCAGGTGACGGGCGAGCAGCAGCGTGCTCTCCAGGCCCTGGTTCACGTCGAATACCTGCACCTTCAACCGGTCGAGGCGGCTGAAATCCTTCAGGTTGAGCACGATCTCCGCGATCCGGTCGATGCCGTGCAGGCCGTCCTGCACCAGCAGCGCCAGCTCGCCCAGGGTGTTGCGGTTGCGCATGGCTTCGAGGTCGCGGTCTACCCGTGCGAACTGTTCGCGCAGTTGCTGCTCGGGAGTGTCGGTCGACTGCAGCATGCGCAGCAGCTGGTCGAAATGCTCGATGAGGTCCACGATCGTGCCGAGGCGGTCATCGACCATGCCCAGGTTGTTCTTCACGTAGGCCAGGGGGGTGTTGATCTCATGCGCGACGCCGGCGACCATCTGACCCAGCGAGGACATCTTCTCGGACTGGATCAGCTGCGTCTCGGACTGTTGCAGTTCCGCCAGCGCGCTGGACAATTCCGCGGTTCGCGCAGTCACGCGCCGGTCGAGCGACTCGTTGATGTCCTTCAGGTCGTCGTTGACCTGGTTCAGCATCCGGTAGCTCTGCGCCAGCCGCCAGCCGAAGTAAGCCAGCAGGGCGAGCAGGGCGGCTGCATACCAGATCAGCGCCGTGCGGTAGCGCTGCTGTTCCGCGGCCGCAACCCGCAACTCGGTCTCGAAGCCGGTGATGACCGCGTCGAGTTCCTGCCCGGCGGTCGATTCCGAGATCACCTTGAACAGTTCGACCGACAACTGCTTGCGGCTCACCACTTCACGGCCCAGCTTGACGAGGGCTTCGCGCGCGATGGTGAGCCGGGCCGTCGTGTAGTCGGGCCGCGCCTCGCCGATCGCGGTCAGTGCGTCGTTGATCGAACGCGCGCGTTCAGTGGAGCCATCGATCGCGAAGGCGCCGAGGTCGGCCGCCGCCTGCGTGGCCACGCGGTCGAGATTCAGCAATGCCTGCCGGGTCGTCTCGTCGACCCGGCGCGTGGTCCGCAGGGCCGAGAGGTATTCGATGAACCACTGCTGCGCCTCCGGCAGGCTGGTAGTGACGAAGTTCGACTCGGACAGAAAGCGCACCGTCACCGCGTTCTTTTCCTGGAACGCGCCGATCATGTCGGGAAGCTTGTCCTGCAGCGTCGAGGAAGACAGCCTCGTGCTCGACTGCTGCAGTGCGCGCAGCGTCTTGCCGACCATCGGTACGAGGTTCACCGCCGACTCGTAACCGCGCTCGGTATCTGTCGCGGAGCGCAGGAGGAGGGTGTCCCAGCGCGCCTCGAGTTCTTTCAGGGCGCGCAACTGGCCGCTGATCTCGACCACTGCGCGTTCGTCGAGCGGCCGCGTCTTCCAGTACACGAAGGCGAGGGCGCCGAGCAGCAGCACCGTCACCAGCACGGCCGCACCGATGCGCGACCAGCCGCGGATCGGAAGCGCGGGCCGATTCGCCGGAGATCCGGCGCCTGGCTTTGCGGGGCGAAGGGCGAATCGAAACACGGGCAGCGAACCTCTCTGAGGTGTCTGGACCTAACGGATCGCGCCGCCCTGACTTGAGAAAGCAGCGCCGTGCAGCGGGGCGGTCCGGCCGCTGGCCGCGCGACGCGGACCCTGGGAACTCGTTAATGCTGAAACTTCTTCAGGAATCAACGCCAAGTAGCTTAGGCTACATGGAAAGTCTCGTCCAGCATCTCCTTCTGGAGCGGGACCCGCCGATGAACGATCCCACTGTCCTGAGCCTGTTGTTCCTGTCCGCCCTGGTCGCCGCCACGGTGCTGCCGATGCAGTCCGAGGCGGTCCTGGTTGGCCTGCTGCTGGCTGGCCAGCAGCCCGTGTGGTTGCTGTTACTGGTCGCAACTGCAGGAAACGTGCTGGGATCGGTCGTCAACTGGTGGCTTGGTCGCGGTATCGAGCGTTTCCGGGGGCGCCGCTGGTTCCCGGCCAGTCCGGAGGCTCTAGACCGCGCCACCAGGTGGTACCGGCGCCATGGACGGTGGTCGCTGCTGCTCAGCTGGGTGCCGATCATCGGGGATCCGCTGACGGTCATTGCCGGCGTGCTGCGCGAACCGCTGCCCGGTTTCCTGCTGCTGGTCACGCTCGCCAAGGGTGGGCGCTATCTGCTGCTGGCGTTCGGCACTGCGGCACTGTCCTGATCGCAAGCCCGGCCCCTGCTGCGCGCGTCATTCCCCGAGGTAGGCACGGCGGACCGCATCGCTCGACAGCAACGCCGCCGAGGGCCCGGCCAGCGTGACCGTCCCGCCCTCGAGTACATAGGCTCGCGCCGCCAGTTCGAGGGCCGCCCGCGCGTTCTGTTCGATCAGGAGGATCGACACGCACTCTGCCGATATCGAGCGGATCGTGTCGAAGATCAACCGAGTGACCAGGGGCGCCAGCCCCATGCTGGGCTCGTCGAGCAGCAGCAGCCTCGGCCGTCCCATCAGGGCACGTGCGATGGCCAGCATCTGCTGCTCGCCCCCGGACAGGGTGCCGGCCAGCTGCCGCCGGCGTTCCGCCAGTCGCGGGAACAGCGTGTAGCTGCGTGCGAGGTCGGCACGTACGCCGGCGGCATCGCGCCGCAGATAGGCTCCCATGTCGAGGTTCTCGGCGACGGTCAGCCTCGCGAAGATGCCGCGTCCCTCGGGGACCAGGCGCATTCCGCGGCGCACGCGTTCGTGTACCGGCATCCGGGTGATGTCCTCGCCGTCGAACAGGATGCTTCCCGCCCGCACTGGAAGTACGCCGGCGATCCCCTTCAGGCTGGTGGTCTTGCCGGCACCATTGGCCCCGATCACCGCCACCAGTTCGCCGGCGCCGACGTCGAGGTCGATGCCGCGCAGCGCGACGATTGCGCCGTAGCCGAGTTGCAGCGACCGGACGGCGAGCATCAGCGGACTGCCGTCGCCACGGGCGCTGCCGGCGCGCCGAGGTAGGCCTCGATGACCGCAGGGTCGGACTGTACGGCAGCCGGGACGCCCTCGGCAATGAGTTGTCCGTGGTCGAGTACCGCCACGCGGTCGCAGAGGCCCATCACGAGCCGTACATCGTGTTCGATCAGCAGGACGGTCGTGCCGTCCTCGCGAAGCGCGTCGATCAGTTCGCGCAGCGAGGCGGTTTCCGAGGCATTCATCCCGGCAGCCGGTTCGTCGAGCGCGATCAGCTTCGGCGACGAGGCGAGCGCGCGCGCGATCTCGAGCCGCCGCTGCAGGCCGTAGGGCAGACTGCCCGAAGGAGCGTCCGCATGGGCCGCGATCGATACGCGCTCCAGGAGCGCGTGAGCCGCGGCTTCCATGCGGGCTTCTTCATCGCGTACCCGGCGCGTACGAAGCACGGCGCCGAGCGCCCCGGCAGTGCTGCGCGCGTGCATGCCGACCATCACGTTCTCGAGCGCGCTCATCTGGTGGAACAGCCGGATGTTCTGGAAGGTGCGTGCAACGCCCAGTTGCACCACCCGGTGCACTGGCTCGCCGGTGAGCCGCCGCCCGTCCAGGGTGCAGGTGCCCGCATCGGGCGCGATGAAGCCGGTGATCACGTTGAACAGCGTGGTCTTGCCGGCGCCGTTGGGACCGATCAGCCCGTAGATCGATCTGCGGGCGATCTCGAGCGACACGCCGGACAGCGCCTGCACGCCGCCGAAGGCCTTGCTTATTCCATGCACCCGGAGAAGGGGCTCCGGCCCGACGTTCACGGTGCGGACCCTGCGTCGGCGCTGCCGCCAGTGCGGTGGCCGGTTACCGCGTTGTCTGCGGTGGCCCGTGCCGCCGCGAACTCACGGTGCCGGATTGCCGAGGGCCAGAGCCCCGCCGGCCGCCAGCGCATCACCACCACGAGCGCTACGCCGAACAGCAGTAACCGCAGGTCGGACGGTTCGATATGCACCTGCCCGAACAGCCAGCGCTGGAGCGGGCCGATGTAGCGCAGGGCCTCGGGCAGCGTCACCAGCAGTGCGGCACCCAGCACCACGCCGCGGATGTGTCCCATACCGCCGAGCACCACCATGCAGAGCACCATGATCGATTCCATCAGGCCGAAGCTCTCCGGGCTGACGAACCCCTGGAAGCTGGCGTACAGGCTGCCGGCGATGCCGCCGAAGCTGGCGCCCATCGCGAACGCGAGCAGCTTCAGGTTGCGGGTGTTTACGCCGGACGCCCGGGCGGCGGATTCGTCCTCGCGGATGGCGACCCAGGCGCGGCCCACGCGCGAATGCTGCAGCCGCGCCGATACGAACACCACCAGCAGCGTGAGTACGAGGAACAGGTAGTAGTAGTTGTACAGGGAAGGGATCGACAGCGGGCCGATCGCATGTGCCTTGGCCATCGACACACCCGCGACCTCGATCGGCCGGATCATCGTGATGCCCTGCGGGCCGTTGGTGAGGTTGAACGGCGCATTCATGTTGTTGAGGAAGATGCGGATGATCTCGCCGAAGCCCAGCGTGACGATCGCCAGGTAGTCGCCACGCAGCTTCAGCGTCGGTGCGCCGAGCAGCATGCCGAACAGCCCGGCGACCAGTGCGGCCGCGGGCAGCAGCAGCCAGAACGGCAGGTGCAGGCCGAAGTGCGGGGAGGCGCACAGCGCGTAGAGGTAGGCACCGACAGCGAAGAACGCGATGTATCCGAGGTCGAGCAGACCGGCGAAGCCGACCACGATGTTCAGGCCGAGTGCGAGCATCGTGTAGAGCATGACGAGATCGAGCACGCGTACCCAGGCACGGCCGAGCAGGGCATCGACCAGGAACGGCGCCAGCAGCAGGGCGGCGGTGGCCAGCGCGAGCAGCGCACCCTGCGCCAGCGGCGAGCGCCCGGCGGCATCCGACATCCCCGCCGGGATCGGCAGCCTAGGCACGCTCGGCCACCCGTTCGCCGAGCAGGCCGGAGGGCCGGAAGACCAGTACCACGATCAGCACCGCGAACGCGAAAACGTCCTGGTAGTGGCTGCCCAGGAAGCCACCGGTCAACGCACCGATGTAGCCGGCGCCGAGGCTCTCGATCACCCCGAGCGCGAGGCCTCCGAGCATCGCACCGGAGATGTTGCCGATGCCGCCCAGCACTGCCGCGGTGAACGCCTTGAGGCCGAGCATGAAACCCATGTGGTAGTGCGCCTGGCCGTAGTAGCCGGCGATCATCACCCCGGCCACCGCGGCCAGCGCCGAGCCGATCATGAAGGTGAACATGATGATCCGGTCCACGTTCACGCCCATCAGTCCGGCCAGTGCCGGGCTCTGGGACGTGGCGCGCATCGCGCGGCCGAGCCGCGTGCGGTGTACCAGAAGGAGCAGCGCGCCCATCAGTACTACGGTCAGCGCGACGATGAGTACCTGGGTGCCTGTCACGGTCGCGCCGAGCACTGCATGCGGCTCGTTGGGCAGCAGCGGCGGGAAGGAAATGTACTGACGACCCCAGACGATCATCGCCACGTTCTGCAGCACGATCGACATCCCGATCGCGCTGATCAGCGCGGTGAGGCGCGGCGCGTCGCGCAGCGGCCGGTAGGCGATCCGTTCGAGCAGTGCGCCGAGCAGCATGCAGGCCGGTATCGCGACGGCGATACCGGCGATCATGACCGCCGGCGCGGGCAGCCCGCTGCCGGTTCCGATCGCCACGATCACCGAGATCGCGATCATCGCGCCGATCATCACCACTTCGCCGTGCGCGAAATTGATCAGGCCCAGGATGCCATAGACCATCGTGTAGCCGAGCGCGACGAGCGCATAGATGCTGCCGAGCACGATGCCGTTGATCAGTTGCTGGACGAAGATGTCGATCGTTTCGGCTCCGCTAATGAAAACGCCACCGGCGACACGGCCTGTTGTCCGTGCGCCGATGGCGGCGGGAGGATGCCCGGGAGCCTACTTGGCGGGGGCGCTGGCCGGGGCTGCCGGTGCCGGTGCCGGTGCAGGGCTGGCTGGCGCGGCTGCCCCGCCCGGAGCGGGGGGCGCCGCCGAAGCCGCCGCCGGGGCCGAGGCGGAGGCTGGTGCCGCGCCGCCAATGGTCTCGATGGCCGTCCAGCCATCACCCTTGACCGCATACATCGTGACGCCGCCGGCCTTGATGTCGCCCTTCTCATCGAAGGCGATGTTACCGGTCACGCCCTGGCGGTCGATCTTCGACAAGGCTTCGAGGATTCTGCCCGGTTCGATCGAGTTGGTCGCCTTCATTGCATCGATGATGGTCCAGGTGGCGTCATAGGCGAACGGCGCGTAGATCTGGATCTCGCCGAACTTCGCCTTGAACCGCGTGGTGAACTGCTCGCCGCCGGGCATCCTGTCGATCGGCAGGCCGGGCGAGGAGGCGATCACGCCCTGCGCGGCCGCACCGGCCAGCTTGATGAACTGTGCACTCTGCGCGCCGTCTCCACCGAGCAGCTGCACGCCGAGTTTCAGCGTGCGGACCTGCTCGGCCATCGGACCGAACTGGGCGTCCATGCCGCCGAAGAACAGGACGTCAGGCTTCTTGCCGCGCAGGGTGGTCAGGATGGCGCGGAAATCGGTCGCCTTGTCGTTGGTGTATTCGCGTCCGACGATGGTGCCGTCAGCCGCCTTCACGGCCTTCTCGAACTCGTCGGCGAGACCTTGCCCGTAAGCCGTGCGGTCATCGATGATCGCGATGCGCTTGCCAGCCAGTTGCTTCACTGCGTACTCGCCCAGCACCTTGCCCTGCTGCAGGTCGTTCGCGATCACCCGGTAGGTGGTCTTGAAGCCCTGAGCCGTGTAGGCGACCGCCGTGGCCGATGGCGACACCTGCGGAATGCCGGCGTCGCTGTAGATGCGCGAGGCCGGTATGCTGGCGCCGGAGTTCATGTGCCCGACCACGGCGACCACTTTCCTGTCTACGAACGACTGTGCGACGACCGTGGCCTTGGTGCCGGAGGCTTCGTCGTCCTCCGGGACCAGTTCGAACTTGATACGGGTGCCGCCGATGATGATGTTGGCGGCATTGGCCTCCTCGATCGCCAGTCGGGCACCGTTCTCGACGTCCTTGCCCAGGTGCGCCTGCGGGCCGGTCAGCGGGGCGGCTACTCCGATCATCACGGTCACTTCGGCTGGCGGCTTCGGTGCTTCGGCGACGGGTTTCGGCGGCTCTTCCTTGCCGCAGCCGGCGACGATCAGTGCAGCGGTAGCGGCAAGGGCGAGCGCACGGGTCGCCCGGTGGAACAGGTGGGCCATCTATTTCTCCTGGAGGCGGGACCGGGGACAGACGTCCGATTATCGCCCCGCGAGACCGCGCAGGAAAGGGGCGCTGTCCCGCAGGGGACGCGCCCACCCGAAAAAAAGCCGGCGCTGGGCCGGCTTCAAGGTTCTGCGGGTGCTGCGTGACTTACTTCGTCGCGAGGATGAAACGCACCATCGAGCGAACATCCGCCTCGGGAATGTGCTTGTGGGGAGGCATGGCGATCTGGCCCCAGACGCCACCGCCGCCGTTGAGCACATGGGCGGTGATCTTGTCTTCGGCTCCCTTGACGCTACGGTACTTGTTCGCGACATCGGTATAGGACGGGCCGACGAGTTTCTTGTCGACGGCGTGGCAGGCCAGGCAGCCACTCTTGGCGAGCAGATCCTTGCCGGAAGCGGGACTTGCGGGCGCGGCCTTGGCCTGCGCAAAGGCACCGGACACCGCACCGGCGGACAGCATCGCGGCGACCGCGACCGAACCAACCCAGTTCTTCATTTGAACTCTCCTGAATGAAACCTGCGAAAGTATATCCGACGCGGCGTTGTCGGCGGGGTTGCCAGCATCGTGGCCAGTCATTAACGCCGGGCCCGTGCGCACGTTGACGCGGCGCTAGGCGTGCGAGGCATGCGCGCCAGTCAGGTTTCGCTCAGCATCCGCTCATAGATGAACAACTGCAGCGCGTTGCGTTGCGCATGGATCAGTTCCGCGAATTCGAGTCCGCAGGCCCGGTACTGGCTGACGGTATCCTCTGGGTCGCGGACATTCCGGATGACGCCTGGCACATCGAAGGTGGCTGGCTCACCGCTGATCTGCAGGCGGAATGCCACTTCGACCTGGGTGCCGACGACGGCCAGGTGGCGCGGGATATGCACCAGCATCCCGGCGATGCTGAGGTCCTTCATGTTGCAGGCGACTCGCGTACGTTGCCCGGCCCGACCGACCGAAGCCACCGCGTTCAGCATGATCCGGTGAGCCTTCCGGACCGACGTGCACTGCACCTGGTTGGGAAACGTCAGGTGCAGGTAAGGATACGGCGCGAGCTGGCACTTCAGCACCGACACATCGAAGCTGTAGGCGAACTTGCCGCGCATCGCCTTGACGGTCACCGGCTGGCCGTCTTTCACGTAGATCATCCGGCTATCGATAGTCGGGTGGCTTACCAGCAGACTGCGTTTGTCCACCGCGCCGATCAGGCGGACCGGGTAGCGGTCTTCGGTGCCGTCATCGAAGCGCAGCTGCAGCGGATCGCCCATCCGCAGCGTGGTCTCGAAGAACGGGATCAGCGTTTCGTCGCCCATTTCGGCGGCGGCGACGGCGACCGGAAGGTCTTCGGTGACCGGACCTCGCCGCTCCGCCGCCTCGGCGACAGCCACCCGCGACCCGATCACGGACGGTTGGTACAGCAGCCCGCCCTTGCTCTTCGGCTTCGAGTCGTCGCTGAACATGCCCTGCTCGCGCAGCATGCTCAGGACCGTATCCGATTCGACCACGCAGCCGTGGCTGAGCAGCAGCACCCGGTCCTTGTCATAGACCGAGTACGGGATCGGTTTCCCGATCTGCAGATCGTCCTTGCGCAGCGGTTGAAGGGGCATTTGAAGCTGTTCCGGCGTTCGCTCAGTATGCGGATAACGGCGGCGCGGTGCGTTAACTTGAGGCGCGTCTGCCTGGGGCCCTGCACCGCCGCGGGATAGCCCGGCGGCGCAGGGCCGGTCCGGTCATTCGAACAGGTCGGTGACCGCGCCCTTGCTGGCGGTGGACACCAGGCGGGTGAACTTGCCGATCAGCCCCCGGTTGAAGCGCAGCGGCGGCGCCGTCCAGGCGGCCTTGCGGCGGGCGATTTCCGCATCATCGACGTTGAGCTGGATCAGCAGGCGGTCGGCGTCGATAGTGATCGAATCGCCTTCCTCCACGAATGCGATCGGGCCGCCGACCTGCGCCTCGGGCGAGATGTGGCCGACTACCATGCCCCAGGTGCCGCCGGAGAACCGGCCGTCGGTGATCAGGCCAACCGAGTCGCCGAGTTCCTGGCCGATCAGCGCTGCGGTCGGGGCCAGCATTTCCTGCATGCCCGGACCGCCTTTCGGGCCTTCGTAGCGGATCACCAGGATATCGCCGGCGACGATCCGGCGCGCCATGATGGCTTCCATCGCCTGGTTCTCGGAGTCGAACACGCGGGCCGGGCCGGTGATGTGCCGCTGTTTCAGGCCGGTGACCTTCGCCACGCAGCCCTCGGGCGACAGATTGCCCTTGAGGATGGCCAGATGGCCCTCGGCATACATGGGGTTGTCCCAGGCGCGGATCACGTCCTGGTCGTCGCGCCGGGTGGTCGGATGCAGCGCCAGTTCTTCTGCCATCGTGCGCCCGGTGATGGTCATGCAGTCGCCGTGCAGCAGGCCCTTGTCGAGCAGCATCTTCAGCACCACCGGCACGCCGCCGGCGCGGTGGAAGTCGGCCGCAACGTACTTGCCGGACGGCTTCAGGTCGCACAGCACCGGCACGCGCCGGCGCACCCGCTCGAAATCGTCGATCGTCCATTCCACGTCTGCCGCCGAGGCGATTGCCAGGAAGTGCAGCACGGCATTGGTCGAGCCGCCGGTGGCCATGATCAGCGCGACTGCGTTCTCGATCGACTTGCGGGTGATGATGTCGCGCGGGCGCAGGTTTTTCCTGATCGCCTGTACCAGCACCTCGGCCGACAGCGCGGCCGAATCGGCCTTCTCGGGGTCGGGCGAGGAGATCTGCGAGGAGCCGAGCAGGCTCATGCCCAGGGCCTCGAACGACGAGGACATCGTGTTGGCGGTATACATGCCGCCGCAGGCGCCCACCGAAGGGCACGCATTCTTCTCGATGCCGACGAAGTCTTCCTCGGACATCTTGCCGGCGGTAAATGCACCGACTGCCTCGAAGGCGGACACGATGGTGAGGTCCTGCCCCTTCCAGCGGCCCGGCTTGATGGTGCCGGCGTAGACGAAGATGCCGGGCACGTTGATGCGCGCCATCGCGATCATGCAGCCGGGCATGTTCTTGTCGCAGCCGCCGAATGTGAGTACGCCGTCCATCATCTGGCCGTTGACCGAGCATTCGATCGCATCGGCGATCACCTCGCGCGACACCAGCGAATACTTCATGCCGTCGGTGCCCATGCCGATGCCGTCGGTTATGGTCGGTACACCGAACATCTGCGGCATCGCCCCGGCCTTCGTCAGCGCGGCGATGCCGCGGTCGACCAGCGGCTGGATGCCGGCGTTGCAGGGGTTGAGCGTCGAATGGGTGTTGGCCACGCCGACGATCGGCTTGGTGAAGTCGCCATCGCCGAAGCCCACCGCGCGCAGCATCGCGCGGTTCGGGCTGCGGGCGACGCCCGCGGTGATCAGTTTCGAGCGCCAGTTCTCAGCCATCGGGGTAGTCCTCGTTCGGTGTCGCGTGCTGCACGGCCAGGTGCGTGCATGAGGCCGGATGATAGCAGCGCGTACCTCGGTGCCGGCATGCGCGCACGATCCCGGCGCAGCATCCGCGCCGGCGGTGGCGATGTCGGTGGGATACCATCGCAGCATGTTTGTCTTTCCGGATTTCGACCCGATTGCCGTCCAGGTCGGCCCCCTTGCAATCCGCTGGTACGGGCTGATGTACCTGCTCGCGTTCGGGCTGTTCCTCGGGCTGGGCAAGCAGCGGGCGAAGGCCGAGCCGCGCTGGGGTATCGCGCCATCGCAGGTCGACGATCTGCTCTTCTACGGTGTGCTGGGCGTGGTGCTCGGTGGTCGGCTCGGTTACATCCTCTTCTACAAGCCGGGCGAGTACCTGGCCGACCCGATCAGCGTTCTCTACGTGTGGCAGGGGGGCATGTCGTTCCACGGTGGACTGTGCGGCGTGCTGGTGGCGACCTGGCTGTATGCCCGCTCTATCGGCATGCGCTGGCTGCAGGTCACCGATTTCGTCGCGCCACTGGTGCCGCTGGGGCTGGCCGCGGGCCGGATGGGCAACTTCATCAATGGCGAACTGTGGGGGCGACCGACCGATGTGCCGTGGGGAATGGTGTTCCCGCACGTCGATCACCTGGCGCGACATCCGTCGCAGCTCTACCAGTTCGCGCTGGAAGGTGTGGCGCTCTATGCGCTGCTGGCCTGGGTGTCCCGCCAGCCGCAGCCGCGCGGGCTGGTGTCGGGAATGTTCCTTGCCGGCTATGCGCTGTTCCGGTTCCTTGCCGAGTTCGCGCGCGAGCCCGATGCGTTCCTCGGCACGCTCGGCTTCGGGCTGACCATGGGACAGTGGCTGAGCCTGCCGATGGCGGCGGTCGGTATCGCGATGGTCGCGGTGGCGATGTGCCGGCCGGACGAGCCGGCCAGGCCTTAGTCAGGTCGGCGACCGGGCCCGCGCGTTACTGGAGCGACCCGGCCGCCGGGGCTGCCGTGGGTTCCATCGCTGCGGCCCGGTCGGACAGCCGCCGGAAGTTCTCCAGCGACAGCAGGTGCGAGTAGAGACGCGCGAGTACGCCCTTGCGGGCGAGTTCGATCAGCTTTTCCGGGTCTAGTTCGTTCAGCTTGTTCTCGTTCACGCGATACATGCCGGTGAGCTGCAGGGTGGCGCCGGTCGAGAGCGAGGCCTGCATGTTGAACGGCTCGAGCAGTCCGAGGCCAGCGACGAGCTTGCACAGCTCTTCGCTGCGCACCAGGTCGGTCTCGTATTCCTGCAGCAGTTTTTCGAGCGCCTGCCATTCGGCGGTCGCGGTGCCGGTCGTGTCGAACAGCGCGTCGCCGTTCGGTACGACCGCGCGCTTCGCCACGCATACCACGCGCTCGTTGCGCTGCGCGTTGTCCACCGTTACCTTGGCCATGCAGAACGGATAGCGCCGGACGTAGGCAGGCAGGTATGTCGACGGGTCCCAGCCCAGCGGCGACACGAACAGATTCTGCTTTGCCTTCAGGCCGAGGATCGCCATCGTCATGAAGGTGGCTCCGCTGTCGGCCGAGACGAACACGATCGGGTAGTCGCGCTGCGCGACCGGGATCTCGGTGTACGAAACGGGAATGACGTGCAGGTCCTGGCAGAAGGCTGGCGTGTTGCCGGGCTTGGGCAATACCACGCGGTCGGTCTTCTTCAGGGTGTCGATCTCGGGGTAGGCGAAGGGCGGGGTGATCTGCATGGGCGGTCGAGGTTCAGGGGAGGGCATGGCACCCAGGGACCCAGATCTTATACGGACTGGCCGTACAGATACCGATTCACGGTGGCGCGGGTTTCAGGCATAATTTCGGACGCTGGATTCACAGGGCAGAACCACAGGGGCCGATTTTCGAGGGCATGTGGGTCACCATCCGTGTTTCGGCCCGTGGGGACGTAGCTCAGCTGGGAGAGCGTCGCGTTCGCAATGCGAAGGTCGGGAGTTCGATCCTCCTCGTCTCCACCATTGTTCAAAAGCCGGATATGTTCCGGCTTTTTCTATGGACGCCAGGGTCCAGGCTGTTGTGGGCTTGCTTGAATGGTGCGCAGGTGGGCCTTTGTATGGCTCACGACCCCGGACAGATCGCGCTGGTCTCGATTCATCAGCGGTTTGAAAAGCTCCGGCAGATCAACCCGCCCGCCTGCCAAGCTTCTCGTTTAGCATCCTCGGATGCCCGGTGTGTCCCGCAAGAACAATTCCGCTGCCGACGTCTCTCCGCGGGCGGCCAACAGCGCGGGCCCGCCCGGGATCAACCCTGCCCAGGCCAGGCTGCTCGCCCGTATCGGCCTGCGCACCCTCGCCGACCTCGCGCTCCACCTGCCCTTGCGCTACGACGACGAGACCCGTCTGTCGACCATCGCCGAGGCGACGCGGGTGCTCGGCGGCGGTGCGGTCGTGGTGGAGTGCATCGTCCGCGAAGCCCAGGTCAGGTTCAAGCCCCGCCGCACGCTGGTCGTCACGGTTGACGATGGCACTGGCGAACTGACGCTGCGTTTCCTCAACTTCTACCCCAGCCAGCAGCGCGCGCTCGAGCCGGGCACGCGTATCCGGGCCGTGGGCGAGATCCGCGGCGGGTTCATCGGCGCGGAGATGGTCCACCCGCGCTGGCGGGCGCTGGCCGAAGGCACGCCGATGCCGGACCGGCTGACGCCGGTCTATCCGACCACCCAGGGTCTGTCGCAGCCGGTACTGCAGCGGCTGGTGCGTCGGGCAGTCGCGCAGGCGGATCTGTCCGAAACGCTGCCTGCGTCATTGCTCGGCGGCCTCGGGCTGCCGCCTTTCGACCAGAGCCTGCACCTGCTGCACGCGCCTCCCGCCGACATCGACGCCGCCGCGCTCACCGACCGCACCCACCCTGCGTGGCGCCGCATGAAGCTCGATGAACTGCTCGCCCAGCAGCTGTCGATGCGCATGCATCGCAACAGCCGCTCGTCCCGCTGCGCGCTGCCGCTGCCGGTGGCCGGCAGGCTGGCGCGCCAGGTGCTCGCCACCGCCGGCCTCGACCCGACTCGCGCCCAGGCGCGCGTGCTCGCCGAGATCTCCGCCGACCTCGCGCGCGCCCAGCCGATGCAGCGCCTGCTGCAGGGCGACGTCGGCAGCGGCAAGACGCTGGTGGCCGCACTCGCTGCCGCGCAGGCGGTCGAAGCCGGAGCCCAGGTGGCGGTGATGGCGCCGACCGAGCTGCTCGCCGAGCAGACTTTCCGCAAGTTCGAAGGCTGGTTCGCCCCTGCCGGGGTCGAGGTAGCCTGGCTTGCGGGCAGCCTCACGAAGAAGAAGCGCGAGGTGGCCTGCGCCCGGCTGGCTGCCGGCGAAGCCTCGATCGCCGTCGGTACCCACGCATTGTTCCAGCAGGGCGTCGAGTTCAGTCGCCTGGCGTTGGCCATCGTCGATGAGCAGCACCGCTTCGGCGTCAACCAGCGGCTCGCGCTGCGCGGCAAGGGGTCGGGCACTGGTACGGCTGCGGCGACCGAGGCCCACCTGCTGATGATGACCGCCACCCCGATCCCGCGCACGCTGGCCATGGCCTGCTATGCCGACCTCGACGTATCGACCATCGACGAACTGCCGCCCGGCCGCAGTCCGATCGCCACCCGGCTGGTCGGTGACCATCGCCGCGACGAGGTCATCCAGCGGGTGCGTGACGCCTGCATGCAGGGCCGCCAGGCCTACTGGGTGTGTCCGCTGATCGAGGAGTCCGAGGCATTGCAGCTGCAGACGGCGGTGGATACCCACGCTGCGCTCTGCGCGACCTTTCCCGAGCTGGCGGTCGGGCTGGTGCACGGCCGGCAGAAGGCCGCCGAGAAGGCGGCGGCGATGGCGGCCTTCCAGCAGGGCGCGCTGCAACTGCTGGTGGCCACGACGGTCATCGAAGTCGGCGTCGATGTGCCGAATGCGTCGCTGATGGTGATCGAGCATGCCGAGCGGATGGGGCTCGCGCAGCTGCACCAGTTGCGCGGCCGGGTCGGGCGCGGCAGCGCGAAGTCTTCGTGCATCCTGCTCTACCAGACGCCGCTGTCGCCGCTCGCCCGCGAGCGGCTGAAGGTCGTGTTCGAGAGCAGCGACGGCTTCGAGATCGCACGCCGCGACCTCGAGTTGCGCGGCCCGGGCGAACTGATGGGGGCGCGGCAGAGCGGCCTGCCGATGCTGCGTTTCGCCGATCCGGTGCAGGATGCCGACCTGCTCGAGGCTGCCGTCGAGGCGGCTGGGACGATGTTGAATACCGATCCGGTCGCCGTCGAACGTCACCTGCGGAGATGGCTGCCGGATGCGCTGAGCTGGCTGGATGGATAGTACTATCGCAGCGGGGAACGGAGAAACTGATGGGATACGTGCTCAAAGCGGTGCCCGAACCGCAAGCCATTCTTCGGGCATGGCTACCGTTCAAGCAACTCGTGGGCGTGACCGTTGTTCACACCGAGGGGGACTATGCGCAGGCGCGTGCCACGATTGATGCGCTGCTCGAAGAGATTGGTGACGACGAAAGCCATCCGCTGGCCGATGTGCTCGATTACCTCGCCGATCAGGTGAAAGCCTACGAGGACGAGAACTTCCAGATCCCTGAAGCAGAGCCGAGCGAAGTACTGCGCTTCCTGATGGAGCAACACGGTCTCAAGCAAGAGGACCTGGGAGACTGTGCGCCGCAAAGCCGTATCTCGGACATCCTGAACAACAAGCGCTCGATCAGCAAGGAGATCGCCAAGCGACTGGCGCATCGCTTCAGCGTCCGTGCCGACGTGTTCCTGTGAGCGGAACAGGATGCGTCACTGCTTCGCAAGGGGCCATGACGCACGCAAGCGGATGTCATGGCCAATCCTGCCGTTAATCTGAATCTGCCGGCGCACGCATCGCGCGCACGCTGGCGCCAGGTCGCCCTGGCGCCCGGTGCGATGCACGGTTGGCTGACCGATCGCGGGTCGTTGACGCGCCGGCTGAAGCAGGCGTCGAAGCGGTTTCAGGTGGTCCGGCTCGCCCAGGGTCGAGGCGGTGTATGCATCGACGAGGTGGGCTGCCTCGTGTCGGCAGTCAGTGGTGTGTCTGGCAGGACGGTTTCACGCAGCGCCAGCCAGCGCACATTCGGATTCCTGGTGAGACAGGTGTTGCTCGAATGCGATGGCCGTCCGACGGTATTCGCCCACAGTGTGATCGATGCGCGCGCGCTCACTGGCGGCTGGCGCTGGCTGGCCGGCCTGGGTGCGCGTCCGCTGGGCGAAGCGCTGTTCAGCGACCCGCGGGTGCGGCGCGGCCCGCTCGCATTCCGCCGGTTGCGGGCACCCGACCCGCGCTATCTGCGCGCCGCATCGGCGCTCGCAGCGCGCGGCCTGACGGTGCCGTCCGGGCTGTGGGCGCGGCGTTCCGTGTTCAGCGCGGGACACTGGAACCTGCTGGTCACGGAAGTGTTCCTGCCCGACGTGGCATGCCTGGATCCAGCGTGCGCGCCCGCCTGCGCAGGCGCGTCGCCGCGCCTGCCGGAGCCTGTCAACGATGAGTACAGCGATGGCCAATAGCCCGTCTGCAGCGCCGATTTCCCTGGCGACCCGCCTTTCGTACTACGAAAAGCTGATGCGCCTGGATCGCCCGGTGGGAATCCTCCTGCTGCTCTGGCCGGCGCTCTGGGCGCTGTGGCTGGCCTCCAGGGGGCAGCCCGACCTGGTGCTGGTCTGGATGTTCGTGCTCGGCGCGGCGCTGATGCGCTCGGCCGGGTGCGTGGTGAACGACATCGCCGACCGCGACTTCGACCGGCATGTCGCGCGCACCCGTGACCGTCCGATCACCGCCGGGCTGGTCGGCGTGAAGGAGGCGCTCGTGCTGGCCCTGGTGCTGACCGTGCTCGCCGGCGGGCTGGTGCTGATGATGAACCGGCTGACCATCGGCCTGTCGCTGCTGGCGCTGGTGTTCGCGTTCACCTATCCGTTCACCAAGCGGTTCTTCGCGGTGCCGCAGGCCTATCTCGGCATCGCCTTCGGGTTCGGCATCCCGATGGCCTATGCAGCGGCCACCGGCCGGGTGCCGGCGGTCGCGTGGGTGATGATGCTTGCCAACGTGTTCTGGGCGATCGCCTACGACACCGCCTATGCGATGGTCGACCGCGAGGACGACCTGAAGATCGGCATCAAGACCTCGGCGATCACCTTCGGCCGCTTCGACCTGGTCGGCATCGCGGTCGCCCATGGCGCGTTCCTGCTGACGATGATCGCCGTGGGCGTGATGACCGGTCGCGGCGGGGTCTACTTCGGCGCGCTGGTGCTGTGCGCGCTGCTCGCGCGCCACCAGGTGGCGCTGTGCGCCACGCGCGAGCCGCAGCAGTGCTTCAAGGCGTTCATGAACAACACCACGGTCGGCGGCGTCGTGTTCCTGGGGATTCTGATGGATGGGTGGTTCAGGGTGGCGTTGTAGGGCTTCGACAGGCGCGACCGCACGATATTCCAATCGTGTGCCGATTGACCTCGCGTTCCATGGAATCTACAATGTAGATACATCACGGAGTTGACCATGGACACGATCATCCGCAAATGGGGTAACAGTCCTGCAGTGCGCCTTCCAAGGGCCTTGATGAGTACCGCCCATCTGGAACTGGAACAGGCCGTACGCCTCACGGCTGAAGAAGGCCGCATCATCATCGAGCCGCATTCGCAGCCCACATATTCGCTGGCTGATCTCGTCGCTGGTATTACGCCGGAGAATGCTCATCCGGAAGTCGATTTCGGTCCGGCAGTCGGAAAAGAATCGTTCTGATGGCGGCGCGATATGTACCGGATGCAGGAGACATCGTCTGGCTCGATTTCGATCCGCAGGCCGGCCATGAACAGGCGGGCAGACGGCCAGCCCTCGTACTCAGTCCCGCCCTATACAACGGGAAGACGGGTCTCATGGTCTGTTGCCCGCTGAGCACGCGTGCGAAAGGCTATCCGTTCGAAGTTCCAGCTGTCGTCGATAGTCTCGAATGTGCCGTGCTGTCGGACCAGGTGCGGTCGCTCGACTGGCGGGCGCGGAAGGCCAAACGAAAAGCTGTGGCGGATGCCGAGGTGGTCCTGCACGTTCGAGCGAAGATCAAGGCGCTGCTCGAACTGCATTGACGAGCACTTTTCAGAAGTCCACGGAGCAGCTACCGACTTGAAATACCACGACCTGCGCGACTTCATCGCGCAACTGGAAACCCTGGGTGAACTGAAGCGTATCGCCACGCCGGTCTCCCCGAACCTCGAGATGACCGAGGTGTGCGACCGCGTGCTGCGTGCCGGTGGCCCGGCCATCCTGTTCGAGCAGCCGACCGGTCATTCCATGCCGGTCCTCGGCAACCTGTTCGGCACCACGAAGCGCGTCGCGCTCGGCATGGGCCAGGACGATCCCTCCGCGCTGCGCGAGATCGGCAAGCTGCTGTCCTACCTGAAGGAGCCCGAGCCGCCGAAGGGGCTGCGTGATGCCTGGGAAAAATGGCCGCTGCTCAAGCAGGTGCTGAACATGGCGCCGAAGGAGGTCTCGCGGCCGGCCTGCCAGCAGCAGCGCCTCGAGGGCGGCGAGGTCGATCTCGGCCGGTTGCCGATCCAGACCTGCTGGCCGGGCGATGCCGGGCCGCTGGTCACCTGGGGCCTCACCGTCACGCGCGGCCCGGCGCGCGCGCGGCAGAACCTCGGCATCTACCGGCAGCAGGTGATCGGCCGCAACAAGCTGATCATGCGCTGGCTCGCGCATCGCGGCGGCGCGCTCGACTTCCGCGACCATGCCAAGGCGCATCCGGGCCAACCGTTCCCGGTGGCGGTGGCGCTCGGCTGCGATCCGGCCACCACCCTCGGCGCGGTGACGCCGGTGCCCGACACGCTGTCGGAGTACCAGTTCGCCGGCCTGCTGCGCGGCGGGCGCACCGAACTCGCGACCTGCATCGGCAACGACCTGAAGGTGCCAGCCACCGCCGAGATCGTGCTCGAAGGTGCGATCCACCCGGACGCATCGTCGCCGACCGGCTGGGAGACTGCGCTCGAAGGGCCGTTCGGCGACCACACCGGTTACTACAACGAGCAGGACCGCTTCCCGGTGTTCACGGTCGAGCGCATCACCCATCGCAGCGATCCGCTGTACCACTCGACCTACACCGGCAAGCCGCCGGATGAGCCGGCCATCCTCGGCGTCGCGCTCAACGAGGTGTTCGTGCCGCTGCTGGTGCGGCAGTTCCCCGAGATCGTCGACTTCTACCTGCCGCCGGAGGGCTGCTCGTACCGGATGGCGGTGGTCAGCATCCGCAAGCAGTATCCGGGGCATGCGAAGCGGGTGATGTTCGGCATCTGGAGCTTCCTGCGCCAGTTCATGTATACGAAGTTCATCCTGGTGACCGACGATGACGTCGACGTGCGCGACTGGAAGGAAGTGATCTGGGCGATGACCACGCGCGTCGATCCGGCGCGCGACACGCTGCTGGTCGAGAACACGCCGATCGATTACCTCGACTTCGCCAGCCCGGTGTCGGGGCTGGGTTCGAAGATGGGCATCGATGCCACGAACAAGTGGCCCGGCGAGACCACGCGCGAGTGGGGTCAGCCGATCGCGATGAGCGCAGAGGTCAAGGCGCGCGTCGATTCGATCTGGGGCGGGCTGGGGCTGTAGCGGGCCGGCCGCTGGTGCCTCAGGTTGCTGCCGCCGCCATCGCGTCGGCGAGCATCAGGTCGGCCGCCTTCTCGGCGATCATAACGGTCGGCCAGTTGGTGTTGCCCGAGACCAGCGTGGGCATCACCGATGCATCGACCACGCGCAGACCGTCGACGCCATTCACCCGCAACTGCGGATCGACCACCGCGTCGCGGTCGGTGCCCATCCGGCAGGTACCCACCGGGTGGAAGATCGTCGCGCCATGGTTGCGCGCGAACTCGAGCAGGTCGGCGTCGCTGCGGGCATCGGGTCCGGGACGATACTCGTCGAGCGTGTAGTCTTTCATCGCATGGGTGGCGGCGATGGTGCGCGCCAGTTTCAGCCCGGCCACCGTCGTCTCGCAATCGAGTTCGGTCGACAGGTAGTTGGGCTGCATCGCAGGCGCCTGCCGAGGGTCGTTCGACTTGATGCGCACGGTGCCGCGCGAGGTCGGCCGCAACTGGCAGACCGACATCGTGAAGCCCGACCAGGGATGCGGCGCGGCCCCGGCCATCTCGGCCGACAGCGTCGCGAAGTGGAACTGCACGTCGGGCGTGCGCGAATGCGGCATCGCCCGCGCGAACAGCCCGCCCTGGTTGATGCCGACCGCGAGCGGACCGCTGCGTCGGAGCAGCCATTCCAGGCCCATGCCGAACCTGCGCGTGAGGCTGCGCAGGTCGTCGTTGGTCGTCACCGGTTTCGCACAGCGGAAGATCGCGCGCACCTGCAGGTGGTCCTGCAGGTTCTCGCCGACGCCGGGCAGTGCGTGCACCAGCGGAATGTCGTGTTCGGCCAGCAGGGAAGGGTCACCGATGCCCGACAGTTGCAGCAGCTGCGGCGACTGCAGGCCGCCGGCTGACAGCACGACCTCGCGCCGCGCGCGGGCGACCATCGTGCGGCCGCCCTTCGAGTACTCGATGCCGGTCGCGCGGCGCCCGTCCATCAGCACGCGATGGACCATCGCTTCGGTCTCGATGCGCAGGTTGGGCCGGCCCCGGGCCGGCTTCAGGTAGGCCACCGCCGTCGAGCAGCGCAGACCGTTCTTCGTGGTCAGCTGGTAGTAGCCGGCGCCTTCCTGCGTTGCGCCGTTGAAGTCGTCGTTGTGCGGGATGCCGACCTCGCCGGCGCCGGCGATGAACGCGTCGACCAGTTCATGCGGCCGGCCGATGTCGGAGGCGCTGAGCGGTCCGTCCGCGCCGTGGTACTCGGACGCGCCGCGCGAGTTGCCCTCGCAGCGCTTGAAGAAGGGCAGTACGTCGTCCCAGCCCCAGCCGGCGTTGCCGAGCGAGGCCCAGTGGTCGTAGTCCTCGCGCTGGCCGCGGATGAAGATCAGGCCGTTGATGGAACTCGACCCGCCCAGGCCCTTGCCGCGCGGCCAGTAGATCTGCCGGCCGTTCATCGTGGGTTCCGGCTCGGTCTTGAACATCCAGTTCCAGGTCGGGTGGAACATGGTCTTCGCGTAGCCGATCGGTACGTGGATCCACGGGTACCAGTCGCGCTTGCCCGCCTCGAGCAGCAGCACACTGAAGCGTCCCCCCGCCGTCAGGCGGTTGGCGAGTACGCATCCGGCCGAGCCTGCGCCGACGACGATGAAGTCGTACTCCGGGCCACTGGCGGGCGCGGGCGGGCGGGCGAGGGCGGAGGGAGCCTCGATGGTCGACGACATTGTCGGGACATAATGACATGAGGCATTCCGTTTTTCAAAGGATTGCTTGCCGAGGCGCGGTTTAGCTGCTAACGTTTTTCCTGCAATGCAGGAACGTTGGGCGCCGTGCACCGGCCGCCGGCAGGGTTGCAGCACCCGGCCGCAGCGGACATCGAACAGCCGGGGCGGCGCATTCCCGAGCGGGAGGACAGGCCCGGTGCCGCGCAGAGCGATGGCAGCGGCAAGTCGAGCCCGCACAGACCGGCCAGGAGGCAATGCAATGCATGACTCGACGGGCAAGCGCCCGATGCGGTGGTTCGCGGCGACGTTCCTGCTGCTGGCGATGTGCTCGGCCACGGGTGCCTTCGCGCAGCAGTTCACCCAGTGGGGCTGGCCGCAGCCCTATGAGCGCATCTCCGACAAGTCGATCGCCTGGATGAAAGAGCGCGGCTGGTGGCCGATGACCGTTGCCTATCAGCCTCCGTGGTCCGGCCAGAATGCGATCTTCTCGGTGATGAACCAGCAGAAGTTCCTGCAGGCGCGCGGCATCGAGGCCAACTTCCAGGCCTTCCCGTCCGGGCCGACGCTGAACGAGGTGTTCATCTCAGGCCGTGCCCAGGTCGGCAACGGCGGCAACTTCCCGATGAACACGCTGATCGACCGTAACGTGCCGATGCGCGTGATCGCACTGATGTCGCCGAACCTGCGCCACCAGATCATCGTGCCGAACGACTCGCCGCTGAAGAGCATCAACGACCTGCGCGGCGGAAACCCGGCCACGAAAGAGCCTTGGGTGATCGGCATTGCCACCGGTTCCTCCGCCGAGTTCTACCTGCAGTTGTCGCTGGCCTCGAACAAGCTGGTGATCGGCAAGGACGTCACCTTCCGCAACATGCCCCCGCCCGAGCAGGCACTGCTGCCGCGCGGCATCGACGCCATCGTGCCCTGGGACTTCACCAATTCGCTGGTGATCAACGAGCGCAAGACCGGGCGCCCGATCGACGTGCACTATCCATACGTGATCTACCTGGGCGTGACCTATGTACGGCAGGAACTGGTCGATAACGTGCCCGACGTGGTGCAGGCGCTGACCGATGCGATCGCCGAGTCGCAGCTCTGGATCCGTCTCAATCCCGAGCGCACCGTCGACGCGCTGCTGCAGGACCCGAACCTGAAGCTGGTGCCGCGTACGCTGCTCGCGCAGCAGGTGGCCGAGTACAACAATCAGTTCAAGCCGACCTACCTGTACCCGCACACTGCGTTCTGGTTCCGCGAGAACGACCGCACGGTGAACTGGCTGTACGAGACCAAGCGCATGAAGACGCCGCTGCTCGAGAAGGAGTTCCAGGCGGTGTTCCGCCCCGAGTTCATGGAGCGCACCTTCAATCGCCTCGGCTGGCGGGTGCCGGCGCAGCCGCCGTTCATCCAGACGGGCTGGACGGGCACGGTCGGCAAGCCTCCGTATCCGGAGTACCTCACCTTCCTCAACATGAAGGCGCCGCAGCCCTTCCCCGAGGCGGGTGACCTGGTGCGTCCGTGGAGTTTCAACGGCCAGATGTTCAAGCCGTAGCGCGGTCGGGGCCATGTACGACGCCGCGCCGGTGCCTGCGCTTCCACCGTCCGCCATCACCCCGGAAGAACGGCGGGCGCTGGACGCGCTGCGCCGTCCGCCCAACCTGTTCCAGCGCTTTTCGCGCTGGATGGGGCTGCTGGTGTTCTTCGGCGCATGGCAGCTGCTGTCGGTGGTGATCCTGCCGCGCATCGATGCCAACCTGGTGACGCTGATGCCACCGCCGACCGCGGTGGCCGCCGGTGCCTGGGAGCTGATCCAGTCGGGCGACCTGGCGAAGCACTTCTGGGCGAGCCTCAAGCGCGAGGCGATCGCCTTCGCCTATGCGTCGGTAGCCATTCCCTTCGGGCTGCTGATGGGCTGGTCGAAGACCGCGCAGAACCTGTTCGAGCCGGTGTTCGAGATGCTGCGGCCGATCCCGCCGATCGCATGGATCCCGCTGGCCATCCTGTGGTTCGGCATCGGCGACCTGCAGAACCAGTTCATCATCTTCCTCGGCATCTTCTTCCCCCTGCTGATCAACACCATTTCCGGCGTGAAGAACGTCGAGCACAACGTCATCCGCGCGGCGCGCTGCCTCGGCGCATCCGAGTTCGACGTGCTGGTGAAGATCGTGTTCCGCGCGGCGCTGCCGCAGATCGTCACCGGCATTCGCATCGGCCTGGGCGTGGGCTGGATGGCGCTGGTCGCGGCGGAACTGGTCGGCGCCACCTCCGGGCTCGGCTGGCTGATCTCGGATGCGCGCAGCGTGCTGCGCACCGACATCATCCTGGTCGGCATGATCTCCATCGGCGTCGCCGGGCTGGTGATCGACCAGGGCCTGCGCTGGGTCGCGAAGAAGATGCTGCCGTGGTCGCTGGCCATGACTCGCTGAAGACCGCTCGCTGAACACCACAGGACAGGCAACGATGGGCGTGCTCGACATTCGCAACGTGGTGAAGATCTATCCCGGCCACGGCCCCGCCGATGAGCCGGTGAAGGCGCTGGCCGATATCTCGTTCACCGTCGGGCAGGACGAGTTCTGCTCGGTGCTCGGGCACTCCGGCTGTGGCAAGACCACGCTGCTGAACATCATCGCCGGCTTCGACGACGCGACCCTCGGCACGATCCATCTCGACGGCCGCCCGATCGGCCGCCCCGGCTGGGAGCGGGCGATGATCTTCCAGGACTATGCGCTCTTCCCCTGGCTGACCGTGCTCGGCAACGTCGCCTTCGGGCTCGAGATGAAGCGGGTACCCGCCGAGGCGCGCGCACGCCTCGCGCAGCGGCAGATCGAACTGGTCGGCTTGAGCGGGTTCGAGCATCGCTACCCGCATCAGCTGTCGGGCGGGATGCGCCAGCGCGTCGCTATCGCCCGCGCGCTGGCGGTCGACCCGGCGGTGCTGCTGATGGACGAGCCGTTCGCCGCGCTCGACGCGCAGAACCGCAGCATGCTGCAGGATGAAATGGTCCGCATCTTCATGGAGCAGCGCAAGACCATGGTGCTGGTCACGCACTCGATCGAGGAGGCGATCAAGCTGTCCGACCGCATCATCGTGATGACCCGGCGCCCCGGCCGGGTAAAGGCTAACATCGAGGTAGACATGCCGCGCCCGCGGCGCGAAGAAAGCCCCGAGTTCGTCGCGCTGAAGGCGCGCATCCGTGACCTGATCCATGACGAATTCGACCTGTCGGAACTGCCCGGTGCTGCCGCACCGTTTGCTGCAACCCCTGCCGTGGGTGCGAGCCCGGCCTGACCGGAACCCTGGTCGAGCCGCGCGCCGATCGGCGCCAGGCTGCTGAGATGGCTGCCGTGACCTCCGACCCCGACTCGGCGCTGCTGCGCGGGCTGCGCGTGCTCGAAGTGCTCGCCGCGTCCGATCGCGCGCTGCCGCTGTCGGCGGTGGCCGATGCGCTGGGGCTGCCCAGGCCGACGGTGCATCGGATCCTGCGCCAGCTTGCAGTGGCCGGCTTCCTCGCGCAGGAACCGGGCGACCGCAACTACATGCTCGCGCGCAGGACCACCCGGCTGGCGGTCGATGCCATGCGCCACGGCGCACGCCAGGCAGACCGGCGGGCTATCCTCGAGCGGCTGGTCACGGACCTCAACGAGACCTGCAACATCACGATGCTCGACGGGGCCGAGGTGGTGTACATCGATCGGGTGGAGTCGCAGTGGCCGCTGCAGATGACGCTGCAGCCCGGGTCGCGCGTGCCGCTGCATTGCACCGCCAGCGGCAAGCTGTTCTTCGCGCTGCTGCCGGCACGAACCCGCAAGCGGCTGCTGGCGACGCTGCCGCTCGAGCGGCGCACCGCGCGCACGCTGGTCGAACCGGCGCTGCTCGAGGCCGAGTTCACGCGCATCCGCGAATCGCGCTTCGGCACCGACAATGAGGAATTCCTCGACGGGCTCGTGGCGGCCAGCGTGCCGGTGCTGGATGCCGCCGGCCGGCCGATCGCCGCAGTCGCGGTGCACGGTCCGGTGGGCCGCCTGTCCTTCGATCGCGCACTCAGCCTGGTGCCCCGGCTGCGGCAGGCCGCGGCCGAACTGGCAGAGGCGTTCGAGGCAGGCTGAGACGCCGTCGGGCCAGGCCGTCCGCAACGGCACCGCTGATACACTCGCCACCCCATGCCGCCGCCCCTCGATACCCCGTCCCCCGATATCCCGTCCCCCACGCAGCCGTCCGGCCCGTCCGCGCGCGTGCGGCACGACGTCGATGTCGACGCGCTGGCCGCTGCGCTGCGCCGGGCGGTGTCCGGCGAGGTGCGCTTCGATGCCGGCAGCCTGGCGGTGTATGCGCACGATGCCTCGAACTACCGGCAGGTGCCGATCGGCGTGGTGCTGCCGAAGACAGTCGACGATATCGTCGCCGCCGTCGCGGTGTGCCGCGAACACGGGGCGCCGATCCTGCCGCGCGGGGGTGGCACCGCGCAGAACGGGCAGACGGTCAACGTGGCGGTGGTGCTCGATTGCTCGAAGTACCTGAACCAGGTGCTCGAGGTCGACCCGGCCGCGCGCAGCGCGCGGGTCGAGCCGGGGGTAGTCTGCGACGCGCTGCGCGATGCGGCCGAGGAACATGCACTGACCTTCGGGCCTGATCCGGCGACCCACAGCCGTTGCACGCTCGGCGGCATGATCGGCAACAACTCCTGTGGCGCGCATTCGGTGATGGCCGGCAAGACGGTCGAGAACGTCGAGGCGCTCGAGGTACTGACCTACGACGGCCTGCGCCTGTGGGTCGGGCCGACGTCCGATGACGAGTATGAACGCATCGTCGCTGCGGGCGGGCGCCGTGCCGAGATCTATTCGAAGCTGAAGGCGCTGGCAGACAGATACGGCGAGCTGATCCGCACGAAGTATCCGAAGATCAAGCGCCGCGTGTCGGGCTACAACCTCGACCAGCTGCTGCCGGAGAACGGTTTCAACGTCGCCCGTGCGCTGGTCGGCACCGAGGGGTCGTGCGCGATCACGCTGCAGGCGAAGACGCGCCTGGTGCAGAGCCCGCAGAAGCGGGTGCTGCTGGTGCTGGGCTATCCCGATATCTATGTCGCCGGCGACGCGGTGCCGCAGATCCTGCCGTTCGGGCCGATCGCCACCGAAGGCCTCGACCAGAAGATCATCGGCGGGCTGCGGGTGCGCGGGCTTCGGCTGGCCGACATCGCGAAACTGCCGGCCGGCGATGCCTGGATCATGATCGAGTTCGGTGCCGACACCGTCGAGGCAGCCAGCGCACAGGCGCAGGCGCTGGTCGATCACTACGCCAGCCGGTCCGATGCGCCGTCGCACTGGTTGATCGACGACCCGGCGGTGGCCGAGGCCATCTGGACGATCCGCGAGACTGCGGCCTCGGCCAGCGCGCTCGGGCTGGAAGGCAGCCGCGATCCGCAGGTCGGCTGGGAAGATGCGGCGGTCGACCCGATGCGGCTGGGCGACTACCTGCGCGAGTTCCAGGCGCTGGTCGACCGCTACGGCTACGAGACTTCGCTGTACGGCCATTTCGGCGATGGCTGCATCCATGCGCGCATCACCTTCGACCTGCGCACGCCGGAAGGCATCGCGAAGTGGCGCGGCTTCACCGAGGATGCTGCGCACCTCGTGGTGCGCTACGGCGGGTCGCTGTCCGGCGAGCATGGCGACGGCCAGGCCAAGGCGGAGTTCCTGCCGGTGATGTACGGGCCTGAACTGATGCAGGCGTTCCGCGAGTTCAAGGCGATCTGGGACCCCGAAGGCCGGATGAACCCTGGCAAGCTGATCGATGCCTACCGCATCGACGAGAACCTGCGCTACGGGCCCGGCTACAGCCCGATCCGCTTCGCGACGCGGATGCACTTCTCGACGCCAGAGGGCGACGGCTTCGCGCGTTCGATCGAGCACTGCGTCGGCATGGGCAAGTGCCGGTCGCAGAGCGGCGGCGTGATGTGCCCCAGCTATCGGGTGACCGGCGAGGAAAAGTACTCGACGCGCGGCCGCTCGCGGCTGTTCGGCGAGATGCTGCGCGGCGAGGTGGTCAAGGGCGGCTGGCAATCCGAGGCCGTGAAAGAGGCGCTCGACCTGTGCCTGGCGTGCAAGGGCTGCAAGAGCGACTGCCCGACGCATACCGACATGGCGAGCTACAAGGCCGAGTTCCTGTACCACTACCACCAGCGCAATCGGCGGCCGATCCAGGCCTGGAGCATGGGCTTCATCCATCGCTGGGCGCGCCTGGCGTCGAAGATGCCGCGGCTGGTCAACTGGTTCACGCAGACGCCGGGCCTGAACGTGCTGGCCAAGCAGCTGGCCGGGATCGCGCTGCAGCGCGACGTGCCGAAGTTCGCCGCGCGCACCTTCCGCCAGTGGTTCGCCGGCCAGGGGCGACCGGCGGCGGCTTCGCCGACTGCGGCGCCGCGCGGCCGGGTCATCCTGTGGGCCGACACGTTCAACAACCACTTCCATCCAGAGACGGCGATGGCGGCGGTGAAGGTGCTCGAGCACGCGGGCTACGAGGTGTCGGTACCCCAGGCGCACCTGTGCTGCGGCCGCCCGCTGTACGACTTCGGGCTGCTCGACCAGGCCGAACGGCAGCTGCGCGAGATCATGCAGGCGCTGGCTGCCGACATCGAGGCAGGCACGCCGATCGTCGGCCTCGAGCCGGCCTGCGTCGCGGTATTCCGCGACGAGCTGCTGAAGCTGTTCCCCGACGATCCGCGCGCCAGCAAGC
>CANGXU010000016.1 GCA_947457885.1 Betaproteobacteria bacterium
CTGCCCGCGTGCCCAGGGCGGGCGCCGGTGGTGGGGACGGGCCAGCGTCAGGGGGCGGAACACGGCCAGCGGCTGCCTCCCGCGCAGGCGGCAGCAGGGCGGGCGACCCCTGGACTGCGGCAGCCGGTGGCAGCAGCTGCACCGCCAGCTGCTGCGGGAGCGGGACCGCAGGCTCCGGCGTCGGGGCGCCCATGCGGAGCGGCTGCAGGGACAGGGTGAATACATGCAGCGTCAGCGACGCGGCAAGCGCCCAGACTAATCCGCGCCGGGGAGACCGGGCGGCCATCCGGTTCACTGACCGCCGATCTGCGCCAGCACCTGGTCGAACGTCGCGCCGTCGGGTTCGGTCACCAGGATGCGCACCGGGATCATCCCGCGCGCTGCTGCCAGCCAGACCTCCGTTGCGTTGTCGTCCTTCTCGCGTACCCTGCTCACCCGGATCGCCTCGAAGGCCCCGGCCGGCGTGGCCACCGTCTCCCGGCCAGACACGGTGAACCGGTAGCGCGTGACGCGCCGCCCATCGGTCATCGGCGCGTCCCATTCGCCGGCCGGCAAGCCGGTCGATTGCATGGCGCGCTGTGCGAGGGCGTACGGGAAGCTCAGCCGGTCGGTGGTACCCGGCGGCAGCGCTTCGCCGTCGACCTCGGTGGAATCGGTGCCGGGACGATCGAAACGGATCTGGTTCGTCGTCCAGTCGAAACGCGCACGCTGCAGCGGATTCGCACCGCGCTGGTCGGTGAACTGGTCAGGGCGCAGCCCGGTAGCAGCCACCGTGCCTCGGCTTTCGCGCCGCCACCCCTGTCCGCGCGCCAGCAGCGCTGCCAGGCCCACCGCACGTGCTTCGCTCAGCAGCCGGTAGCCATTGCCGCTGCGTTCGAAGGTTTCTTCGATCCGGGCGATCTCGAGCCCGCTGCGCAGCAGCGAATAGATCAGTGCCAGCCGTGCCGGCAGGCCGTTCACGGCCTGGGCGGCATGCGTGCCGGCCGGAAGCGTGCCGAGCACCAGGCCGGCGAAGGCCGAGCCGAGGGCTGCGCGCCTGGCGGTCGAGATTCCGGAACCGTGCCGATCCATGGTGGCCGCCTCCTACCGGTCGAGCGCCGGTGCGACCAGGGCGCGATCGTTCGCTGCCGCAACCGTATCTGCATCAGGCGGCGGCAGCACGCGCACCCTTGCACCGTCGATCCGCAGCCGGCCTTCGGCAAACCAGCGCACCGCCTGCGGATAGAGCCGGTGTTCCTGTTCGAGGACGCGGGCGGACAGCGTGTCCTCGGAGTCGTCGGCGTCGACCGCTACGGCGGCCTGCACGACGATCGGCCCGTTATCCAGCGTCGAGGTGACGAAATGGACCGTGCAGCCGTGCAGTCGCACGCCGTCCTCGAGCGCGCGCCGATGCGTATGCAGGCCGGGATACGCCGGCAGCAGCGACGGATGGATGTTGATCATCCGACCGGTGTAGTGGTCGACGAAGCCGGCGGTCAGGATGCGCATGAAGCCGGCGAGCACCACCAGTTGCGGCTGGTGCCGGTCGATCGCCTGCATCAGCGCTGCATCGAACGCGCCCCGCGGGTCTGCCGCATCGGCGTACGCGGTGTGGTCGACCACCTCGGTGGCGATGCCGTTCGCGTGTGCGAAAGCGAGGCCGCCCGCATCCGGGCGGTTGCTGATGACCGCCGCGATGCGGCAGGGTGGCGTGGACTCGACGATCGCGCGCAGGTTGCTGCCGCGCCCGGAAATCAGCACGACGACGGACGGCAGCGGGGCGGGTTCGATCCCTGGTCGCGGCGTCATGCGTGTTCGCAGCCGGCTTGCATCAGCGGATCACGGTCTGCGCTTCGCCGCCCTTGCGCGCACGAATCGTGCCGATGCGGCTCACCGTCTCGCCGGCGCTACCCAGGTGTTCGATCGCGCGCGTGGCATCGGCTGCCGCGACCACCAGGATCATCCCGATGCCGCAGTTGAAGGTGCGGTACATCTCGTCGTCGGCAACCTTGCCGGCGGATTGCAGCCAGCCGAACAGCGGAGGGCGAGGCCAGCTGGTACCGTCGATATCCGCGACCACGCCGTCCGGCAGCACCCGCGGTACGTTGCCAGGCAGGCCGCCGCCGGTGATATGCGCCAGGGCCTTCACCGGCAGTGTCGCCATCAGGGCGAGCACCGGCTTCACGTAGATGCGGGTGGGCTCGAGCAGTGCGTCGGCAAGCGGCCGACCGTGGAAGTCGGCGTCGAGGTCCGCGCGGGCATGTTCGACGATGCGCCGCGCCAGCGAGTAGCCGTTCGAATGCAGGCCGCTGGAACCGAGCCCGATGATCACGTCGCCCGCAGCAACGCTGGACCCATCGATGATCTTCGATTTCTCGACCACGCCGACGCAGAAGCCTGCCAGGTCGTACTCGCCGGCCACGTACATGCCGGGCATTTCGGCGGTCTCGCCGCCGATCAGCGCGCAGCCGGCCTGCTCGCAGCCGTGCGCGATGCCGCGCACCACCTCGGTCGCCACCCCTACCTCCAGCCTGCCGGTCGCATAGTAGTCGAGGAAGAACAGGGGTTCGGCCCCTTGCACGAGCACGTCGTTGACGCTCATTGCGACCAGGTCGATGCCGATCGTGTCATGGCGGCCGAGCGCGAAGGCGAGCTTCAGCTTGGTGCCGACGCCGTCGGTGCCGGAGACCAGTACCGGTTCCCGGTATCGCTTCGGCACTTCGAACAGCGCCCCGAAACCGCCGATGCCGGCGAGCACGCCCTCGCGGCGGGTACGCGCGGCGAGCGGCTTGATGTTTTCCACGAGCGCGTCGCCCGCGTCGATGTCCACGCCTGCGTCGCGGTAGGTCATGCCGGCCGCCCGGGCGGGGGAGACGCCCGCTGCTGTCCCGGGCGCGGTGGTCGCCGCGTCGCCGGGTGTTACAGGATGTTTCTCGTTCAAGGGGGGCGGCTCGCAGTTGAGTTCCGGGGGCGGCACAGATAAAGTCCGCGGGTGATTCTACCAAAGCCGCAACCCAGCCTCCGTCCCGCCCGTGGAACCGGCCCCCGTCCCGGGGCTCCGGTCTGCCCGCCGGCTGCCGGGGTGCGCCGCCGCGCGGCGGTGGCGCGATGACGCCGTCGCCCCGCGGGGGTACCAGTCCGGAGATCGGCGCACGCGCTTTCTGGCTGGTGCTGGTCGCGCTGACCGGCTATCTGTTCTACCTGCTGGGGCCGGTGCTCACGCCCTTCCTGCTTGCGCTGATGATCGCGTACATCTTCGAGAAGGTCGTTGCGAAGCTCGCTGCGCGCGGTCTGTCGCGCGCGACAGCGGCCGGGCTCGTGCTGCTGCTGATCGTCGTCGCCGCCGTGGCGATGGTGCTGATCCTGCTGCCTTTGCTGCAGCAGCAGCTGGCGCGCATCACCGAGACGATGCCGCGTTTCTTCGAATGGGCGAATGCCAACGTCGAACCGTTGATCGAGGAGCACCTCGGCGTGCAGGTCGAGCTGGACCACCTGCGCGCGCTGGTGCTAGAGCAGCTGCCATCGCCGCAGACCGTTGCCGGCTGGGTCGTGCCGTCGCTCGCCAGCGGCGGGATGGCTCTGGTGGGCTTTTTCGTGAACCTGCTCTTGATCCCGGTGGTCTTGTTCTACTTCCTGCGCGACTGGAGCGACATCGTTGCCGAGATCGACCACATGCTGCCGCGTGCCCAGCACGCGATCATCGGCCGGCTGGCGCGCGAAATCGATGCCGTACTCGGCGAGTTCCTGCGCGGACAGCTCGCCGTGATGCTGGTGATGGCGGCTTTCTATGCGATCGCACTGTCGCTGGTCGGTGTCGAGTATGCGGTGGCCATCGGCCTGCTTACCGGCCTGATCACGTTCATTCCCTACCTGGGCGCGGTGTTCGGCATCACGCTGGGCACGGTCGTTGCGGTGATGCAGTTCCAGGCGCTCGGCCCGCTGCTCTGGGTGTGGGGCGTCTTTTTCGCCGGGCAGATGGTCGAGGGCTATCTCGTCGTGCCCAAGCTGGTCGGCGACAGGATCGGCCTGCACCCGGTGGTGGTGATCTTCTCGCTGCTCGCGTTCGGGCAGTTGTTCGGATTCTTCGGGGTGCTGCTGGCGCTGCCAGCCAGCGCGGTACTGCTGGTCTGGCTGCGCTACCTGCGCGGATGCTATCTCGCGAGTCCGCTCTACAAGACCTGAGATGCCGGTCCCGCCGAAACTCACCGGGGCGCCGGTCGGACCCCTGCCGTTCGGCCGCGGCGATGACGAGGCGGGCACCGCCCCCACGGGCGGTGCGTCGGTCGGCCGGCTGGGAGCGAGCCATCCGCAGGGTGTGCTGGACCTGATCCCGCAGCCGTGCCAGTCCTTCGACAACTTCATCGTCGGCGACAACGCGGAACTGGTCGCGCTGCTGCGCGGCGGCGCCTCGGCTGTCGCGGCACGCTTCTTCTACCTGTGGGGTACGCCGGGTTCCGGCCGCAGCCACCTGCTGCACGCGGCCGCCGGCAGCACCGGCACGGACGCGCGCGATGCGCCTGCCGATGCTTCCGGCGCGGCCGGCATCGGCCGCTACATGGACCTGCGCGAGCCCGATGCGCCGCTGGGCATCGAATTGCTGGCCGACAGCCATGGCCGGCCGGTCACCAGGCTCGCGCTCGACAACGTCGAGGCACTCGATGCCGGCGGCGAGCAGCGGCTGTTCAACCTCTACAACACGGTACGGCAGGAGTACCCCGGGTGCAGCCTTCTCGTGTCGGGGCCGCGTCCGCCCGCCGGCCTGGGGCTGCGCGCCGACCTGGTGACCCGGCTGTCATGGGGACTCACCTACCAGGTGCATCCGCTGACCGATGCACAGAAGGCTTCCGCGATGTCGGCGCACGCGCGCGCGCGCGGCGCGGTGATCGGCAACGAGGTCCTCGAGTGGCTGCTGCAGACGATGCCGCGCGACCTGCCGACCCTGCTCGCAGTGGTCGACTCGCTCGACGGTCATTCGCTCGCGGCCAAGCGCGCGGTCACGCTGCCACTCGCGCGCGAATGGCTGCGCAGCCTCGGCTGACGTCCATGTTTCAGGAAAGATGACGCCATGAAGCTCGTACTGTTCGACCTTGACAACACCCTGCTGGCCGGGGACAGCGATTATGAATGGGGCCAGTTCCTGATCGAGACCGGCGTACTCGGCCGCGCTGAATACGAGTCGCGCAACAAGGCTTTCTACGACCAGTACAAGGCAGGTACCCTGGACATCATGGAGTTCCTCGCGTTCGCGCTGGCGCCCCTGGCCAGCCATCCGCGCGAGGCGCTCGACGCCTGGCATGCCGGGTTCATGAAGAAGAAGATCGAACCGATGATGCGCGAACCGGCGCGTTCGCTGGTCGCGCGCCATGCTGCAGACCTGCGCGCCGTGGTCACCGCGACCAACTCGTTCGTCACCGCACCGATTGCCCGGGCGTTCGGCATCGAGCACCTGGTGGCGACCGAACCGGAGCAGGACGCGCACGGCCGGTTCACCGGGCGCGTTGCGGGCATTCCCTGTTTTCGCGAAGGGAAGGTGTCCCGGGTGCAGGCCTGGCTCGCCGGCCTCGACCATGAGTCCTCCGACTTCGACGAACGGTGGTTCTACAGCGACTCCGCCAACGACCTGCCGCTGCTCGAATGGGCGACGCACCCGGTCGCTGTGGACCCTGACGACCGCCTGCGCGCGGTCGCGACGCAGCGCGGGTGGCCGATCCTCGGCCTGCACGCATGAACGCGTGTCGCCAGGCTGCGCGCATCCTGGAATGCGCCGCCGGGGACTGTCGCGGAGGCCCCGATGTATACTCGGCGCCCCTGGCCTAACGAAGGCTACAGCCTTCCTTCATGATTCGCTCCTTCCTGCGGCGCGTCTTCGGCAGCCGCGGTGCGCGGCCCGAGGTTCGCAAGGTTCCCGAGATCATTCCCCGCGATCGGCACGGCATCGGCCGCGACCGGATCAGCCCTTGCGCACTGCGCGTGACCTCGACGCTGCAGGACAACGGCTACAAGGCATTCGTGGTCGGCGGCGCAGTGCGCGACCTGCTGATCGGGCGCAAGCCGAAAGACTTCGATGTCGCGACCGATGCGACGCCGGAGCAGGCAGCGGCGCTGTTCCGGCGCTCGCGGATCATCGGCCGCCGGTTCAGGCTCGTGCACGTGATGTGCGGTCAGGAACTGGTCGAGACAGCCACCTTCCGCGGCGACGGGTCGCCGCCGGGTGAGGCTGACCTCGACGCGACGGTTGAGGATGCCGGGGATGCCTTCGAGGCACCCGAGCCGCCGCCGGCCCGCGGCCTGCGCTCGTCGCGTCCGCGCAGCGAGACCGGACCCGGAACGCGGCAGGCCGACCAGCACGGACGGCTGATCCGCGACAACGTGTTCGGCACCCAGCAGCAGGACGCGGCGCGCCGCGATTTCACGGTCAACGCGCTGTTCTACGATCCCAGGGCCGAGGAGATCGTCGACTACCACCATGGCGTCGAAGACCTGCGCAAGCGGCAGATCCGGATGATCGGCGATCCGGCCACGCGCTACCGTGAAGATCCGGTACGCATGCTGCGCGCGGTGCGATTCGCGGCGTCGATCGGCTTCGAGATCGAGGCGTCCACCGGCGCACCGATCCGCGAACTCGCACCACTGCTGTCGAACGTACCACCGGCGCGGCTGTTCGACGAAATGCTGAAACTGCTGTTGTCCGGCGGCGCAGTCGCCTGCGTGAACCGGTTGCGTCACGACGGGTTGCACCACGGCTTGATGCCGATGCTCGACGTGATCCTCGAGCAGCCGATGGGCGAAAAGTTCGTGATGCTTGCACTCGGCAATACCGACGCGCGCATCAATGCCGGAAAGAGTGTATCGCCGGCTTTTCTGTTCGCCGCGCTGCTCTGGCACGAAGTGCTCGCGGCGTGGAAGCGCGGCACCGATGCCCCGCCTGCCGGGCGTGGCAAGCCGCCGATGATCGCGCTTGCCGAGGCGATGGATTCCGTCATCTCGCGCCAGGTGGAGCAACTCGCGATCCCGCGCCGCTTCACCGCGCAGATGCGCGAGATATGGTTCCTGCAGCCGCGCTTCGAGCAGCGATCCGGTCGGCGTCCGTTCCGGCTGCTCGAGCAGGAACGGTTCCGCTCGGGTTACGACTTCCTCCTGCTTCGCTGCGAGAGCGGTGAAGTGGACGCTGAGGTCGGTGAATGGTGGACACGCTTCCAGCGTGCCGGCGAAGCGGAGCGGGAAGAGATGCTGTTGCCGGAGACTTCGGCCGGCAGGCCGAAGCGCAGGCGCAGCCGCAGTGGTCGCAGCCGTTCGCGCGCGGAAGAGTCCGGTTCGCCCGACGGCGCCGGTGCCGTGCCCGCGGCCGGTGGAGCGGGCGGTGATTGAAGCGCCCGGGGAGGTCGCCCGGGCCTATGTCGGGCTTGGCGCGAACCTCGGCGATCCGCTGGCACAGATGCGTGCCGCGGTAGCCGCGCTCGGAAAACTGCCGACGACCATCGTGGCCGGGGTCAGTTCGGTCTACCGCAGTGCGCCTGTCGGCTACCTCGATCAGCCGGATTTCTTCAACGCGGTGGTCGCGCTCGACACGGCGCTTTCGCCGCAGGCGCTGCTCGATGCGCTGTTGGCGATCGAGCACGAGGGTGGTCGCACGCGCGAGTTCCGCAATGCACCGCGCCTGATCGATCTCGACCTGCTGCTCCATGGCGAGCGCATCGTCGACGAACCCCGCCTGACCGTACCGCATCCGCGGATGGTCGATCGTGCCTTCGTGCTGCTGCCGCTTGCCGAACTCGATCCGGCCTGCGTCGTGCCGGGAGCCGGGCCGCTCGCGGCGCTCACCCGGGCAGTCTCGGCACAGGCGATCGGGCGCATCGGTGCGCTGGCCGCTGGCTGACGGTCCGGGAGAGACCCCTGAGATGCTTCCAACGCGCTTCCGGTACATCGTCGTCGAGGGTCCGATCGGTGCTGGCAAGACCACCCTCGCGCGGCTGCTCGCCGAGCGCACCGGGGGGGAAGAACTGTTCGAGAAACCGGACGACAATCCGTTCCTTGCCGGCTTCTACGAAGACCCGCGGCGCCATGCACTGCCGACACAACTGTTCTTCCTTTTCCAGCGCATCGGGCAGTTGCGTGCAGTGGCGCAGCGCGACCTGTTCGGTTCGGTGACCATCGCCGATTTCATGCTCGAGAAGGATCCGCTGTTCGCGCGGCTCACCCTCGACGATGACGAGTTCCGCCTCTATCAGCAGGTGTACGCCCAGGTCGGGCCCGAGACGGTTGCGCCGGACCTTGTGATCTACCTGCAGGCGTCGACCGAACGCCTGGTCGAGCGCGTACGTCGGCGCGGCATCGGACAGGAGCGGCGCATCGGCGAGGAGTACCTGGAACGGCTCGCCGCGAGCTACAGCCAGTTCTTCTACAGGTACGATGCGGCACCGGTACTGATCGTCAACAGCGACAACCTGAACTTCGCCGATGAGCCGGCGGATTTCGAACTCCTGCTGCGCTGTATCCGCGACATGCGCGGCCCGCGCGAATTCATCAGCCGGGGCGGCGCATGACGATCCGGTATCGCGCGGCATGCCCGCACAGCCTGCCGTGGCAGGTTTCGCGCGGCGGCCGCGACCGGATGCGTTTGCATCCGCGCGCGGCCGGGACGATACTCCCGTCCCCACTGCCTGTTGTCTTCAGGGTCCTGACCGCGCGATGACCTACGGAAACGCCGCCGATACACCGAGACTAGCCCGCGTCACGCTGCATACGTTGCAGAAGATGGCGCAGGCCGGAGACCGGATCGCGATGCTGACGAGCTACGACGCCAGCTTCACCGCGTTGCTGGAGCGTGCCGGCGTCGAGACCATCCTCGTCGGCGATTCGCTCGGCATGGTGATCCAGGGCCGCGATTCCACGCTCGCGGTATCCATGCGCGACATGGTGTACCACACCGAGTGCGTGGCCCGCGCCGCGCGCCGGGCCTTCGTGATCGCGGACATGCCGTTCGGCAGCTTCCAGGTCAGCCCGCAACAGGCGTTCGAGAACGCGGCGCTGCTGATGGCGGCCGGTGCCCAGATGGTGAAGATCGAGGGAGGGGTCGCGATGGTCGACACGGTGTCCTTCCTGGTCGAGCGCGGCGTGCCGGTGTGCGCGCATATCGGCCTCACGCCACAGTCGGTGCACCAGCTGGGTGGTTATCGCGTGCAGGGCCGCACCGATGCGGCCGCACTGCGGCTGCGCGACGAGGCGGCCCGGCTCGAGGCTGCGGGCGCGGGCGTGCTGCTGTTCGAGGCGATCCCGGCGGTGCTGGCGGCCGAACTCACCGCCGCGGCGAGCGTGCCGACCATCGGTATCGGCGCCGGGGCCGGTTGCTCCGGGCAGGTGCTCGTGCTGCACGACATGCTCGACGTTTTCCCCGGGAAGAAGGCGCGCTTCGTCAAGAACTTCATGGCGGGCAGCGCCGGCATCGAGGCGGCCGTGGCGGCATACGTGGCCGAAGTGAAGGCGGGGACCTTCCCCGCTGCGGAGCATTCCTTCTAGACAATCACCGGGCAGGTTCTGCGATGGATGTGATTCATTCGGTACACGCCCTGCGCGAAAGGTTGCAGCGCGAACCGAACAACGTGTTCGTGCCGACGATGGGCAACCTGCACGAGGGACACATACAGCTGGTGCGGCTGGCCAAGCCGCGCGCAGCCTGTACCGTGGTCAGCATCTTCGTGAACCGGCTGCAGTTCGGCCCGCGCGAAGACTTCGATCGTTATCCGCGTACGCTGGAGTCCGATTGCGACAAGTGCCGCGAGGCCGGCGCCAATGTGGTGTTCGTCCCCGACGAGCGCGAGATCTATCCGGAGCCGCAGACCTTCGTGGTCGAGCCGTCGGAGATCCAGCACGTGCTCGACGGCGCGATCCGGCCCGGGCATTTCCGGGGCGTCGCTACGGTCGTGCTGAAGCTGTTCAACATGGTGCGTCCGCATGCCGCGCTGTTCGGCAAGAAGGACTACCAGCAGTACCTGGTCCTGCGCGACATGGTGCGCCAGCTCGCGCTGCCGATCGAGATCATCCCTGCAGAGACCGTGCGTGCGTCGGACGGCCTCGCTTTGTCGTCGCGCAACTCCTACCTTAGCCCGGCCGAGCGTGCGGAAGCGCCGCAGTTGTACACGATCCTGCAACGGGCATGCGATGCGGTGCTGTCGGGTGAACTGCACGGCATGGTCGAGCGTGACGCGATGCATGCCCTCGGTGCGCGCGGCTGGAAGCCCGACTATGTCGCGGTGAGGCGCCAGCACGACCTGCAGTCGCCCACGCCGGACGATCGCCGCCTGGTGGTGCTGGCGGCGGCCCGGCTGGGCCGTACGCGGCTTATAGACAACCTGGAACTCGATATCCCGGGTTGATCGCCCGGCGGACCCGGGCAAGGCGCCCGCCCGCCAGGGTCTCGGATTCTCAGGGCATCTGGATCTTGCCGCCCGCCATGCCGCCAGGCAGTCCGCCGGGGCCGATCGGCCCCTTGGGGATGACCAGGCCGGACGACTGCTGGCGGCGCATCTCCTGGATCTCCCGAACGGCGCGCTCGATGCCTTCCTTGGCCGCTGCGGCGTAGTTCTGCACGGCCTCGGCCAGCGTGTCGCCGTCGACCTCGAACGACAGCGGCAGCGCGCCGGCCGGCGTGAGGATCTGTGCTTCGCCGACGAAGCGCATCGGGCGTGACGCGTCGGTACTGCCGTCGACATTCACCGGGACCATGCAGCGCAGGGTTCCGACCTTGCCGTCGGTGTAGATCTCTTCGCGGCACAATGCCGACGGGTCCATCACCGGTTCGGGCATCCTGTCTTCGGGGCGTTCGGCCATCGTGTGTTCCTCGCGTGTCAGCAGTTGAGAGAGGGTGGTCATCGGGCGGGTATCGTAGCGCCGACGACGCTGCGCGCGGCCTCGCGCACCGTTGTCGCCGGATTGGCCGCGCACGCGTCAGCGAACCGGTCGAGCATCAGCGCCTTGTTTCTCGCCGTCGGAATGAGCCCGCGCCCGGCACGTTCGAAGCGCGCGTTGATGTAGCCGTCTGCCCAGTCGCGTACTGCGGCGCGAGTTCCAGTGGCCCGCGAAGACGATGCGCCGTCGGCCGCGCCGCGTGTATCCAGGTACGCGCTGCAGGCCAGCGCCCCGATCGCATCCGGGGCTGCGCTGCCGTCGAGCGACCGGGGATCGTCGAGCATCGCACGGCCGACGAGCAGGGCGGCGTCGCGCACGGCCCGCGCGGGGTCCTGGCCACAACCGCCGTCGAGCAGGTCCATGATACGCTTGGCATTGGGTGCCGTTTCGGGGAAGGGCTTTCCGACGGCATCGGAAACGCCATAGACGTAACCGAGCGTAAACGATCGTACTGCCGACAGCACGTCGACGGCGGCACCTGCGGTGCCAACGCCCGCTGCCTCTGCATGGCGGCTGCAGAACCACGATCCGGTGGAGACCGCCGTTTCGTCTGGCAGGACCGGCGCCGCCGCGCTTGCCGCGCCGCCCGGCACCATCGGCGAGAACACCACCGGCAGCGCGAGCATGGCAAGCGCATAAAGTCTGCGGTCGAGGATCTGAAACATGAGACGAGGATACCGCAGAGCCCCGGCGATCGCCGCGCGTGGAACTTCCTCCGTTCGGTGTGGTCCGACGGACATGTTCCAGCACGGCAAATCCCGGCACGCGCGCCTGAACGTCGGCATGGTCGTGCTGATGCCGCTGCTGCATGCGCATCCGACGGCTGCGCCGAGCGTCGACCACCCGACTGGCCCGCATGTTCCGTTCCAGCCATGGCAGTCAGCCGAGTCCCCATCGACGGCAGTCACGCAGGCATGGCAATGCGCGCCCGCGGATGGTCGCGGTCTCGCAATCATCGTCGTGCAGGAGGCAACCTCTCGGTCGGCCGACCTGGTCACGATACCCGGATCGGCCGGATGCATCGAGTGGCTGGGTCGCCTGGTCGTCGGGCCGCTCGCGGCCGCCGACGCGTGGCTGCCGGTGCAGGTCGAACGGCTTCCACCGACGGTGCATGAGCACGGCCCGCAGGCGCCACCGCCCGCCTGAATCAGGGCCGCCCGTGGCGGCCCTCGCCCGCCTGCCGGATCGCGCCTCTGAGCGCACCCGTGCCCCCGCCACATCCCAGCGCGCTCACGCCAGCGACCGGGACGACTGCCAGGACATTGTCGATGGACGCTTCATTGCCTGCCGAGCACCAGAACTGCAACCTCTGTAATGCCACCGACGTACGCGTCGTTTCGCTGCGCGATCGCGATGGTCGGCCGCTGCGCACGGTCATGTGCACCGGCTGCGGCCTCGTCCGCTGCGACCCGATGCCGGACCCGGACATGCTCGATCAGTATTACCGCGAGCGCTACCGCATCGACTACAAGCGCCAGAGTGCACCTTCCCGCCGTCACATCCTGCGTGCCGGGCGGGTGGCGCTCGATCGTCTGGCGCGATTGCCGCAACTGTCCGCGCCGCCGCCCGGTGGCGGGCGCGCACTCGACATCGGTGCCGGTGGCGGTGAGTTTGCCTATCTGCTCGGGCGCACCAGTGGGCTTGCGGTCACCGGCATCGAACCCAACGAGGGATACGCAGCACATGCGCGCCGGGAACTCGGGCTCGATCTGGTGGTGTCGCCGCTGCACGAGGCTATGCCCGCCGGTGGATCCTTCGACCTGGTCACGATGTTCCACGTGCTGGAGCACCTGTGCGATCCGGGTGCCGCGCTCGTCCGTGTCGCGGCCTGGCTCGCGCCCGGGGGTCTGGCCGTGGTCGAGGTCCCGAACATCGAGGCGACCTGTCAGGCACCAGGCCACCTGTTCCATGCGGCGCATCTGTACAACTTCAACGCAACGGCGCTCGAACGCCTTGGCCAGAAGGCCGGTCTCGAACCGGTGGCCTGCTGGTTCTCTGCCGATCGAGGCAACCTGAGCATCACGCTGCGTCGACCGGCTGCAGAGGCGTCGCCAGCCATGGTCGGGTCTGGCTCCGCATCGGTCGGTGCCCTGACGATGCCGAGCAACGCAGCCCGCGTCTGGCAGGTGCGATCGGCCCATACCTCGTGGCGTCACCATGCGACCCTGCAGCCGGTCACCCGCGCGTTGCGGCGCATGGCGAACCGTTTCGACGAGACGCTCGCGCTGCAACGCCTGCCTGCGGACCCGCGCGCGATGCTCGACCGGCTGTGCGACGGCTGGCAGGCCCCGCCCGGCGGCCGAACAGCCTAGGTCTGGCCACCGCCGTGCAACGCACGGCGGGCGGTGTACTCCCCTTCCTCGAGCAGCGTATCGAAGATGCGCATCCGGCGCGGATCCACGGCGCCGCGGGCGAATGCCGCGCGCACCGCACAGCCGGGTTCGGACTGGTGCCGGCAGTTGGCGAAGCGGCACGACCCGATCAAGGGCGCGAACTCCGGAAAGGCTGCTGCAAGCCTGTCGGTGGGCACATGCGCGAGTCCGAACGCCTGCAGGCCGGGGGAATCGATGACCGTCGCCTGTGGATCCAGCGCATACAGGCGGCTTGCGGTCGTGGTGTGGCGCCCGGCATCCAGGGCGCTGGAGATCTCGCCGGTGCGGGCACCGGCGGCCGGGACGAGCGCATTGACCAGCGTCGATTTTCCCATTCCCGATTGTCCGATCAGAAGCGACTCGTGGTTGGCGAGGCGCGCGCGCAGTTCCGCGACATCGTGTCTCGCCGTGACGTCGACGATCGGGTAGCCGAGGGCCGCGAACGGCGCGAGCTGCGCGCGCGCCACTGCGGTGGAAGCGGCCAGGTCGGTCTTGTTGAGTACGATCAGGGCTTCGATGCCGGCGGCGTTCGCGGCGATCAGGCAGCGCGACAGCAGTTCGTCGGAGAACGGTGGCTCCCCGGCTACCACGTACGCGACCAGGGTGACGTTCGCGGCAATCACCTTCTCGCGCATTGCGTCGCGCCGGAACAGGATGCTGGCGCGATTGTCGATCGATTCGATCATCCCCTGCGATGCGTCATGGCCCTCGGCGGCACGGCTGATCTCGACACGATCGCCGCACACCGCCTCCATGCGTCTTCCGTGTGCGGCGCACTTGACCCGCTCGCCACTGCCATCGACCAGCACCTCGACCTTGCGGCCGAAGGCGGCTACCACGCGGCCGCGCTGGAGCGCGACAGCGGGCGCCGGCGTCCGTGGTCGGGCAGGGCCGCGGCCCTGCGCATGTCCTTTCGGACGACGCTCAGCCAAGGATGCTGCCCCGGTGTTCAGACACCCGCGTTTCGAGTGGCAGCATGCTCGCCGTCAGCACAGCGCGAGGAGTGCATCGAACTTCGCGGCGCAGATGAAGTCGTTCTCCGAAAGGCCGCCGACCGAATGCGTGGTGAAACGAACCTGGCAGCGGTCGTAGCCGATCGCGAGTTCCGGGTGATGGTCTTCGCGATGGGTCACCCACGCCGTCGCATTGACGAAGGCCATCGTCTCCCAGTGGTCGGCGAATGTGTAGATACGGTTCAGGGAGCTGCCCTCGACCCGCCACTCGGGCAGCTGCAGCAGCAGCCGTTCCACCGCGGACGCATCGAGTGCCGCATCGGGCCCGAGCGGTCGGCAGTGCCGCTGCACCAGCGGCAGCGGTGCGCAGGCCATGCCGGGCGGGATCGGGGAGACCATCGATCGCCTAGCGCGCCGCGGCCTGCAGCCGCGCGATCCGGATCGCGGCGGGCGGATGCGAGTCGTAGAACATGGAATGCACCGGGTCGGGCGTCAGCGTGGATGCGTTGTCCTTGTACAGCTTGACCAGCGCCCGAACCAGGTCGGGCGCGCTTGCGTTGCGTGCGGCATAGTGGTCGGCTTCGAATTCGTGGCGCCGCGAGTACCAGGCGAACAGCGGGCTCAACAGGAAAGTGAACGACGGCAGGACCGTGAAGAACAGCAGAAGCGCCATGGCGGTCGAGGGATGATCGACGCCCAGAGACACATGAAACCACGGCTGGGCGGCGAGCCAGGCGAGCAGTGCCAGGAAGACCAGGCTGGCGGCAAACGTCCACGCGATGCGCTTGGCGACATGACGCAGCTTGAAATGGCCCAGTTCGTGCGCAAGCACCGCCTCGATCTCCTCGGGCGTGAGGCGGGCCAGCAGCGTGTCGAAGAAGACGATGCGCTTGCTGCGCCCGAGTCCGGTGAAATAGGCATTGCCATGACTGCTGCGCCGGCTGCCGTCCATCACGAACAGGCCCTGCGCCTGGAAGCCGCAACGCTCGAGCAGCGTCCTGACGCGGGCCTCCAGTGCGCTGTCCTCCAGTGGAGAGAACTTGTTGAAGAACGGAGCGATGAACGTCGGATACACCGCCAGCACCAGCAGGTTGAAGCCGACCCAGACAGCCCAGACATACAGCCACCAGAGTGGCCCCATCGCGCCCATCAGCCAGAGCACCGCCGCCAGCAGCGGCAGCCCGAGTGCGGTGCCCAGCAGCGCGTTGCGCAGCAGGTCGCCGATGAACATCGCCGGGGTCATCTTGTTGAAGCCGAACTGCTGTTCGATCACGAACGTGCGGTAGACACTGGCGGGCAGGGATATCGCGCTGGTGAGTACCACCACCGCGCCGATCAGCGCGACCCCGTGCAGCAGCCCGTCGCCAAGCTGCGGCCGAAGCAGACCGTCGAGCCATGCCAGACCTCCGCCGAAGGTGAGCAGCAGCACGACCAGCGCGTCCAGCGGAACCTCGACCAGATCCAGGCGGCTCTTGGCAACGGTGTAGTCGGCTGCGGTACGGTGGCTGGAGGCCGGGATTTCAGCGGCGAACGCTGCCGGGACCTGGTCGCGGTGTGCCCGAACATGCTGCATGTGGCGCAGCGAGAGCCATAGTCTGGCCGCAGTGGCAGCGCCAAGCGCGACAAGAAACAACAGGGAGAAGGGATGCATGCGATGAAATGTACCGGGAATCGTCGAGCGGGACTGTGACACAATCGCAGCGAGCTGGCTTGATTCCTGCTGGATGTTCGGAGATACGCGACCGCTGTTCCTGCGCGGCAACGCCGGGATTCACGACTGCCCGCGCCGATCCGGCGCTTCAGTGGCGCGCGCGCTGGTCGTTACTTGTTGGCAATCAACGATTTGAGGACTGGAACGGATGGCACAGAACGCTGAACACCTCGTCTGGGTGGACATGGAAATGACCGGGCTCGATCCGGACCGTGACCGCGTGATCGAGATCGCGTTCGTGGTCACCGATGCCCGACTGGAGGTCGTCGCCGAGGCGCCCGTGCTGGTGGTGCACCAGTCCGATGTGGTCCTGTCCGGCATGGATGCCTGGAACACGGCAACGCACGGCCGCTCCGGCCTGACCGACAAGGTCCGGGCATCGATGCTGGACGAAGGCGATGCCGAAAGAGAGATGCTCGAGTTCCTGGCCCGTCACGTGCCGCCGAAGACTTCGCCGATGTGCGGCAATTCGATCTGCCAGGACCGCCGATTCATGGCACGCTGGTTGCCCGGGCTCGAAGCCTACTTTCATTACCGCAACCTCGACGTGAGCACGCTGAAGGAACTGGCCCGGCGCTGGCGGCCGGAGATCCTTGCCGGGCTCGTGAAGCATGGCAGGCACGAGGCGCTGGCCGATATCCATGAATCGATCGGCGAACTGCGCCATTACCGCGAACATTTCCTGAAGCTCTGACTGGCAGATGTCGATCAGCCCGTCCTCCGGCGGCCAGCCGGCCGCACCTGCGGTCACCGCGCGCGGCAGCGGCCTGTGGCTGATGTTCGCAGTCTGGCTCGCCGTGTTCGGGGCCGTGTATGCATGGTTCCACGACTGGAACGCCGAGCAGGTGAACCCGAACCAGGTGGCGTCCCTGCCGATGGACGGTCACGAGGTCTCCCTGCAGCGCAACCGTGCCGGGCACTACGTGGCCGATGGCTACATCGACGGGACCGCCGTCACGTTCATGCTCGACACCGGCGCCACCCAGGTTGCGCTACCCATGCGCACTGCCCGCGCGCTCGGACTGCCGCTCGGTGAAGCCATCCAGCTGAGAACCGCGAATGGCGACACGGTCGGCTACCGTACCCGGCTCGAGCGGGTGCGGCTCGGTCCGATCGAACTGCGCGACGTCGCTGCGGTCGCTACCGACGGCATGGACGAGGCGATCGTGCTGCTCGGAATGAGCTTCCTGAAGCGGGTGGAGTTCGCACAGCGCGGCGATCGGCTGACCCTCAGGGTCGTACCCGGCACGGCCGGAAACCAGACGCCTTAACGAAACGGAGCAGCCACCGATGGAAAGCCGACCGGCGACGTCGTTCACGATCGAGGTAGAGCCGAACGTTCCGCACCGGCTCGCCCGCCTGGACGAGCTCGCGAACAACCTCTGGTACAGCTGGGATCGGCAGACGCGCAGGCTCTTTTCGCTGCTGCAGAAGGGGTTGTGGGACGCGACCGGACACAACCCGAAGGAGTTCCTGAAGCGTGTCGACGAGGCGCGTCTGATCGAGGCTGCCGACGACCCGGTGTTCCTGTCCAACCTGAACCGTGCGCTGTCCGCCTACGACACCTACCACGACGAGCCGCTGCGCCGGAACGGTTCCGAGTGGCTGCGCCAGACCGACAAGGTCGCGTATTTCTGCGCCGAGTACGGCTTCCATGAAAGCTTTCCGATCTACTCCGGCGGGCTGGGCATCCTCGCTGGTGACCACTGCAAGGCCGCGAGCGATGCACGGCTGCCGTTCATCGCCGTGGGCCTGCTGTACCGGCAGGGCTATTTCTCCCAGACCATCGACGGCGAAGGCAACCAGCACGCGACCTACGGCGATTCCGATTACGATGACCTGCCGATCCACCGCGTCGTCGGGCCGGATGGCAGCGAGGTCATGGTGCAGGTCGAGATGCCCGGCCGCGTCGTGCACCTGAACGTCTGGAGCGCCCGTTGCGGGCACGTCACGCTGTACCTGCTGGACAGCGACGTCGAAACCAACGCGCCCGCCGACCGCGAGATCTGCCGCCGCCTCTACGGTGGCGATCGGACCACTCGCATCGAGCAGGAAATCGTGCTGGGCATTGGCGGGGTGCGCGCGCTGCGTGCATTGGGCATCGCGCCGACCGTCTGGCACATCAACGAAGGGCATGCCGCCTTCCTGGTGCTCGAACGCATGCGCGAACTGACCGCGAGCGGGCTCAGCTTCGACACCGCGCTCGAGGCGGTCGCCGTGAACACGGTTTTCACTACCCACACGCCGGTACCGGCGGGGCATGACCACTTCGCCGAGTCGATGATCGTGTCCTACTTCGAGCGCTTCGCCCCTCAACTCGGGCTCGACCACGCGCAGTTGCTGGCGCTCGGCCACGGCATGGGCAACGGCGACTTCAACATGACCGCGCTGGCGATCCGCGCATCGCGCTTCCAGAACGGGGTCTCGAAGATACACGGCGGGGTATCGGCCGAGATCTGCCGCGAGCTGTGGCCGCAGATCACCCCGCACGACAACCCGATCGACTACGTGACCAACGGCGTGCACGTGCCGACCTTCCTGGCCGAAGAGTGGATGGAGATCTTCGAGCGCTACCTCGGGCCCGACTGGCTTGCCCGGCAGCGCGATCTCGAGTTCTGGAAGCGCGTCGACGACATACCGGACCACCTGTTCTGGAGCGTCCGCCAGACGCTGAAGTCTCGCATGCTGCACCTGGTGAAACACGTCACGCGCGTGCAGCACCTGCGCAACAACGGATCCGAAGCCCACCTCGACCGCCTGCTCAAGCACGCCGATCCGGACAATCCCAACGTGCTGACCATCGGCTTCGCGCGCCGCTTCGCGACCTACAAGCGCGCGACGATGATGTTCGAGGATCTCGACTTCCTGCGCGACCTGATTTCGGACGCGAAGCGCCCGGTGCTGTTCGTCTATGCGGGCAAGGCGCATCCGGCGGACCTGCCCGGGCAGGCGCTGATCCGCAGGCTGCACGAGATCTCGCGAATGCCCGGTTTCGAAGGCCGCCTGCTGCTGCTCGAGGGCTACGACCTGCGCATCGCGCGGCGCATCGTCTCCGGCGTCGACGTGTGGCTGAACAACCCGGTGTATCCGCTTGAGGCGAGCGGCACCTCCGGCATGAAGGCCGGCATGAACGGCGTGCTCAATCTGTCCGTGCTGGACGGCTGGTGGGGCGAGGGCTACGACGGCCACAACGGCTGGGGCATCAAGCCGGCTTCGCAGTACCTCGACGATGCGCGCCGCACGCGCGAGGAATGCCAGACCCTGTATGAACTGCTGCAGGATCAGGTCATCCCGATGTACTACGACCGCAGTCCGTCCGGCTTCTCGCCGCGCTGGGTGCGCATGGCCAAGCGGTCGATCGCGACCCTGCTGCCGCGCTTCAACACCGGCCGCATGGTCGGGGAATACGTGCAGAAGTTCTACCATCCGGCCAGCCTGCAGTGGCGGCGCTACAGCGAGGGCGGCTTTGCGCGCGCGCAGGAGGTGGCGCAGTGGAAGGCACGGGTGCGTTCGGCGTGGCAAGGCGTGACCGCGCGCCGGCTCGATGTACCGCGCAAGTCGCTGCGCTTCGGCGAAGGCGTGCGGATCGACGTCGCGGTCGACCTGAACGGGCTCGCACCGGACGACGTGATCGTCGAGATGACGCTGGCCCGACAGAGCCCCTACGAGAAACTGCGCCAGTCGCAGAGGCTGTCGTTCGAGTCGACCGGGGAGCGCACCGTGCAGGGCGAGCATCGCTTCGCTCTCGCGCTGACCCCGGAGCTATGCGGCAGGCTCGAGTACCGGATCCGAGTCTACCCATGCCACGAACTGCTCACGCATCCGTTCGAACTCGGGATGATGATCTGGCTGTAGCCTGCCCGGAAGCAGTCGCGAAAGCGATCGCCTGCCGGTACACCCCGACATAGGACGCAGCGCTCGCCTGCCAGCCGAAATCGCGCTGCATGCCGGCTGCCTGCAGCGCGCGCCAGCGAGGCCGATCCTGCCAGGCGGCGAACGCACGCACCACGGTGGCCACCAGCGCAGCCGATGTGTCGCCCGTGAACACGAAACCGGTGCCTCGCGGCGCCGTCGCCGAGGCGTCGTCGAGTACCGAATCGGCCAGACCGCCGGTGGCGCGCACCAGCGGCGGGGCACCATAGCGCTGGCTGTACATCTGGTTAAGCCCGCAGGGTTCGAAGCGCGACGGCATCAGGAACGCATCGCAGCCGCCTTCGATCAGGTGCGAAAGCGGCTCATCGAATCCGCCGATGAAGCCGACCCGGCCGGGATACCGACGCACGCATTCCGCGGCCGCGTCGGTGAGCAGCCTGTCCCCGGAGCCGAGCATCGCCAGCTGCAACCGGTGCCGTGCGGCCAGCCCGGGCCAGGCATCCAGGATCAGGTCGATGCCCTTCTGCTCCGTGAACCGGCTGACCACGCCGAACAGCATGGCATCGTCGTCGGGCTCGAGGCCGAATCGCTGCTGCACGGCGCGGCGGTTGGCCGCGCGTGCATCGAGCGTATCCTTCGTGAATCGTCCGGCCAGGCAAGGATCGGTGGCTGGGTCCCAGGTGGCGGTATCGATGCCGTTGAGGATGCCGAACAGCCGGTTGCTGCGTGCGGCGAGCAGTCCCTGGAAGCCGAAGCCGAGCGGCGCCTGCTGGATCTCGCGCGCATAGGTCGGGCTGACCGTGGTGATGCAGTCGGCGTAGTAGAGCCCGGCCTTGAGGAACGAAAGCCGGCCGTGGTACTCGAGGCCATGCATGCTGAAGCTTTCGGGCGGCAGCCCGAGCCGGGCAAGCAGTGCCGGCTCGAAGCTGCCGCTGAACGCCAGGTTGTGCACCGTGAATACCGTCGCTGTAACCTTTGCCTCAGCGGCGGCAACGGCTGGCGCAGCCTGGCGGTCGAACGACAGGCAGGCTGGTGCCAACCCCGTCTGCCAGTCGTTGCAGTGGAGCACATCGGGCCGCCAACCCAGCGGTGAGGCTGCACCGCACAGCAGCGCCGCCACTTTCGACAGCAGGCCGAAGCGCAGCGGATTGTCGGTCCAGTCGGCGCCTGCACCGTCGACGTACGGGTTGCCAGCGCGTCCGTAGAGTTCCGGGCAGTCGACCACCAGGCAGCGCAGCCTGTCGTTGATCCGGCCCGACAGCAGGGTTGCGCCGGGCAATCCGGCCGACGGGCCGATGCGCCCCTCCGTGCGAGACTCGCACATGCCCGAGAGGATGGCCGGATAGCCTGGCAGTAGCACACGCACATCGGCGCCTATGGCAGCCAGCGCGGCGGGGAGGCTTGCGCTGACATCCGCCAGGCCTCCGGTCTTCACCAGGGGGGCGACTTCCGAGGTTGCCAACAGGACCGAGGGCAGGGCTGCCGGCACTGAAGGGGAAGCGGTCTGATCGAGGGAAGGCTCGGCCAAGGGTGCACGGATCGACTGTACGAGTGCGCCCGATTATAGGCGCGCATATCGCGGCAGGCAGGCCACGTGCGCCGAGTGGCCTGCGCTGGCGCCAGCCTGTCCGATCCGCTTCAGGCCATGGCTGCGATCGCCTCGCGCAGCGCGGCCGCCGCGCGCTCGACTTCCGAGGCGGCGTACTGATAGCCAGCGCCGAGCGCTTCCGGGGATCCTTCGGAGGCAGTGCGCTCGAGGGTGGCCAGCGCCTCCACCGAAGGGCGTGCATGGAAATTCAGGATCACGCCGCGCAGCGCATGCGCTGCAGTGACGATATCCGGGGCGCAGCCCGCCTCGACCGCTGTGCGCAGTCTGTCCTGCATACCGGGCAGGGACTCCAGGCACATCGAGCACAGGTGTGCGAGCAGTTGACGGTCGCCGCCGACGGTGTCGAGGAGGGCAGTCGTATCGATCGCCGGAAAGCCCACGGGCGGATGTCCGGCGCGACCCCGCTGCGCTGCGTCGCTTCCGTGCTTCGCGAGCGCAAACTGGTCCAGCACGACCGCCAGTCGTTCACGCCGCAGAGGCTTCGAAAGGTATCCATCCATCCCGGCCGCGAGGCAGCGTTCCTCGTCGCCGATCATCGCGTGTGCCGTCAGCGCAACGATCGGGGTGTGGCGAGGCGGCGTCCCGTCCGCTGCCGAGTTGCGCTCGAGTTCCAGCGAGCGGATGCGCGCGGTCGCCTCTAGCCCACCCAGGCGCGGCATCTGGACATCCATCAGCACGACATCGAACGCCCCCTTGCTCCACGCCTCGACGGCCTCGACGCCATCGTTGGCTACGGTGACCCGATGGCCGGCGCGCTCGAGCAGCATGCGCGCGAGCTTCCGGTTGACCGGGTTGTCTTCAGCGAGCAGCACGTCGAGCGCGAGCGCTGCAGTCTGCTGCGGGACGGACGGCTGCGGCACGGCGGCGGGTGTCGAAGGATCGTCCGGCAGTGCCATGTGGCGCCCTATCGTCTCGAACAGGTCCGATGCGGTAACCGGTTGCACGAGTACGGCCGCCGCGCCGACCGGCGTCCATGCCGGATCGCTCGCACGCGCGCTGCCCGCCGGGGCGACCACCACCAGCGGTACCCGATCGCCGATCCAGGTGGATACGGCCTGCTCGATCAGCAGCGCGGGCCTGGCATGCACCAGCACCAGGTCGAAGCCCGCTTCCAGCGCAGTGCGGTCCGGCGCCAGGCGCCTCGCCTCGTCGAGGCTCTGGCATTCGGTCAATGCCATGCCCCAGTGCGCGAACAGGTGTGCCAGGGAGCGGCGGCTGCTTGCCGACGCGTCGACCAGCAGCACGCGCAGCGGCCGCAGCACGACCGGCTGCCCGAGGCCTGTCGTGTCGGGCAGGAACGAGACGTCGAACCAGAACGTGCTGCCTTCGCCTGGCGCGCTCTGCACCCGCAGTTCACTCCCCATCAGGGACACCAGGTGGCGGCTGATCGACAGGCCCAGCCCGGTGCCGCCAAAACGCCTCGTGGTGGAACTGTCGGCCTGGGTGAAGGCTTCGAAGATCTGCTCCTGCTTCTGCGGCGCGATACCGATGCCCGTGTCGCGCACGCGGAAGCGCACCTGCACCGGTCCGCCTTCGGCGGACGTGCCGACGACCTCTGCCGAGACCACGATTTCCCCGGTCTGCGTGAACTTGATCGCGTTACCGACCAGGTTCAGGATGACCTGGCCGATGCGCAGCGGATCTCCGATCAGAGCATCAGGGACGTCCGGCGCGACATCGAGGATCATCTGCAGGGACCGTTCGCCCGCCTTGGGTGCCAGCGATTTCACGCGGTCGCTCAGTACGGCGCGCAGCGAGAATCCGATCTGCTCGAGTTGTATGCGGCCTGCCTCGATCTTGGAGTAGTCGAGCACGTCGTTGATGACCTGAAGCAGGTTCTCCGCCGAACGGCGCACCGACGTCAGGTAGTCGCGCTGCTCCGCATCGAGGTCGGTGTCGAGCGCGAGTTCGGTCATGCCGATGATGCCGTTCATCGGGGTCCGTATCTCGTGGCTCATGTTCGCCAGGAAGGCGCCCTTGGCCTGGCTGGCGGCTTCGGCGGCATCCTTCGCCGCCTTTAGTTCGGCCTCGTAGCGCAGCCGTTCCGAGATGTCGCGTGCCACGCCGATCTCACCGATATGGCGCCCCTCCGGATCAAACAGGGGCGACAGAGACAGTTCGACATCGACCGAGCTTCCGTCCTTGCGCAGGCGGCGGGTGATCGACATGCGCTCGTTGCGACCGGTCCGTACCCGTTCCATCGCGTAGGTCTCGTCTCCGCCGGTCTCGGCGATGCGCAGCACCTCATAGGCGCTGCGACCGAGGACTTCCGCCTCGGTGAACTGGTACAACCGCTCCGCGCCGCGGTTCCAAGCGATCAGGCGATTGTCGAGATCCTTGAGCATGATCGCCTCCGAGGCCTGGTCGACGACCTGGGCAAGTTGACGGGCCTTTGCCTCGCTGGCGCGCAGGGCTTCCTCGCGCAGCCTCCGCTCTGTGATGTCCGATTTCACCGCGATGAACTGCTGTACTTCCCCGTTCTCGCCGCGGATCGGCTGCACGTCGAGCGCGACCCAGTACAGACGGCCATCGCGCGCATAGTTGATCAGTTCCTCCTGGAAACCCTCGCGCGCGGCGAGGTGCCTGCGCATGCGCGCCACCGTCGCGGGATCCGTCTCCGGGCCCTGGAGCAGGTGTCCCGGCACGTGGCCTATCGCCTCTGCGGCCGGGATTCCTGTCAGCCGGGTGAATGCGTCGTTGACCCACTCGATATGGCCGTCGGCGTCGGTGATCACCACGGCGTTGCTGGTCCGGCTCGCGACGAGGGACAGCTTGCGCAGCTCGGCCTCGGTGTTCCGGTTGCTGGTGATGTCGGTGAGCACGCCGATCAGGCCGGTACGCTCCTGCGCGGAGGAGGTCAGCACCGCCTTCGAGAACAGCATGGCACGCTGCTCGCCGGCGGCATTGGTCAGCTCGGTCTCGAATGCCTGATATCCTGCGCTGCCCTCGAGCAGTTCGCGATCGCGCAACTCGATCAGTTCGGCCAGCTGGGGTGGCCAAAGGTCGCTGCTGGTCAGACCGACCACCGTGTCGCGGCTGAGCCCGTAGAAAGTCTCCCATGCGCGGTTCACGCTCTGGAACCGGCCGTTGCGGTCCTTGTAGTAGACGGGGTGTGGCATGGCTTCCAGCAGCTGGCGCGACAGCTCGAGGCTTTCGCGCAGTCGTTCCTCGCCTTCCCGCAGCCGCGCAGCGAGCAGTGTCCGTTCGTTGATGTCGCTGAGCAGCCCCGCCACGCCGTTCGTCTTTCCTTCGGCATCGACGGTCAGCCTTGCCGTGAATTCTCCCCAGCGCAGCTCGCCCGAAGCAGTCTCGATGCGGGCCTGCCATTGCGCGACTCCGTCGACGCCGGACAGCATCCGCCGCCACGCACGGATCGCCGCTGGGCGGTCGGCCTCGACGATCCGTTCCAACAGACGCCGACCAACCAGTTCCTCGGGCCGGTATCCGGTGACCTGGAGCCAGGCGCGATTGACGAAGCTCACCCTTGCCTGGGTGTCGGATTGCCAGACCACTTCGGACAGGTTCTCCACGAGCTGCCGGTGGCGCGCCTCGCTGCGGGCGAGGGCGATGATCGCGGAATGCCTGGCCGTGTCGTTGATGATCACGCCGGTCAGGTGCAGGAACTCGCCGCGCTCGTTGAAGACGCCCTGTCCCTTGTCGAGTACCCAGCGTGTGCTGCCATCGGCCGCGCGCAGGCGGTACTCGGCTGCGAACGGACGCCGCTGCTCGATCGCGTTTCCGATCAGGCCACGCATCTTGGCCATGTCGGACGGATGCACGATGCTGGCGTAGCTGCGCGTGTGGTTCTCGATCAGATCGACGACCGGGTAGCCGGTCAGCCGTTCGAACTCCTGGCTCAGGTATTCCATCGTCATCTTGGAATCGGCCAGGCAGCGGTAGACCACGCCGGGGATGTTTCCGGTCAGCGCGCGCAGCTCGCGTTCGTTGACGTCGGCCACGCGCTGTTGCTCCGACAGCCGGAGCGAGGCCTGATTCAGTGCGTCGACCAGGCCATGCAGCTCCAGGTTCCCGGGGTCGGCCGGCAACTGACGTCCGGAGCCGTCCAGCTCCAGTGCGAAGCGGTTTATCTTTTCCAGCCCCTCCCTCGTGCGACGGGTCACGCCCAGCACGCAGAGCCACACCAGCAGCCCGACCGCTGCGGACATCAGCGCCACCTGCAGCAGGTGATCGCGATAAACGTTGTCGATCCGCTCGCGGTCCACCACCAGTTGCAGCCATCCGTCGAATGCGTTGCCGGTGACCGGATGCCAGAGGTTCGCCGGCGTGCCGTGCATGTCGTCCGAGCCGACTGTCTGTCGGCCAACGGAGGCGGGCACGACGACCGCAGGTGCGCGCGTCGGGGGCGGACGGAAGTCCGGTACGCCGGTATCCGATGCCGTCTGTACGGCCCGCGACACCAGCGTGCCGTCCGAGCGCCAGAGCAGGGCGTCCAGCACGCGCGGAAACTCGATCGCCTGCTGCAGCATCGTCTGCGACCGCGCGGCATCGCCGCCGGCCTGGCCGAGCGCCAAGGCCCGCTTCTGGGCGAGTTGCTCGAGCAGCGCGATGTGAACGGATTCGGCGCGGCTGTCTGCCGTACTCGTGCGTACGACGATCGCGACCAGGAGGCTGATCGCTAGCGCGCCGACCAGCAGGGTCGGCAGCAGCCATGACATCCGGCGTAGGCGATCGCGCATGAGATCAGGCAGTGCCGACGAGCCCCGGCGGCAAGAGGTCTTCCGCATGGCCCGGGTCGGGGTCGCAGTGCAAAGGCTCCTCGTCGTCGGTGAATCGTGCGCTCATGTCGAGCACGTCGGGTAGCACCGTGAAGAAGGCATCGAGCAGGCGCGGGTCGAAGTGTCGGCCAGCCTGCTCGCGCATGAACGAAAGGGCTTCCTCCACGCTCCAGGGGCGCTTGTAGGGCCGGGCCGAGGTCAGCGCGTCGAACACGTCGGCAATGGCGACGATGCGCCCGAACAGTGGAATGGAATCTCCGGTGAGGCCGCGCGGATAACCCGTGCCATCGAATCTTTCGTGGTGGGACCACGCGATCTCCGCACCGGCCTGGATCACCGGGGATGCACTCTCACGCAGTATCTCGTAGCCGATCGCGGCATGCTCCTTCATCACCTCCCATTCGTCCGGCGTCAGCTTGCCGCGCTTGAGAAGGATACGATCAGGAGTACCCAGCTTGCCTACGTCGTGCAACGGCGCTGCCAGCAGCAGGATCTCCTGTTGCTGCTCCGAAAGGCCGATCTGCCGGGCGATCAGCCGCGAACAGTGAGCCATCCGCTGGATGTGTGCGCCGGTTTCGGGGTCGCGGAATTCTGCGGCACGCGCCAGCCGCACGATGGTCTCCAGTTCGCGGGCCGCGATCTCGGCCGTGGCAGCGCGAACCTCCGTCTCCAGCCACGCCGCGCGGCCCTCGAGCTGCTTCTGTGCGTCGCGCAGGCGCAGCATGTTGCGCGCCCTCGCCAGCAGTTCCGTGCGGTCGATCGGCTTGTTCAGAAAGTCGTTGATACCCGCTTCCAGTGCCCGGTAGCGGACCTCCAGTTCGGTGTTTGCCGTCACCATCAGGATCGGCGTTTCCGACTTTCCGGGGATCTGGCGGAAGCGGGCGGCGAATTCCAGCCCATCCGGAGCGGGCATCATGTAGTCGACGATGACAAGGTCCGGATCGTGTGTGGCGCACCAGTCGAGTGCGTCCGCGGAGGATTCGAACAGAACCGACGTGCAGTCCGGCATGCGTCGGATCAGGTACTCCATGAGCTTGAGGTTGAGCGCCACATCGTCGATCACCAGTATCTGCTGTTCAGGCAAGGGCCGTCTCCGAAGGCGTTGCCGGCGCGGCCGGTGCCGCGCGGCGCGGGGCGAGCCGCGCCAGCACCCGGTTGCCCTTGCCCAGGTACTCGAGCGATTCGAAGCTCATCATGCGCGCCAGCGCGATGCCGCGCCCGTGCGCGTGGAACGCGCGCGCCGGGTCGAGTTCGAGATAGGGCGTCCAGTCGAAGCCGTCGCCCTGGTCGGTGATCAGGATCTCGACGGCGTCGCCATGTCGCTCGAACTCGAGGCTCACGGTGCGGTCGGCGAAGGCTGGCAGCGCGAGCCGGCGCGTGACTTCCGATTCCCACGTGCCGTTCTCGCGCAGGCGCGACTTGTCGTCATAGGTCAGCCCCAGGTTCCCGTGCTCGATGCTGTTCAGAAGGAGTTCGGACAGGCCCAGTACCGCCTGCTCGGGATCTGGAGCCGCGTTGGCGACCAGTACCGCCAGCCGCCCTGCTTCCTCGGGTGTGCGCACCGTGAACGATGCCCGGTTCATCATCACGAGCAGCAGCCGGTGTTGCTCGAGTTCGGCCTGCAGCCGGCGCTGGGAAATCGACGCCTCGACTGCCGAACGTACCAGAGAACGCAGCATCTGCATCTCGAACGGCTTGGTCAGGTAGTAGAACGCACCGGCTTCGATGCCTTCGACGACCTGGTCCCGGGCTGCTGCGGCGGTCTGCATGATCACCGGCAGCCAGCGCAGCGCCGGGGACGCCTTGATCCGCCGTAGCACTTCCATGCCGTCGATGCCCGGCATCATCCGGTCGAGCAGCACCGCGTCGTACACGCTTTCAGGCATGGTCAGTGCGGCCAGAGCTTCCTGTCCGTCGGCCACGGCCGACAGGCTGTAGCCTTCGCCGTCCAGGAACTCCGCCAGGATTTCGCGGTTGAACGCGTCGTCATCGACGATCAGGACTCGGCTCGGTTGGTTGTTCAGATCGGACATGTCGGGGTTGTCAGGGAGGTGCGGCGCGCGGCGGATGGTCGGAATGCTAATACACACGTCGTTTACGGCAGGCCAGCCGTCATCTTAAGCCGGGCAGCTGCCCGCGCCCGGCTACCCGCACGATCCGTTTCAGGCGGCCCGGCGGCCGGTGGCCGCGGCATCCGCGACGGCCCCCGGCAGTACCGGGACAGACGCCTGTGCGTCCGGCCCCCGAGGCAGCGTGAATATGAAGCGGGTACCTCCCCCGGGGTTGGCCTCGGCCCGTATATCGCCGCCATGCGCGTGGACAAGCTCGCGCGAGATGGCGAGCCCGAGACCGGTGCCGCCCGCGCCGGTACGGGTGGTGGAACTCTGCACGAACTTGTCGAAGATCGCCTCCCGTTCGTCTGCCGGGATGCCGATGCCATTGTCCGCGACGACCACTTCGGCGAGCGCCCGTCCGTCCGGTCCGGTGCACTGCCCGAGCGAGATCGTGACCACGCCCCCGGGGGAACTGAACTTGACCGCGTTACCCAGTACGTTCGTGAGTACCTGGGCGATCCGGGCCGGATCGTACCAGGCCGTCAGTGAGCGCAGCCCGGCGCGTTCGATCGCCAGTTGCCGTGACTGGGCCAGGCCACCCACTTCCAGTATGACCGCATCGACGGTCGTGGTGAGTTCATGCGCTGCGGGGGCGATCGGCAGCCGGCCGGCTTCCAGGCGCGACAGGTCGAGCAGGTCGTTGAGCAGCGCCAGCAGCCGTACGCCGCTCTGCTCGATCCGGTCGAGGTACTGCTGCGTCTTCTCGGGCAGGCCCCTGGAGATGCGTTCCTGGCCCAGCCGCGCGTACGAGAGGATCGCGTGCATCGGCGTGCGCAACTCGTGCGACATGTTGGACAGGAATGTCGACATCGCCTCCTGCGCATGCTCGGCTGCGATACGCGCAGCCTCGATCGATCGCTGCGCGCTCAGCTGCTCGGTGATGTCGCGGATTACCGTGATGCGGCCGACGAGGGCTCCCCGATCGTCGAGTTGCGGCGCGTGCGACGATTCGATGTCGATGCGAACGCCGTCCGCACGGACATGCTGCAGCCGGTTCACGTCCGTGGCGCCGCTGCGCACGCGCCTGAGCAGGCCTTCGAGATGCTCCGGCGTGATGTCCGGATTGAGGAACTCGTGCGACAGGCGGCCGATCGCCTGTTCGGCGGGGTAGCCGTACAGCCGTTCGGCGCCGCGGTTCCAGGAGGTGACCCGGTTGTCGAGGTCCTTGGTGATCACCGCGGCCGTGGTCTGTTGAACCACGGCCGCCAGCATCCGGTTCTTCGCCTCGCTGGAGCGCAGCGCGAGCTCGGCGCGCTTGCGTTCGCTCACGTCCAGCGAAAGGCGGATCCAGCGCACGACCCGTCCTTGTTCATCGCGGATCGGCTGGCGCTCGATGCTGGCCCAGTAGGGGTCGCCGTTCTCGCGATAGTTGATGAGCTCGATCCGGCAGCCTGCGCCCTGCTCGATCATTCGCGACATTTCGGCGACCAGCGCGGCGTCGGTCAGCGGACCGGTCAGCAGGTCCTCCGGCGAGCGCCCGAGTACCTCTTCCATCCGGTACCCCGTCTGCCGCTCGAAGCTCTCGTTCACCCACTCGATGTGGTTGTGCTCGTCGATGATCACGACCGAATTGGCCGTACGGCTCGCTACCACCGAGAGCTTCTCGAGCTGCGCCTCGCGTTCGCGTGCCTTGGTGACGTCGGCGCGGGTCACCACGACATCGCCCAGGGGCGTGCGCCGCAGCGAGATTCGATACCAGCCATCGCCGACGCGGCGTTCGATCTGTGCATCTCCCGCCCGGTGCTCGGCAAGCCTGCCCTCGATGTAGACCTCACGGGCCTGCGGACCTGCCGACTCGGGCACGTGTGCGTCGGCTATCACCTCCAGCACTTCACGCTTGGTCATGCCGATACGGATGCGGTTCCCGACGTCGCCGGCGAGCGTGCGGTTGCGCTCGTTGAAGATGATCAGGCGCTCGTCCTGGTCGTACAGTGCGAAGGCCTCGTCCAGCGAGTCGATCGCCTGTACCAGGCGGGTTTCGGCGCGTTGCTGTTCCGCCAGTGCATTCGCGGCAGCAGCCTCGGCTGCCTTGCGTGCGGTGATGTCGATGCGCAGCGCGACGATGTCGCCGATCGGGGTGCGGCGGTGGGTGGTGCTGTACCAGCGCTCGCCGATCGGGTATTCGCTGCAACCGTCAGCCGCGCGAAACTCCGCGAGCCGTGCTTCGATCCAGCACTCGCGCCGGGATTCGGCATCGGTGCCGATGGACGCGAAGGCCTCCTGCCAGAGCAGTTCGAGCAGTTCAGCCTTCAGCCGCCCCGGCACGACCTGGCCAGCGACCCTGCCGAACAGCTGCGGGTAGATGTGGTTGCAGACGACCAGCCGCTCGTCGCTGTCGAAAAGCGAGAATGCGGCGTCCAGGGAATCGATCGACTCGCGCAGCCGTGCCTCTGCCCGCCGCTGTCCGGAGAACGCCGCATGGACTGCAGCTTCCGCAGCCTTGCGCTTGCCCTGGCACCAGCGTCCGCCGATGTGCTCCTCGATGGTGCCGGAGGCGCCGCGGCCCAGACGCAGGAAGGCGAGGAGCGCGCCGATGCCCAGCAGCACCCCGGCCAGCACGATCGCCGTCGTGGCCAGGTCGCGGTTGGCGGCCTCGAAGGCAGGCGTGGTGGCGTAGTCCACCTGCCATCTGCGGCCCATCGCCGACAGGGTCCGGCTCTCGGTGAACCGCGCCGCCTGCCAGTCGCGGGCGCCACTTGAATCGAAGACCTTCTGGATGCCGGCGTCGGCGGCGTCGAGGTCGACGACCTGCACCGAGAGTTGTGCATCTTCTGCAGGCAGGGGCGCGCTGAACAGCTCGTCGGCGAACACGAGCAGGGAGATCCACTGGCGGGTGCGATCGCCGGCCGGGGAGGGCGCCGGCGGTGGCGGTCGCAGTCCGGACGCGCCGGCGTCGGCGATCGGCCCCACCGGTGCCATCATCGCGTAGGCCGCGCGCGGACCGTCCGGCGTCGGTTCGATGAAGCGCTCGCTCAACAGCGGCAGCTTCGGCCTGTCGGAAACCCGGGCTGAGGCCAGGCGCTGTACCTGGGCGCCCATGTTGCGCCCGATGGCGTCATCGGCCATCCGCGCCGGCCAGCGATTGCGCACCAGCAGGCGGTCCTTCGAGGGTACGGCTTCCCAGCCCGATTGCACGTCGTACTCCGGATACTGGTGCTGCACGCGCGTCCGCCAGGCCGTGATCTCGGCATCTTCGACCCGGTCGAGCAGGGTGATCGCACCCAGCGCGCCGCGCGACTCGTTGGCGCTCAGCGCGGCTGCCAGCCGGTCGAAGCGTGCGCGCGAGTCCGGTGCGGTGCTGACCGCCATGCCGGCCGCCATGCTCAGGGTCGCGACCTGCAGCCCGCGCAACTGTCGCTCGACGTCCGCCTGGTAGCGGTCAACCGCCTGGCGAAACTCGAAGCGTGCGCGGCGATCGTTCTGCTGCGATGACGCGAAGGTGGCCAGCAGCACGAACAGCAGGATGCCCGACAGGATGACCCAAAGGCCGGCGGGGTGCCGCGTCGCTGATGGCCGGGGCAGGGGGAGCGGAGAAGCACTTTCCATCGAGGCGCCGGGTGTCCGGGAAGTTCGTCCGCGCCCGGCGGCGTGCACGAGCGCACCCCCCTCCGCCGGGCGGACGAGGACTTTCCTTTAGCGGCAGGCTGCAGCCCGGGTTTAGCGCGGGTTCGATCGCGCAGGGCGCAGGCGGATCTGCCGGTCTCGACGCGGGGGCTGGTTTACTCTGGCGATCATGTCCGCAAGCGGTCAATCAAGGCCCGAGTGGAGTCATCGAGGCCGGCGGCCGGCACGGCTGAAGGCAGCAGGCAGGCGCCGATCCGCAGTGCGAGTTTCTTTCCAAGTTCGACGCCCCACTGGTCGAACGGGTTGATGTTCCAGAGTGCGGATTGCACGAGCACCTTGTGCTCGTAGAGCGCCACCAGGGCACCCACGGCATGCGGGTCCAGCTGTTCGAGCACCAGCGTCGTGGTGGGCTGGTTCCCGCCAAAGGTCTGGTTTGCAGCCAGCAACTCGAGGCGTTCGCCGGCTACACCGCGCATGGCCAGTTCGGCACGCGCCTCGTCGCCGGTCTTGCCGAACGCGAGCGCCTCGGTCTGTGCCAGGCAGTTTGCCACCAGCAGACGGTGGTGCTGCGGGTGAGAGTGGTGCGGCTGGCGGGCGATGATGAAATCGGAGGGGATGAGCTGCGTGCCCTGGTGCAGCAACTGGTAGAACGCATGCTGGCCGTTGGTCCCGGGTGAGCCCCACACTACCGGGCAGGTCGCATGATCGACCGGCCGTCCCTGTCGGTCGACCGACTTGCCGTTGCTTTCCATCTCGAGCTGCTGCAGGTGGGCGGGGAGCCTGTGCAGCCGCTGGTCGTAAGGCAGCACCGCATGCGACGCAGCCCCGAAGAAGTTCGTGTACCAGGCGCCGAGCAGGCCCATGCGCACCGGCAGGTTGCGCTCGAGCGGCGCCTGCAGGAAGTGTTCATCCATCGCTCGCGCGCCGGCGAGCAGTTCATCGAAGGCACAGGGCCCGATCGCCAGCATCACGGCCAGGCCCACTGCGGACCAGAGAGAGAAGCGGCCGCCCACCCAGTCCCAGAAACCGAACACGTTGTCCGGATCGATGCCGAATTGCCGGGTCCCCTCGAGGTTGGTGCTGACCGCCACGAAATGCACACCGGTGGCCCGAGGGTCGCCCATTGCCGCGAGCAGCCACTGGCGGGCGGTATCGGCATTGGTGATGGTCTCGATCGTGGTGAAGGTCTTCGAGCAGACGATGAACAGCGTGGCCTCGGGGTCGAGGCTGGCCAGCCTGGTCGCGAGGTCTGCAGCATCCAGGTTGGAAACGTAGTGCACGCGCAGGCAATCGTCGGTGTAGGGCTGCAGCGCCTCGGTGACCATCGCCGGTCCCAGGTCCGAGCCGCCGATGCCGATGTTGACGACGTCGGTGAAGCGTCGTCCGGTGTGGCCCCGGCGGTCGCCGCTGCGCACCGCCTCGCAGAACACTCGCATGCGGCCGAGGACCTCGGCCACTGCCGGCATCACGTCCACGCCGTCGACCGGCAGCGGCATCGAAACGGGCCTGCGCAGTGCGGTATGCAGGGCCGCACGCCCTTCGCCAGTGTTCACCGCTTCGCCCGAGAACATGCGGTCGCGCCAGCCCTCGACATCCTGCTGCACGGCCAGCCGGTGCAACAGATCCAGCGCGCGGTCGTCGACCCGATGCTTGGAGAAATCGACGAACAGACCGGCACCTTCGAGAGAATGACGTGCCGCGCGATCGGGTTCCGCCGCGAACCACTCGCGCAGGTGCCGTGATGCGATCGTGCGCTGGTGAGCCTCGAGCGCCCTCCACGCGGGGGAATCGGTCAGTGCACTCATCTCCGGGCCTGCCTCGCTCGTTCGCGGTGAAGCCGGGCGCTTCACATGTTCGGGTAGTTCGGGCCGCCTCCGCCTTCGGGGGCGACCCAGACGATGTTCTGCGTCGGGTCCTTGATGTCGCAGGTCTTGCAGTGCACGCAGTTCTGCGCGTTGATCTGCAGGCGCGGCGTCGCCTGGCCATCGACCGTGTCGTTCACGATCTCGTAGACGCCTGCCGGGCAGTACCGCTGCTCCGGCGCATCATGGCGCTCGAGGTTGATCCGCACCGGTACCGTCGGATCCTTCAGCGTCAGGTGCACCGGCTGGTCTTCGGAGTGGTTGGTATTCGACAGGAACACCGACGACAGCCGGTCGAACGAGATCACCCCGTCGGGCTTCGGATAGGCGATCGGCTTCGCCTCGCGCTTGTCGAGCAGCGTCTCGTGGTCGGCACAGGCGTGGTGCATCGTCCATGGCGCCTTGCCGCGCAGCAGGACCTGGTCGATACCCACCAGCAACGCGCCGGTGAACAGTCCCTTCGACAGCGAAGGCTTGAAGTTGCGCGCACGATGCAGTTCATCGTGCAGCCAGCTGGCCTCGAACGCGGCCGGGTAAGCGGACAACTCGTCTGCGCTGCGCCCATCACCCAGCGCGGCGAACGCAGCCTCGGCGGCCAGCATGCCGGACTTGATCGCCGCATGGCTGCCCTTGATGCGCGACGCGTTCAGGAAGCCGGCATCGCAGCCGATCAGCGCTCCGCCCGGGAACACCAGCTTCGGCAAGGACTGCAGTCCGCCTGCTGCGATCGCGCGCGCGCCGTAGGCGATGCGCTTGCCGCCTTCCAGGAAGCCGCGGATCGAAGGGTGCTGCTTGTAGCGCTGGAATTCGTCGAACGGGCTCAGGTAGGGATTGCGGTAGCCGAGCCCGACCACGAAACCGATCGCGACCTGGTTGTCGTCGAGGTGGTACAGGAACGAGCCACCGTAGGTATCCCGGTCGAGCGGCCATCCGGCGGTGTGCACGACCAGCCCGGGCTGGTGCTTCGCCGGATCGACCTGCCACAACTCTTTCAGGCCGATGCCATAGGTCTGTGGATCGCGACCGACACGCAGGTCGAAGCGGGCCTCGAGCTGGCGGCCGAGCTGGCCACGGCAGCCTTCGGCAAACAGCGTGTATGCCGCATGCAGTTCCATGCCGGGCTGGAACGCGGCCGTTCGCGCGCCCGAGCGGTCGACGCCCATGTCGCCAGTCGCGACGCCGCGCACCGCGCCGGTTTCGTCGAACAGCACCTCGGTCGCCGCGAAGCCGGGGAATATGTCCACGCCCAGCGCCTCGGCCTGGGTCGCCAGCCAGCGGCAGACGTTGGCCAGGCTGATAACGTAGTTGCCGTGGTTGCGGAAGCAGTCGGGCAGCAGCGGGTTCGGCACCTGGTACTGGCCGGTCTGCGTGAGGAACAGGAAGCGGTCCTCGCTGACTTCGACCTGCAGCGGTGCGCCCATGGCCTTCCAGTCGGGCAGCAGTTCGTCGATCGCGCGCGGGTCCATCACGGCGCCCGACAGGATGTGTGCGCCGACCTCCGATCCTTTCTCGATCACGCAGACGCTGACTTCGCGTCCGGCTTCCGCGGCCAGCTGCCTGACACGGATTGCGGCGGACAGGCCCGCCGGGCCGGCACCGACGACCACGATGTCGTAGGGCATCGACTCCCGGTCGGTACGCGCAGCAGCCGCGGCGCCGGAGGCGGGGTGGGGACCGTCGTGTGATGCGCTCAATGCAGACTCCATCGTGTCGGATCGATCAACACTCGCGTCCGACGCCAGCGCGCAGCGCCGGGACAACGTCGGGTAACCTCGCATTCTATCGGAATCGTTTCGGGCGCTCGCCCTCGGGCGCGTTCGACACCCCCGCCATGCTTCTCCCTGACCCACTTTCCAAGACAGTCCCATGCCCGCCGACACTCCACACCTGCCCTCGAAACCCGCCTCCTTCACCGACGACCATGAACTGATGCTGACCGTCACGCTGCCGGTGCGCTGGGGCGACATGGACGCCCAGGGTCATGTGAACAACGTGCAGTACTTTCGATTCACCGAGCAGGCCCGGATCGAATGGTTCGATCGTTTCGCGCCCGACCGGCACGGCGAGGGGAAGGGGCCGGTCGTCGCGCAGACCTCCTGCAGGTACATCCGCTCGGTCGTTTATCCGGCCACCCTCGAGATTCTTGTCCACTGCGCCGTTCCCGGACGCAGCAGCTTCCGCCACCGTTACGTTTTGCGCGACGCGAAGGACGCCTCGCTGGTCTACGCGGAGGGTGAGGCCGTGATGGTCTGGATCGACCACGAGACCCAGAAGTCCACGCCGATCCCCGAGCGCATCCGCGACAACCTGCCGAAGGCCCTGACCTGAAGCGCCCGGCGCATCGGGGGCGCCGGGCCCCTTATTCGGCGGGCATGCCTGTGCTGGCCGGGCCAGCGCTCATGTCCAGCAGTCCTCCCGATACCGGTGCGCCGGCGGGGTCCAGCAGGTACAGGTAGCCGGCAGCCATGCTGTCCGGGCCGGGCAGCAGCGACGCGTCCTCGGCGGGGTGGGTGCGATTGCGCTGCGGCGTGGCCACCGGGCCGGGCAGCAGCGCATTGATGCGCAGGTTGGGAAACACGCGCCACTCCTGCGCCTGCACTGCCACCAGGGACAGCAGCGCCTGCTTCGACAGCGCGAAGCTGCCCCAGAACATCGATGGTGACAGCGCGTGCGACTCGACCGTGAGCACTACCGATGCCGACGGCGAGGCCTGCAGCAGCGGCCGGCACGCGCGGTTCAGCGCCGCTGCGGCGACGAGGTTCACCCGCAGAACCGACAGCCAGCGGTCGACCGTCTCGTCGTCGAGGGGGCGCAACTGGTCGACATGGACCGCGCAGTGCACCAGCGCGTCCAGCCGGCCGAGTTGGGCACCGATCGCCGCAGCGGTCGCCTGGAAATCGGCATCGGTCGCCTTTGTGAGGTCGAGTGCGAACAGCGCCGGCTCCGGCCCTCCCGAGGCGACGATCTCGTCGTAGACCGCATCGAGCTTCTTCTGCCGGCGCCCGTGCAGCACGACGTGTGCACCGTGCCGCGCGCAGGCGAGCGCCACGGCGCGGCCGAGACCCTGCCCGGCACCGGTGACCATCACGACCCGGTCGCGCAGGCAGTCGGTGGCGGGCGAGTAGGTGTCGGGCAGTCGGAATGAGTGCATTTCTTTCGTGTCCTGGGGTTTCGTCCGCGCGGCGGCGGGGCGCGATTATCGTCTGTCGGTCGATGCGTGTCGCAGGTCATCCGGTACAAAGGTGGACGAGTACTGCGTCGGCCGCCTGCAGGCCGCTGCGCACCGCGCCTTCCAGCGTCGCCGGATAGTCGCTCGCGACATGGTCGCCGGCCAGCACCACGCCCGGCGCCGCGGTGAGCGTACCCGGGCGCTGCAGTCCGGGCGTGCAGGAAAAGGTGGCCTGCCGTTCAGTGATCACCTTGGTCCAGGCGGGTGCCGGCAGTGCGGGCAGCAGCGCGCACAGCTGGCGATGTACCTCGGCCGAGAGCGTGCCTGCATCCATCGAGCGCTGCGCGGC
>CANGXU010000017.1 GCA_947457885.1 Betaproteobacteria bacterium
GGCAGCCGCTTCTCGCTCGTGAAGACCCGCGGCGACCTGCCGGTCGCGCGCCTGCACGACCACGTCAAGTTCATCCTGCACCTCGAGGGCGGCAAACCCCTGCAGGGCGGCCTCGCGCAGCTGCGCAATTTCTACCGGCTGGGCGTGCGCTCGATGCAGCCCACCTGGAACCTGCGCAACGAGCTCGGCGACGGGGTCTGGGAGAACCGTACCGGCGGCGGGCTGACCCGCTTCGGTGTCGACGTGATCCGGGAGATGAACCGTTTGGGCATGGTCGTAGACCTGTCGCACATGGCCAGGGCCGGCTTCTACCAGTCGCTGGAGGTGGCCACCGCGCCGCTGATCGTCAGCCATGCCAATGCCTGCGGCGTATACGACCACATGCGCAACCTCGACGACGAGCAGATCCGGGCGATCGCCGCACAGGGTGGCGTCATCGGCATCCTCGCGCTGCCGTTCACCGTCGCCGGCAAGGAGTCGTCGATCGAGCAGATGCTTCGGCACATCGACTATATCGTCGGCCTGGTCGGCGTGGAGCACATGGCCCTGGGCATGGACTTCGTCAAGTACGATGGCCCGCGCAGCATCCGGGACGGGCACACGCCGGGTGCCGAACCGCTGGTCGTGCGCGGCTTCGAGGAGATCGAGGACCTGCCGAACCTGATCGACGGGCTGCAGCGCCACGGCTACGCCGAGGACGACATCGCGGCCATCCTCGGTGGCAACTACCTGCGCGTACTCGGCACCATCCTGCCGGACAAGACGGTCATCTGACCGCCCGCCCGATCACTGGCCGACGCTGATGCCGGCGGTCTTGATGATCCGGGCAGCCTTCTCGGTCTCGGTGGCGAGAAAGGCGGCGAACTGCTCCGGCGTGTCGCCGACCACCGCCAGGCCATCGCCAGCCATCCGCTCGCGTACGTCGGCGAGCCCGAGCACCTGCACGATCTCCGAGTGGACGCGGCCGATCACCTCGCGCGGCGTAGTGCCGGGAGCGAGCAGGCCGAACCAGGTGGTGAGGTCGAAGTCGCGTACGCCGGCCTCCACGATCGCCGGCAGGTCCGGCGCGATCGTCGAGCGCCTGGCGCTGGTCACGCCCAGTGCCCGGAGCTTGCCCGACTTCACGTACGGGACGCTCAGCACCAGGTTCATGTAGTACGCCTCGACGTTGCCGGCCAGCACGTCGGCGAGTGCGCCACCGGTGCCCTTGTACGGGACGCTGGTCATCCGGATACCGGTATTCAGGTTGAACAGCTCGGCTGCGAGGTGGTTCAGCGAGCCGGTACCCGGTACCCCGACGTTCAGCGCTCCCGGCTTTGCGCGCGCGAGCGCGATCAGTTCCTTCACCGAGCGGACCGGCAGCGACGGATGCACGACCAGCACGAGCGGTCCGGATGCCAGGTTGGTCACCGGCAGCAGGTCGCGCGACTGGTCGTAGGGCAGGTTCTTGAACAGGCTCGGGTTGGACGCATAGCCGGCCTGCACCAGCAGCAGCGTGCGACCGTCACCGGGTGCCTTGGCGACATGGGCAGCACCGATCGTGCCGTTGGCACCGGCACGGTTCTCGACGAGCACCGGCTGCCGGATGCGGTCGCCCAGGCGTTGCGCGACGATGCGTGCCATGGCGTCGGTGGAGCCGCCGGGCGCGAACGGCACGACGATGCGTACCGGCCCGGCCGGGAAGGCCTGGCTGCCGGCCAGCGCCTGCGCCGCCGGCTGCGCGCGTACGGCCATGGCCGGGAGAGCCAGCAGCGAGGCTGCGGCGCACGCCCGGGCAAGCATCCTCGCGGAGCGCCCGATGCCGGTCGCTGCCATGCTCGATCGCTGTTCGGTCATCGCGGGCTCGGCGGCGGGGGTGGTGTGCATCGGCGTCCTCCTGCTTCGTCATGTCTGCGGAAGGGGGAGGGTACCCCGGCGCCGGTACCGCCGCCTTCAGTGGCCGGTCGTTTGACAGCCTGTGTATCGGCGTCGCAGAATCGATTGATGGAAAAGTATCACTCAGACACGCTCGCCGTGCGCACCGGCATCCACCGCAGCCAGTTCGGCGAACACAGCGAGGCGATGTACCTTACCTCCAGCTTCGTGTTCGACAACGCAGCGCAGGCGGCGGAGGCGTTCCAGAAGGGTATCGAGGGGCGCAACGTCTATTCGCGCTTCACCAACCCGACGGTCACCGCGTTCGAGGAACGGCTGGCCGCACTGGAAGGCGCCGAGTGCTGTGTGGCGACCGCGTCCGGCATGTCTGCCATCCTCGCGATCACCATGGCCCTGTTCAAGGCCGGCGACCATGTGGTGATCTCGCAGGGTGTGTTCGGCTCGACCGTGCAACTGTTCACCAACTTCTTCGAGAAGTTCGGCATGCAGGTGTCGTTCGTACCGCCGACGGACCCGGCTGCCTGGGAAGGCGCGGTGCGCCCGAACACGAAGATGTTCTTTATCGAGACGCCCTCGAACCCGCTGACCGAAGTGTCCGACATCGGTGCACTGGCCGCGATCGCGCATCGCGCAGGCGCGGTACTGATCGTCGACAACTGCTTCTGCTCGCCGGCGTTGCAGCGGCCGCTGGAACTGGGGGCCGACATCATCATCCACTCGGCCACCAAGTACCTCGATGGCCAGGGACGGGTGCTCGGTGGCGCGGTGCTCGGCAGCAGGGCGCTGATCCACGGCCCGATGCTGCAGTTCATGCGCAATGCCGGGCCGTCGATGAGTCCGTTCAACGCATGGGTCTGCCTGAAGGGCATGGAGACGCTGGGTATCCGGATGGAGGCACATAGTGCACGCGCGCTCGAACTGGCGACCTGGCTCGAGAAGCATCCGAAGGTATCGCGTGTACTCTATCCCGGCCTTGCGTCGCATCCGCAACACGCACTGGCGATGCGCCAGCAGAAGAGCGGCGGCGGTGTGGTGTCGTTCGAAGTGAAGGGCGGTCGCGAGGCCGCCTGGCGCGTGATCGACTCCACCCGGCTGATGTCGATCACCGGCAACCTCGGCGATACCAAGACGACGATCACCCACCCCGCAACCACCACTCATGGGCGCATTCCGCAGGCTACGCGCGACGCCGCCGGTGTCACCGAGGGGCTGATCCGGATCGCGGTCGGCCTGGAAGCGGTGGTCGACCTGAAGGCCGACCTGGCGCGCGGGCTCGACGCCTGACCCCTGGCGCCCCCTCCGGGCTCAGAAACGCCGCAGCGTGCGGCGATCTGCAGCGAGTCCGGTCGCGGTGTCGTGCCAGTCGGGCAGCACCCACCGCTCGCATGAGCGGCCGTCGACCGGATGCACATGCTGCATCGGCCGGTGCGTATGCCCATGCACCAGCCGTGGATAGCCGGTCTCGCGCAGCACGCGCAGCACTTCGGACGGCGTCACGTCCATGATCTCGGCGGATTTGGACTGCTTCTCGCGTTCGCTGATCGCGCGCAGTCGCTGAGCCTCGGCACGCCGCTCGACAAGCGGCCGTGCGAGGAAGGCTGCCTGCCACGCCGGGTCGCGCACGGTCGCCCGGAAGCGGTTGTAGCCGTCGTCCTCCGTGCACAGGGTATCGCCGTGAAGCAGCAGCGTCGGCATGCCCTCGAGCTCGACCAGCAGCGGATCGGACAGCAACTGCACGCCGGTTGCCTCGGCGAATCGCTGACCTACCAGGAAGTCACGGTTGCCGTGCATGAACAGCACTGACGTACCGCCGGCGGAAACGGCTGCCAGCGCATCGATCACCGGCCGGATGGCCGGATCGTCGATCTCTTCGTCGCCGATCCAGTAGTCGAAGAGATCCCCCAGGATGTACAGCTCCGCAGCGTCGCGGGCTGCGCCGGTGAGCAGGCCGATGAAGGCCGCCGTGGTGGCAGGCCGCGACGCCGACAGGTGCAGGTCCGAGACCAGCAGCGTTGAGCCGGACGCCATGCGGTCCGCCGTGTCCCGGCGCAGGCTTCGGATCAGGCCTCGACGACTTCCGCGCGGGTGATCACTACGTCTTCGGTCGGTACGTCCTGGTGGCCCGCGCGCGTGGACGTCGCCACGCCGCGCAACTGGTCGACAACCTCGATTCCTTCGACCACCTTGCCGAACACGCAATAGCCCCAGCCGCGTGCGGTCGGCGAGGTGAAGTTCAGGAAATCGTTGTCGGCCACGTTGATGAAGAACTGGGCCGACGCCGAGTGCGGTTCCGAGGTGCGTGCCATCGCCACCGTGTACTTGTCGTTCTTCAGCCCGTTGTCGGCTTCGTTGGTGATCGGATCGCGCGTCTTCTTCTGTTTCATGCCCGGTTCGAAGCCCCCGCCCTGGATCATGAAGCCGTCGATCACGCGGTGGAAGATCGTGTTGTCGTAGTGGCCGGCCTTCACGTATTCGATGAAGTTGGCCGCCGTGATCGGGGCCTTGGCGGCGTCGAGTTCGATGCCGATCGCGCCGGCGCTGGTGTGCAGTCTGATCATGGTCGAATCACTCCTCTGGGGTTGTGGACGAAGGGCGCGGATCCCGGCAGGCGTTCAGCGGCCGGTGCCGAGGATCGTCACCTTCTCGATCACCGGCAGCTTGGCCGGCACGTCGGTCTTGAACGGCCCGCCCGGACCGGTGGGCACCTGCAGCATCTGGTCGATGGTCTCGAGACCCTTGATCACACGGCCGAACACGACATAGCCGAAGCCGACGACCGTACGCTCGCGGAAGTCGAGGAAGTCGTTGCGGGCCACGTTGATGAAGAACTGCGCGGTCGCGCTGTGCGGATCGCGCGTGCGCGCCATCGCCAGCGTACCGATCTCGTGCCGCAGCCCGGCCTTGAAGGTCATTTCGGCCTCGTTCTTTATCGGCTCGCGCGTCGGCTTTTCCTTGAAGTCGACGGTGAAGCCACCGCCCTGCACCATGAAGCCTCGGATGACGCGGTGGAACACCGTGCCTTCGTAATGACCGTCCTTGACGTACTGGAGGAAGTTGCGAACTGTCTCGGGTGCGCGGTCGGGATACAGCTCGACCACGATCGGCCCGTAGCTGGTCGTGAACTCGACGCGCGGATTCTTCTGCGCGAGCGCGCCGCCCGACACGCCGACGCCGAGCATCAGCGGGACGAGCAGTTGCGGTACGACCTTGAGGAACCAACTCCGGATCAGTCTCTGCACATCGACTCCCTTTAGCGTGTCGGCGCAATGCCCCCCGTCGTCGCCGGGGTCACGCGTCGCCTTCGTAGACGATGCGCCACGTGCCGCCTTCCAGTTTCCAGTACTGGCGCTTGCGCATCTGCTGGTTGAGGTTGTTGCTGGCGTAGTCCTGCTCGAACTGCACGACCGCGAGGTTATCGCGGTTCGGATCCAGGAACATGCTGGTGTTGCGCAGTCCAATGCGCACCCATGTCTTGCTGGCGTTGACCCTGCCCTTCTGTTCCGACCACGCGGCGAGGTCGCGTGCCGCGCCGCCGCTGCTGAACGCGGGCGAATAATGCCGCAGGTATGCCTTCATGTCGCGTCCTTCCCAGTCTCGGCGCCAGGCCTCGACCGCTCGGGCCAGCGATGCGCGGGTCGCTTCGACTGCGCCCGCGTCGACCCAGTCGATGCGCGGTGCGATCACCACCGGCGTGAGGCCTATCTGAACCAGCGGCAGCAGGGCATCGAAGTCGGCGTTGGCGAGCACCACGCAGCCGTCCGACGACTGTGGCGGCCGGGCGAAGGTGTCGGACGGCACGCCATGCAGCCAGATGCCGTGGCCGGTGCGTCCTTCGATCCGGTCGAGTTCGTTCGGATAGTTGATCGGCAGCGCACCGCTGCCGTAGAAGTCGGGCAGCTTCTGGCGCGGCAGGTTCGCGCGCACGTGGTAGACGCCCAGCGGCGTTCGCTTGTCGCCCTCGAACATCTTGTCGATGCCGTTGCGGCCGACGCTGATGTAGTAATCCTTCAGGTAGCGCAATCGGCCTTCGACCTGTTCGAAGACGTACAGCGTCGACTTCGCGCTGTCGACGACAATCGCGTAACGCTGTCTCGGGTCGAGCTGCAGGATGTGGCCCGGGACTCGCCCGGGTGGCGGTTCGGCGGCGAGCCGGCTGAGCCGTGCCCGCGCTTCGGCGCGCAGGTCGTCGATGCGTTCGGTACGGTCGGGCGGTCCGGTCGCAGGCTCTGCTGCCGCCTTCGCCGGGTTGCCGAAGTCGGTGATCGGCCGGGCACGGGCAAGCAGCAGGTCGCCGCGCACCAGGTACGCCAGCCGGAAGTTGGGATTGTCGAGCAGGACCTGATCGATCTCCGCGAGCGCGACGTCCGGTCGGCTGCGCGCGATCTCCAGGATGCCACGCACCAGCGAGGCCTCCACCTCGCTGCTGACGCGCAACGAGGCCGCGGTGTTCGCCGCGGATGCAGGCGCCGCCGTGTCCGCGCCCGGCGCAGCACCCGCGCTGCCACCGCTGCCCGGTGTCTTGCCTGGCACATGGACATCTTCCGCCAGCCCGACCAGCAGCAACAGCGCAATGCCCGCAGAGGCCAGCAGGGACAGCAGGGACAGCGCCACGACCGGAGCTGCGAGGGCGTTCATTCGGCCCCGCCACGTACGGCTGAAGAACCTCACGGCGCGCTCACGATGCACTGCTCAAGCGGACGATGTGACGAGGTCGATCACCGGCCTACCTGCTCCTGCTCGATCAGCCAGCGATCACCGACGCGCACCAGCGTCAGCGTCTTCGGCGAGCTTGCTTTCAGCGTCGGCGAACGGTAATCCTGGCGGAACGCGACCGACATGCGATTGGGCCCGAGCGGCTTGACCTGTGGCGCGCTCACGCTCACCTCGATCTTCCTGGGCTTGGCGATCCGGTCGCGCCGGCCCCTCTCCCAGTCTGTCCGCGTCTCGCCGCCGGGTACCTTGAAATCCTTCGAATAGAACGCGAGGTAGCGGTTCACGTCGTTCGTCGACCACGCCTGCGCCCATTGCTCTACGGTACGCAACACGTCTTCGGTAGCGGCAACGGAAGACGCAGCGGCCGGCGCCACCGCCGGTGTCGCTGTGGCGGGGGAGGCAGCCAGCGGCGGCGTGGCGGTGGCCGCTGCGGTCGCCCTGGCGTGTGCGGCCTGGGCATCGGCCGCAGCAGGGGCGGTTTCGCGTATGGCCACCGGCCGGCTGACTGCGGGTGCTGGAAGCGCTGCAGATGCGGGTGCCGCCGCGCCCTTGACCGGCTGACCCGCGGGCGCCGTTGGTGCGGCCGGGCTGACGATCGCGACCTGCTTCGGCGAATCGCCGGCGAGCGGCTGACGCTGGAACTTCGGGTTGGCCGAGAACAGCTCGCGGATCAGCGAGAGCTTGGTCTGCACGCCCGTGTTGGAGCGATCGAGCTGCAGCGCCCGATCATAGGCTTCGGAGGCCATCTTCGCGTAGATGTCGCCGAGGTTCTCGTGCGCGGTGGCGTAGCTCGGATGCGTGCGTATCGCCGACTCGAGCATCTGCCGTGCGCGGTCGAACTGCCCCTGTGCCGCGTAGAGCACGGCCAGGTTGTTGTAGGGCTCAGGCAGTTCCGGATATTCCTCGGTCAGCGCCACGAAAACGCGGATGGCGTCGGCAGGGCGCTTCTGTTCGGTGAGAATCAGGCCGCGCAGGAAACGCCCGCGCGCGTCTTTCGGATTCTTCGCGAGGTACGCGTTCAGCCGATCGGTCGCCTGGGTCAGGTTGCCCTGCCTGACCAGCGCCTGCACGTCGTTCAGATCGTCGGCGAGCGCGCCGCCCGGTGCGCAGAGGATGCCGGCGAGCAGGGCCAGGATCGCCGTGCCGCTGCGGATTCGGCCACGCAGGGACGCCCGTGGAGACATCACACTCGGGCCGGTTGGGGCCCCGGCGGCGACTATGGCGGTTGGCAGGGACTGCATATGTTATATTTTTCTCGCCGGACTTTGTAAATAGTGAATCAGGACAAAGGCTTACGTTATCGGTCAAGTGCCCGATTCTAGCAGCAAGGCCGCGAAAAGTAATCTCCCAGCAACCGTTTCTCCGGGACGACGATGCTCCGAATCTACAACACGCTGGCACGCGACAAGCAGCCGTTCGTCCCGCTCGAGCCGGGCAGGGTCCGCATGTATGTTTGCGGCATGACCGTCTACGATTACTGCCACCTGGGGCATGCCCGGGTGATGGTGGTGTTCGACCTGGTTACCCGCTGGCTGCGCGCCAGCGGCTACGAGGTCACCTATGTGCGCAACATCACCGACATCGATGACAAGATCATCCGTCGCGCGGCCGAGAACGGCGAGTCGATCGGCACCCTCACCCAGCGGTTCATCGATGCAATGGACGAGGATGCCGCGGCGCTCGGGGTCATCAGGCCCGACCACGAGCCGCGCGCGACCGAATACGTGCCGCAGATGCAGGCGATCATCGACCGGCTCGAGCGCAACCGGCTCGCCTATGTCGCCAGCGACGGCGACGTGAACTATTCGGTGCGCGACTTCGCCGGCTACGGAAGACTGTCCGGCAAGTCGCTGGAGGATCTGCGCGCGGGCGAACGCGTCGAGGTCAATTCCGGCAAGCGCGACCCGCTCGATTTCGTGTTGTGGAAGCGCAGCAAGGAGGGGGAGCCGTTCTGGGAGTCGGCCTGGGGACGTGGCCGCCCGGGCTGGCACATCGAGTGCTCCGCGATGTCCGCGGCGCTGCTGGGCGAGACCTTCGATATCCACGGCGGAGGCCAGGACCTGCAGTTTCCCCACCACGAAAACGAGATTGCACAGTCCGAGGGTGCGAACGGACGACCTTTCGTTCGCTACTGGATGCACAACGGATTCGTGCGCGTCGATGACGAGAAGATGTCCAAGTCGCTCGGCAACTTCTTCACCGTGCGCGAGGTGCTCGGGCGCTATGATGCCGAGGTGGTGCGCTTCTTCATCGCCCGCGCGCACTACCGCAGCCCGCTGAACTATTCCGACCGTCACCTCGACGATGCGCGCCAGGCGCTGGCGCGCCTCTACACCGCGCTCAAGGGCTTCGATGTGCCGCCGATCGCGATCGACTGGGACGAGCCGTATGCGGCTCGCTTCAGGGCAGCCATGGACGACGACTTCAACACGCCAGAGGCGATCGCCGTGCTGTTCGACCTGGCGGGCGAGCTGAACCGCAGTCGCGACCCTGCGGTGGCCCAGCTTCTGAACGCCCTGGGCCGCAGCCTCGGTCTGCTCGAGCGTGACCCTTTGCTGTTCCTGCAGTCGGCGGCGGGAGACGCATCTGCCGACGCCCTCGCCCCGGCAGCCATCGAGGCGAAGATCGCCGAGCGTGCCGCGGCGAAGAAGGCGCGCGATTTCGCGACTGCCGATGCGATACGGGCCGACCTGCTGGCCGCCGGCGTCGTGCTCGAGGACGGGGCGGGCGGCACGCTCTGGCGGCGCGCCTGATCGCCCCGGTCCATGGGCCGGCAATACTGCGGTCGCGCAACCTGCCGCCGCGCGGACGTGCGGCGTTGCAGCGGATAAACTAGATGTTTGTTCTGCGGGAGGCAGTTGCGATGGACAGCGTCGATCTTGAAGTGCTGCGTTCGGCGGTCGCCTGGCGCCGCGCCGGGCATGGGGTGACCCTGGCCACGGTCGTGGAAACCTGGGGCTCGGCGCCGCGTCCGGTCGGCGCGATGCTGGCGATCCGCGGCGACGGCATGGTGTCGGGTTCCGTCTCCGGCGGCTGCGTCGAAGACGACATGATCGCAAAGCTCACCGGCGAGGCAGCCCCGTTGCATCCCAAGCTGCTCACCTATGGCGTCACCCGCGAACAGGCGGAGCGTTTCGGCCTGCCCTGCGGCGGCCGCCTTGCGATCGTGGTCGAGCCGGTGGTCGACCCCGCGCAGGATCCGCACGTGCTGGAGATGCTCGAACAGCTGCTCGCGGCGAACGACCGGCGCGAACTCACCGTGCGCACCCTCGACATGGAGAGCGGGCGCATGAGCCTCGTGCCCGGCTCGCGCGATTCCACGCTTTCGTTCAACGGCAAGACGCTGCAGACCGTCCACGGCCCGCTCTGGCGCCTGCTGGTGATCGGCGCCGGCCAGCTGTCGCGCTACCTCGCCGAGATGGCGCGCACGCTCGACTATCGCGTGACGGTATGCGACCCTCGTGACGAATACGTTTTCGGATGGGATGTTCCCGGGGTCGACCTGGTGCGCACCATGCCTGATGACACGGTGGTGGCGATGGAACTGGACGGTCGTTGCGCGGTGGTGGCACTGACCCACGATCCCAAGCTCGATGACCTTGCGCTGATGGAGGCACTGAAGTCGCCGGCCTTCTACGTCGGCGCGCTGGGGTCGCGCTCCAACAACGAGAAGCGCCGCCGGCGGCTCGCCGACTTCGACGTGTCGGAGGCCGAGATCGCACGCCTGTTCGGGCCCGTGGGCCTGCCGATCGGCAGCAAGACGCCGCCCGAGATCGCGGTATCGATACTGGCCGAGATGACCGCGGTCAGGCGCGGCGTACTGCAGCCTGGCAGTGGCGAGCGGACCCTGGGCGCGCGGGCAGCGGCGGTGACCAGCGGGGCGGCGTGCAGCTGAACGCCCGCAGGTGGTGAACGACCGTCCCGGCGCTGGTGACGGCCGGCGCTTTGCGCCGCTGCTGCGCTCGCTCGACGAAAATCGCAGCCTGGTGCGGCGGGCGATCGCCGCGGCTGCGGCCGGCGACCCGGTGCCGCGCCTCGCGGCGCGTACGTCAATCCTGCCGGCGGTCCCGGCTTCAGCCCCGATCGACTCGGCAGCCGATCCGGCGGCAACTACAGCGGCTGACCAGATCTGGCACGGATTGCTCGCCGCCGAGGCATCGCTGCATGATGCGCTTGACGCAGCGGCGGCAGCTGGCCCCGCGCCCTGGCCTCACCTGATCGAGGCGCTCGAGACTTCGGACCGGCTGACCACCCTGCTGGTCGACGCAGCGCTGGCTGAACTGATGCTCGCGGTCTCGCAGCGCGAGCGCCGCCTCACCGAGCAGCTGCAGGACGAGTTCCTCGACGCGCTGAGCATCGGGCGTTTCTCGCTGCGCGTGACCGATGGCCTCATCGTGCAGGCCGACGAAGCCTTTGCCGGGTTCCTCGGCACCGAGCCGAAGCACCTGATCGGCGTGCCGGCCGGACGTTTCATCCCGGGCGAGAAGCTGGTCGAGATCGTCGAACAGTCGGTGAAGAGCGGTCGTCCCGGGCGCGCGCAGGTGCGTACGCTCGGCGTAGGCCGCGAACGGGTAACGCTCGACATCATTGCCTTCATGCAGCAGGCGGCCGAGCACGACGAGCTGCAGTGCATGGCGGTCAACGTATCGCGGACGGACCGCGACATCGCACAGCGGCGCCTGCTGTCGGCCGCGGTGGAGGCGTCCAACGATCTCGTCCTGATCACCGATGCGTCGTTCCAGATCGAGTACGTGAACCAGGCGTTCGTGAAGGTCACGGGGTACGAGCCCGACGAGGTGCTCGGCCGCCATCCGGGCTTCCTGCAGGGACGCAAGACGCCCGGAACCGCACTGGATCGCCTGCGTGCGACGATGCGCATCGGGCAGCCCGTTCGCGCCGAACTGGTGAACTACCGCAAGGACGGTACGCCGTTCTGGATCGACCTGTCCGTGGTGCCGGTGACCGGTAGCGACGGCCTGGTCGAACACTGGCTCTCGGTCGGCCGTGACGTGTCGGAACGCAAGCAGGCCGAGCAGGAGATCACCCGGCTGGCCATGGAGGATTACCTCACCGGCCTGCCTAACCGGCGTGCGGCCGAGGCGCGGCTGCAACTCGAATGGAACCGTGCCCGGCGCATGCGCTCGTCGTTCGCGCTGGGGCTGCTCGACATCGACCATTTCAAGCGTGTCAACGACCAGTTCGGCCATGAGGTCGGGGACCGTACGCTGCGCCGTGTCGCGCAGGTGGTGAATACCACACTGCGCGGTGGCGACTGGGTCGCGCGCTGGGGTGGCGAGGAGTTCCTGATCTGCTTCCACGGGCTGGATGCTGCCGGGGCGCTGGCTGCCGGGGAGCGGATGCGCAAACATGTGAGCGCATCGGCGCCGCCGGGCGGTACCGAGCCTGCCGTGACGGTCAGCCTGGGTATGTCGGTGTACCGACCGGCGCTCGAGTCGCCGGCGAAGATGCTCGCCGAGGCGGACGGGCTGCTGTACGAAGCGAAGCAGACCGGTCGCGACCGCGTGCTGTGCATCGGCACGGCCGAGGTGCATCGGGGCAGCGTCGTATGGGAGCGTTCACAGGTCAGGACCGCACTGCAGGAGTCGCGCGTGGTCGCGGCCTTCCAGCCGATCATCGACCTGCGCAGCGGCGAACAGGTCGGGGTCGAGGCGCTTGCGCGCATCATCACGCCGGACGACCGCGTGATCCCGGCCTCCGAGTTCCTCGAGGCGGCGGAATCGCTGCATCTGTGCGCCGAGATCGACGAGGCCATCGCCGAGTACACGTTGACCGCCACCGCCGCCGACGGACGCCTCACCTGCTTCATCAATCTGTCCTCGCAGTTCCTCGCCAGCGCACGGAGCATCGACCGCCTGATCGAGCGGGCGGCGAGCGCCCGCATCCCGGAATCGGGCGAGCGCAGCTTCGTGATCGAGATCACCGAACGTCAGGGTAGCGATTTCGCATCGCTGAAGGCGCACCTCAAGCCGCTGGTCGATGCCGGCTTCCTGCTCTCGCTCGATGATTTCGGCAGCGGCTATTCTTCGTTCCAGTACCTGGCCGACCTGCCGATCCGGTTCCTGAAGATCGAGGGCTGGATGGTCGCGCGGGCGGTCGGCGATTCGCGTATCCGGCAACTGCTCGAAACGATCGTCGTTACCGCCCGGAAGTTCCGCCTGACCACGGTTGCCGAATGCGTGGAGGATGCCGTTACGGCCAGCGTGCTGCGCGACCTCGGCGTCGACTGGGCGCAGGGGCACCTGTACGGCGCGCCAGTGGTAGACCCGAGGTCGGGCGTCCCACGGGCGGCCGGCGCCCGGGCCGGCTGATGGCGCTGCCCATGGTCCTGCGGGGGCGACTGTCGTTGCCGGTGATCGGAGCCCCGATGTTCCTGATCTCGGGGCCGGAACTCGTGATCGCTCAGTGCACCAGCGGCATCATCGGTTCAATCCCGTCGCTCAACGCGCGTCCGCCGGAACTGCTCGACGCGTGGCTCAGGCAGATCACCGCTGCCTGCACTGCGTACGCAGCGGCGCACCCCGGGGACCCGGTTGCGCCTCATGCGGTGAACCTGATCGTGAACAAGGCCAACGCGCGCCTCGAACACGACCTCGAGGTCGTGGTGGCCAACCGGGTGCCCGTGGTGATCACGTCGCTGTCGGCGCCCGACGACATCGTGCCGCGCATCCATGCCTATGGCGGCATCGTTCTGCACGATGTCATCAGCACCCGGCACGCGCAGCGCGCACTGAAGGCCGGGGTCGACGGGCTGATCCTGGTCTGCGCCGGCGCCGGCGGGCATGCCGGCACGCTGTCGCCGTTCGCGCTGGTGTCCGAAGTGCGTGCGTTCTACGACGGCCTGATCGCGCTCTCCGGCGCGATGTCCACCGGCAGCGGCATACTCGCCGCGCAGGCGATGGGCGCAGACCTCGCCTACATCGGCACCCGGTTCATCGCGACGTGCGAATCGAATGCCGGCGACGCCTACAAGTCGATGATCGTCGATGCGAGCGCGGCCGATATCGTCTACACGCCGCTGTTCTCCGGCGTGCACGGCAATTACCTGAAGCCATCGGTCGTCGCGGCTGGCCTCGACCCGGACAACCTGCCCGCGCCGGAACCCGGCGCGAGCTACCGCCGGCGCGACGACCGTCCGCCGGCCTGGAAAACCATTTGGGGAGCAGGGCAGGGCGTAGGCGCGATCGATGCAGTCGAGCCGGTGGCCACCGTGGTCGCGCGGCTGCGGTCGGAATACGATGCGGCCCGGCGTGCCCTGGCCGCCACCGGATACAAGGAGTGAATGCAGTGGACTACCAGACCATCACCTTCTCGATCGATGCGGGCATCGCCCGCATCACGCTGAACCGGCCCGACCGGCTGAATGCGTTCAACGTGCGCATGCAGGACGAACTGTTCGATGCGTTCGATCGCATCGATGCGCCGGACAGCGGTGCCCGCGTGCTGCTGCTGGGTGCGAACGGACGCGGCTTCTGCTCGGGAGTCGACCTTACTGACCGCAAGCCGCTGCCGGAAGGGCAGAAGCACGACCTCGGAGCATCGCTCGAGGCAAAGAATCCGCTGTTCTCGCGGCTCTACCATTCGCCGATCCCGGTCGTGTGCGCGGTCAATGGCGTGGCAGCGGGCATGGGCGTCGGTCTCGCGCTTGCCTGCGATATCGTGGTCGCCGCGAAGAGCGCGAGCTTCGTGCTCGCGTTCAGCCGTATCGGCCTGATGCCCGACTGCGGCGTGAGCTTCTTCCTGCCGCGCCTGATCGGACCTGCCCGCGCGAATGCCTGTGCGCTGCTCGGCGAGAAGATCGGCGCGGAGCAGGCGCAGGCCTGGGGCATGGTCTGGAAGGTGGTCGACGACACAGCGCTGCCTGACGAGTCGCTGGCGATCGCGCAGCGGCTGGCGTCCGGTCCGACGCGCTCCTATCGCCGCATCTCGGCGACGATCAAGGCTGGCATCGAGACCTCCCTGGAGGACATCCTGCAGCAGGAGGCCGACGGACAGCGTGAACTCGGCTTCACCGAGGACTACGCCGAAGGCGTACTGGCCTTCCTCGAAAAGCGCCCCGCGAAGTTCAACGGGCGTTGATCTTGGGCGCGTCGTCGCGGGTCGCCGGTCCGTCCGAAGGGTCGGCGCTGCGCATGCCGTTGCCGGCGCTGGTCGAGGCGATTACCGCCGGCCGCTTGTGCCTGGTCGAGTATGCCCGGGCCTGCATCGAGCAGGCGCTGGCCGTCGAGCCGCAGATCCACGCGTTCAAGGCGATCGACCCGGCCATGATCCGCGCGCGCGCAGAGGCTGTCGGCGCCGCGGGCGCCGGCGTGCCTTCCGGGCCGCTTGCCGGCGTGCCGTTCGGCGTGAAGGACATCATCGACGTGCGCGGCCTGGTGACCGGCATGGGTTCGCCGATCCACGACGGATCGGTCGCCGCGGCCGATGCGCCGCTGGTCGCGCGGCTGCAGACGGCCGGCGGGTTCGTGTTCGGCAAGACGGTCACCACCGAGTTCGCCTTCATGCACCCGCGCGAGACGCGCAATCCGTGGCATACCGCGCATACGCCCGGCGGGTCGTCCAGCGGATCGGCAGCGGCCGTCGCCGCGGGCTGTGTCCCGGCGGCCCTGGCGACACAGACCAACGGCTCGGTGATCCGGCCCGCGGCGTTCTGCGGCATCGTCGGCTTCAAGCCGAGCCATGGTGCCTTCCCGGTGCAGGGGGTGCTGAGCTATGCGCCGACGCTCGACCAGGCGGGTTGCTATGCGCGATCGGTCGACGGCGTCACCCGTATCGCGCAGGCGCTGGCCGAACCCGGCTTCGGCCTCGATGCCGGCGCTTGGCGGGGCGCGTTCGCGGGTGAGGCGGGTGCCGGTTGTCCGCGCCTGGCAGCCGTCCGCAGCCCGGTGTGGGCGCGTGCCTCGGCGGCGATGCAGTCGTCGTTCGAACGCGCGCAGTCGGTGCTGTCGGGCGCGGGCGCACGAGTCGAATGCCAGGATCTCCCGGCTGGCTTCGAACATGCGCACGATGTCCACCGCGTGATCATGGGCCACGAGGCGGCGCGCTATTTCGAGCCGGTGCAGGCGCGGCATCGCGGCCTGATCAGCGACTGGTTGAACGGATACCTCGACCAGGCCGCCGCGATCGGCGAATCGGAGTATCGGGACGCGCTGGGCGCACGCGACCGGCTGCGCGAGGCGTTTGCACGCTTCGTGTCCGGATTCGATGCCGTGCTGACGCCACCGGCGATCGGCGAAGCGCCCGACGGCATCCAGACCAGCGGCGACCCGGTGTTCTGTTCGATCTGGACGCTGCTCGGCACGCCGGCCATCACCATACCGACAGGCTTCGGACCTGCAGGGTTGCCGCTCGGGCTGCAACTGGTCGGTACCGAGCGCAGCGACGCGGGCGTGCTTGCGGTCGCTGCATGGTGCGAATCGCAGTTCGGGTTCCGGGGGCTGCCACCGGCGGCGTGACAGCCGTAGAAGGCTCAGGCGGGGCGCGGGCGCCGGGCATCGACCCAGCGCAGGATGTCCTGCATGCCCATGGCCCCGGACTGCCGTGCGACTTCGCGTCCACCGCTGAACAGGACCAGTGTCGGTATGCTGCGGATCGCGAACCGGTTACCGATTGCCGGCTCCGCCTCGGTATCGATCTTGCATAGCCGCATCCCCGGTTCCAGCCGGGACGCCGCCTGTTCGAACTGCGGGGCCATCGTCCTGCAGGGCCCGCACCAGGGGGCCCAGAAGTCCACCAGCAGCGGGATGTCGCTGCGCGCCAGCTGGCGCTCGAAGCCCTGGCCGGTGAGCGCGACCGGCTTGCCGGTGAACAGTGGCTCGTGGCACTGGCCGCAGCGCGGCTGCTGCTCCAGCTTTGCGGCAGGGACGCGGTTCACCGCCTGGCAGTGCGGGCAGCAAAGGTGCAGTGGGTCGGTCATCGGAGGCTCCGGCGCAATCGCGCGATGCCTGGGATGTTGAGGCCGCACGCGACCGTATCAAGCCCCGTGGTGAAGTCCCGGGCATGCCGGCATGCGCGAGCCGGGATCAGTGCCGGACCAGTTCCACGATCCGGTCCACCTGCGCACGGATCGCGCCCGGCACGCCGCCGTGCCGGCCTTCGAGTGCCTGCTGTGTCCAGCGCGCGGTCGACGCCGCATCGAGCGCGTCCGCCGCGACGGGCGGCGCCTGTGCCTCCTCGGCGGGCAGCACGGTACGGCTGCCGCCGGCGTCGAGGAACTCGATCGACTGCGGATTCTGCAGCCGCCGTACCGCTTCACCCTCGGTGCCGCGCATCAGCAGGATCCGGGATGGATGCGCGGTGTAGTAGGCGCGCATCGTGTCGACATACTCGGGATGGGTGACACTGACCAGTCGCAGCGCCGCCGACGGCACCGGATCGAGCATCTTCACCACCGTGTGGCCGCTGGAGCGTACGCCGAGCTGCCAGCGCAGCGCCAGCAGGCCCGCAAGCTGCGGTGCCAGCGCATCGATGCCGATGAACGCCAGCGCATGGTTGTGCAGCCGCTCGATCGCGCCGGCAAGCGACTCCGCCCTCGGTTCGCCCATCGCCGCGAAGACCTGTGCGCTGGTGACCCGGCGCGGATCCTCCAGTACGCCATGCACCAGCACTCGCAGCCCGGCATCGCGCAATGCGCAGGCCAGCAGCGGCAGCAGGTTGGGGCGGCTGCGCGCGCCGTTGTAGCTCGGGATCACGACCAGGGGACGACCGGCATCGAGTGCATCCGGCCCGGGCCGCGCGATCGACGCATGGGTGGCATCGAGGAAGCCGGCGAGCTCCTCGGTCGACTCGCCCTTGATCCGCCATGCCATCAGCAGCGCGCCCATGCGCAGAGGGTCGACCGAACCGTCGAGCATCTGGGCGAAGATCGAGCATGCCTGCTCCCGCGTCAGCGGCCGCGCGCTGTAGCGGCCACGCCCGGTCTCCTTGATCGCATCGGTCGGATTCATGCGGCCGATTGTGCGCCGCTTTGTCGTCCGCCACTCTGCCCGGTGGTACAGACGCAGCGTCGGCTCATGGCGATGGAGGGCGGGGTGTCGAATGGACCGAGGAGCCGATGGCGCAACACCACTGGGCACATGCACTCCCTGCGGAACCGTTCCCGCTGGACGACCGCAGGTTGCACTGGCCTGATCGGCCGGGAAACGGCCTGGACTGGGATCGTGGCGCGGTGGAACGTTAGCGCACCGTCCTCAGCGCTGCTCGCTCAGAGGACGGACTGCGGCTCACCCAGCCAGGCAACCCCTTCCAGCAATCCGAGTGCGTCCGCCACCCAGCGCGCGAAGTCCGTGAACGTGCCGGGCTGTGGCCGAAGGTCGCCGACCTGGCCGTCGGGGAACAGCAGCCACGCTGGCTGGAACAGCGGTGGGCCGTCGGCGGGTGCCGGGTCCAGCGCGCCCTGCATCGGATGCATCGCCGCCTGCAGGCGTGCCTCCACGCCGTGAAGCGATTCGTAGCGGTCGAAGTAGGTCCGGATCGACTCGGCCCATGCATCGGTTTCCACGAATGGTCCGCCGGCGGCCTGTTCGCGCGAGGAGCGTGCTGCCGTCACGGCGTCGAGACCGCACTTCGTGAGGAAGCGTTCGGCCGTCATCTCGGCCAGCTGGTCGACCTTGCGGCGGTTCTGTTCAATCGATGCGATCAGGTCGCCGAGGGCGATTGCCGGGAACGGGAAACGCAGCGCTGCGGTACACAGGCGAGGCACCAGCGCCACCGCCAGCTCGATATCGAACATTCCAGCCAGGCGCGACAGCAACCGAAGACTCGAAGGCCGCTCGCGGTACAGCTCGAGCGCCAGGTGGTAGAGCGCGACCGCGCTCGGACGGGCCATCGACGAGCGCAGACCCTCGACGATCGCGTGGGTTTCGAGGATCTCGTGGACGCTGAACGCTTCCGTCGTATCGAACAGGGTGCCTGCCAGCATGGCGAAATCGGTTCGCGCGCGAAGCTCTTCGCCGCTGGCGAGCGGCCGGCGCGAGGCCTGCCAGCGGGCTGCCCAGCGCGCGCGGCGACCCATATCCCGGGTGAACGCGAAGTACCACGGTGAGGTGACGACATGCGACAGATGGATGCCGGCACGCGCCAGCGCGAACAGGGCGAAGAGCTCGGCGTCGTCGCGGGGCGCCTTCCGCTGGCCCAGCAGCGAGATGAACTCGGCGGCCGGGCGATCGACCTGTACCGCAGCGAGTGGGGGCAACACCCCGTACACGACGGGGTTCTGCAGGCGTGTGCGCAGGTCGTCAAGCCAGCCCTGGACATCGTCCGGACCTCGATCGAGTATCACCGCCATCTGTCAGCTCACCCTATCTTCCACATCATGCGAACACCGGGAAGATAGAATAGCAATATCCTTGCCTGCAAGTGGGCGGCCAGCCCCGTCGACCCACCGCCGCCCCCGGTGGAAGGGAGCCGCGGTCAGCGCGGGATCAGCAGGCCATCCACCGCTACCACGCCGTCGCCCGCCGGCTTTACCAGCAGGGGATTGATCTCTGCTTCGCCAACGGTCGCCCCGGGCAGCAGCGCGAGCATGGAGAACGCGACGACCGCCTCCGCCAGCGCATCGACATCGCCGGGCGGAAGGCCACGGTAGCCCCGCACCAGCGCGAGCGCCTTCACCTCGGAGATCATGCGATGCGCTTCGGGGAGATCCACGGGCGCACTGCGGATCGCATAGTCCTTGTAGATCTCGGCCAGCGTGCCGCCCGCGCCGACGATCACCACCGGCCCGACCTGCGGATCGTGGCGATAGCCCAGGATCACTTCGGCCAACCCGCGTTCCATCTTCTGCACCAGCACGCCGTCGATGCGTGCTTCCGGATGCCTGGCGCGGACGTTGCCGAGGATGCGTCTACAGGCATCCTGCAGCGCCGCTGCGTCCGCGATCCCGAGCACGACGCCACCGGCGTCGGTCTTGTGGAGCACGTCGCGCGACAGCACCTTGGCCACGACCGGATACGGGATCGAAGAGCCCTGGTCGGCTGTGGTCAGCACCTGCGACGGCGCCGCCGGTATGCCGAGCGCAGAGAACACGCCCGCGGCATCGCGTTCGTTCAGCGGTACGCCGCCGGCGGCTGCGATCAGCCCGGCGACCGCGCCCAGGCCGGCCGGTGCGGCCAGGTCGCGCGCTGCCGGCGGTTGCCAGTCGAAGTAGCAGCGGATCGCGTCGGCACAACTCTCGGGCGTGCGGAAGGCTGGCACTGCGCCGGCGCGCAGCAGGTCGAGCGAGGTGTCGGCGGCGGGCGCGATGAACACGAGCAGCGGCTTGCCGGACTTCGCGCCGACGATCGGTTCGACCGCGAGCTGCGGATGGAACTGCGCGCTCGAACCCACGACCGCCAGCACGGCGTCGCAGTCGTCGGATGCGAGCAGAGCATCGAGCACCGCGCTGTAGATCTCTTTCTTCGTCCCGGCCAGCGTGAGGTCGATCATCGGCGACTGGCCGACATGGATCTTCTTTTCCGCCAGCTGGCGGATCACGTCTGCGGTCGGCGGCGCGATGTCGATGCCGTACAGGCCGAGCTGGTCGACCACGGTCGCCGCGCCGCCGCCGGTCGTCGTCACCACGCCGATCCGGCGCCGCCCCGTCCGTGGCTGCTTCGACGGCGGGAAGCGGCCCAGGAGCTGGGCGGTCTCGAGCAGTGATTCGAGCGTGCCTACGCGCACGATGCCGTGCGCCCGGAAAAACGCGTCGGCGGTGTCGTCTGCCCCGGTCATCGCCCCGGTGTGCGACGCGGCGAGTTCGCGGCCGATCTCGGAGCGGCCCAGCTTGTAGGCGATGACCGGCTTGCCTGCGGCGAATGCACGGCGTGCAGCTGCAGCCAGCGCCGGTGCATCGCGCAGGGTCTCCAGGAACAGCAGGATGGCGTCCGTGTTCGGGTCGTCGACCATCAGGTCGACCAGCTCGCCGACGCCGATGTCGCATTCGTTGCCGACCGACACCAGCCGAGAGAAGCCAAAGCCGCGCGCCTGTGCGCGGGACATCAGCGAGCCCATCATGCTGCCGCTCTGCGAGATGATCGCGAGGTTGCCGCGCAGCAGGAGGTCGCCCTCGAAGGTCGCGTTGCAGGTGATCGGCGAGTTGGCATGGGTGTCGATGACCCCGAGCGCATTGGGCCCGAGCAGCCGCAGCCCGCCGGCGCGCGCGATCGAGACGATCTCTTCCTGCAGTGCGCGGCCTTCTTCGCCGCGCTCGGCGAACCCGTCGCTGTAGAGCGTCGCCACCGGCACCTTCAGGCGCACGCATTCGCGCACCAGTTCCAGAACCGAGGCGGCCGGGGTCATGATGAACACATGGTCGATCGGTGCGCCGCCGAGCGAGGCCGCCGCGGCCTCGAGCGAGGCGAACGCCGGTTCCCCGAGGATCTCGGGGCGCCCGGGGTTGATCGGCAGGATGGTGCCGGTGAAGCCGTGCTTGCGCAGGAAGCGCTGCGGCCGCGCGGTGTTCTTCGTGGCGTCGCCGGAAGCACCGACCAGTGCGATGCGCTGCGGATGGAAAAGTGCCTTCGAGAGTTCGCTCATCGCCATGCCGATCAGCTCGCCCGCGGCGGGCGCTGGTCGAAGCTGCGGCCGAATACACCCTCGGCGACACGCTGCTTCAGGATCTCCAGAGAGCCGCCGGCGATCATCCAGCCGCGTGTCTTGCGGAACATGTATTCGATCAGCGACTCGTCGCTGTAGCCCATGCCGCCCATCACCTGCATCGCGAAGTTGCAGGCGTCGAAGCCGACCTGGTTGCAGGTGTGCTTCGCGATCGCGGTATCCATCTGGGTCGGGATGCCTGCTTCGCCGCCCGACAGCGCGGCACGATAGAGCAGCAGTTGCGCGGCCTCGAGCCGCATCTTCAGTTCCGCGAACTGCCACTGCAGGCCCTGGAATTCGCAAAGCGGACGGCCGAACTGCTTGCGATCCATCGCCCACTGGCGGGCAGTCTCGAATGCCAGCTGTCCGTAGGCCAGCGAGCGGGCACAGTTGCCCATGCGCTCGACGTTGAAGCCGGCGATCTGCTTCTTGAAGCCGCCTTCCTTCAGCAGCACGTTCTCCGGCGGCACGTAGACGTCCTCGAAGTAGAGCTGCGCCCACTCCTCGCCAGACAGGAACTTCGACGTCTTGCCGATGCGGAAGCCGGGCGCACCGCGCTCGATCAGCACCGATCCGATGCCGCCGACGCCCGGTGCGTAGCGTACGTACACAAGGTACACGTCCGCATACGGCCCGTGCGTGTTGAAGACCTTGGTGCCGGTCACCCGGTAGCCGTCGCCGTCGGGCTTCGCGGTCGTCTTCAGGTCGGTGACCGCCGAGCCGGCTTCTGGCTCGGTCATGCCCAGGCAGATCACGGTCTCGCCGCGCAGCAGGGGCTTGAGGTATTTCTCTTTCTGCGCCGGGGTGCCGTACTCGGCGAACACGCGGATCGGGCCGAAGTTACCGGCCTGGATCACGTCGGCGCTGCGCGGGCACACTTTCGCGACTTCCTGGATGGCGATCACCGCATCGAGCAGCGTGCCGCCCTGGCCGCCATCGGCTTCCGGCAGGGTGATGCCCATCAGGCCCTGTTCGGCCATCAGTCGTCCGACATCGGCCGGATGCTCGGGCGCATGCGCGCGCTTGAGCGCGTCGGCGCGAAGGTGCCGCTCGGCGAAGCCGCGCACGGCATCCTGGAAAAGCTGCTGGTCTTCAGACAGGTCGAAGTTCATGGTCCTCCTCGGGACTGCTTGCGTCGTGATCGAGTTTATCACCCTGCCCTACCGGCTTTTGCCGCGCTGCCGGCCTGCCCGGGGGCTGTTGACTGCGCGCCGGGATGCGGATAAACCAGCGTCTTGCCTGCGGCGCGATGGCCTTCGACGAAAGGCGACGGCAGGCCGACGGAGGAGGTGTAACCATGGATGACAAGAGGTCCCGGCCCGGGTACGCGCCGGACAGTTGCTGGCGCATGTCGTGCCTCCTGGGGGCGATCGGGGCGCTGGCGCTGGTCACGGCGGTGCCGTCGCCCGTGCATGCACAGGCCGGCGCGCAGAAGCTCGACTGGCCGCAGCGACCTGTGCGGCTGGTGGTGCCCTTTGCACCCGGTGGTGGCACCGACATCGTCGCCCGCCTGCTCGCGCCGACGCTGGCCGATTCGATCGGCCAGCCGGTGGTGGTCGACAATCGCTCCGGCGCCGCCGGCAACATCGCGATGGAGATCGTCGCGCGTGCGCAGCCCGACGGGCATACGGTGCTGGTGAGCAACGTGTCGACCGCCTCGATCAACCCTATCCTGTACGCCGGCACGCTCAAGTTCGACCCGCTGAAGGACCTTGCCGGTGTGACACTGCTTGCGGCGATCCCGAACCTGCTGGTTTCCGGTGCCGGTTTCCCGCCGGGCAGCTTCAAGGAACTGGTGGCGTATGCGCGTGCCCGGCCCGGCCAGCTGAACTACTCGACCCCGCTCGGCGGTTACTCCCACCTCGACATGCTCGATCTCGCCAGCCGTACCGGCATGAAGATGGTCAACGTGCCGTCGAAGGGTGCCGGCTCGTCGGCAGCCAGCATCATCAGCGGCGAGATCCACTTCTCTATCGCCAATGCCGCCTCGACCACGCCTCAGGTGAAGGCCGGGCGCATGAAGGCCTTCGCCACGACTGCGCCGAAGCGGCTGTCCGACCTTCCCGAGGTGCCTACGTTCGCCGAACTCGGACTGCCCGGCGTCGGCAGCGACAACTGGAATGGCCTGTTCCTGCCGGCCCGCACGCCGCGCGCGATCGTCAACCGGCTGCATCAGGCCACGGTCGAGGTGCTGCAGCGGCCGGCGATCGTCGAGTCATATGCGAAGGTGGCGGTGCCGGTGGCGACGAGCCGGTCGCCCGAGGAATTCGATGCATACGTGAAGTCCGAAGTCGCGCGCTGGGCTCGGATCATCAAGGAAAACCAGATCAGGCTCGACTGAGCCTGCATTCGAAAAGGAGGAGGCGGCATGGCAGCAGCAACTGGGGCAGCAGGCGTCGATGTCATGAGCAGGGTGTCGCAGCCGGTGGAGTGCGAACTGATCGTCGAGAAGGACGTGCAGGTACCGATGCGCGACGGCACGATCCTTTCATGCGACGTGTTCCGGCCGGCGATCACCGGCAAGGTGCCCGCGATCATGAACATCAGCGTCTACCAGAAGGACAAGCTGTGGATCCCGCCAGCCGACCTCGAGGAGGCGGCCAACCCGTACATGAACTGGGAGACGGTCAATCCGCTCTGGTGGTGCCCGCGCGGCTATGCGTGCGTACGCGTCGACTCGCGCGGCACCGGCAAGTCGCATGGCCGCTGCGAACCCAGTTCATACCAGGAGGCGCTCGACTTCCACGACGCCATCGAGTGGATCGCGAAGCGCGACTGGTGTTCCGGCAGCATCGGCACCTGCGGCATCTCCTACCATGCCAGTTCGCAGTGGCGGGTCGCCAAGCTGAAGCCGCCGTCGCTGAAGGCGATCATCCCGTGGGAGGGGCGTGCCGACCAGTACCGCGACCAGGGCTACCACGGCGGCATCTTCGCGCTGGGCTTCATCGCCAACTGGGTCGCCACGCACACGGCACACCATCTGCTCGGCCGGCCGCGCAGCTACAACCCGGATTCGTTCCAGCCGGACATGCTCTACAACATGATGCGCAACGACCTCGACTCGATGTTCTGGCGCCTGTGCAGCGCCGACTGGGACGCCACCGAGGTACCGCTGTACAGCGCCGGCAACTGGGGCGGGTTTGCGCTGCACCTGCGCGGCAACACCGAGGGCTTCACCCGCGCGAAGTCGAAGCACAAGAAGCTTCGCATCCACACTGGAACCCACTTCCATCCGTTCCATTCGGAAGAGGGTCGGCTCGACCAGTTGCGCTTCTTCGACCACTGGCTGAAGGGCATCGACACCGGGATCATGGACGAGCCGCCGGTGAAGCTCGAGATCCGCACCGGCGGCAGCCCGAAGCCGTACGCATTCCGCTTCGAGAACGAGTGGCCGCTCGCACGCACGCAGTGGAAGAAGATGTACCTGCGCTTCGACCGCGAGCAATCGCACGACGCCGCGGATGTCGAGGGGCTGATGGTCGACACGCTGCCTGCGGACGAGACGTCGGTGAGCTATCCGGCGAGCGGCGTGACTTCCGCCGGCGTTGCATCGGGTTCATCGCTGTCGACCACGCACGGCGGTGGCGGCCGGCTGGGCGTTTCGGTGCAGACGGAGCCCATGGCTGCGGACACCGAGATCACCGGCCCGCTATCGATGACGCTCTACGTGTCCAGCACCAGCGAGGACATGGACCTGATGCTCACGCTGCGCAACATCGGCCCTGACGGCAAGGACGTGCCCGAGGTCGGGCAGCACGGCCAGCCGGTGCCGCTGACCAAGGGGTGGTTGAGGGCCTCGCACCGCAAGCTCGATCCGGTGCTGTCGACGCCGCATCGTCCGTACCATTCGCACGACGAGCGCCTCTGGCTGTCAGCGGGCGAGGTCGTCGAATGCAACGTCGAAATCTGGCCCACCTGCATCGTGCTCAAGAAGGGACACCGGCTGCGCGTCGATATCCAGCCGCGCGACGGTATCGGCTCGGCACCCTACACCCACTACCACGCAGATTACAACGCCGGCGCCGAAAACACCCTGCACGCCGGAGGAATCTATCCGTCGCACATCCTGCTGCCGGTGATCCCGGCGAAATGATGATGGGGTGATGGGGGGTCAGGTCTTGAGTTTTGCATTTTTGCGGAAAGATGCAAAACTCAAGACCTGACCCTGAACGCTCCAAGACCTGACCCTGAACGCCTGAACGCTCTGGACGCTGAATGTGCTGGATTTCAGGAGAGTGCGGAGGAAACCCAGCGCGCACCGTCGAGCAGCTGTCGGTCGCGGTTGCGGTGGCCGATCAGCTGGGCGCCGATCGGCATGCCGTTGGGACCCGTGAACAGCGGCAGGGTCAGGCAGGGCACGTGCATCGCGGTCCACAGCGCCGAGAAGTAAGGGTTGCCGGTGGTGCTGGTGCCGATCGGGGCCTCGCCGTTGCACGGTGCGGTAAGCAGGAGGTCGCAGTCGCCGACCAGGGCGGGCAACTCGGCGCGCAGGCCTTCGAGGAAGGTGCGCGCCTCGAGGTAGCGCTCGAAGGTGCAGCCCAGACCATCCTTGAGACGGCCTTCGCGAAGCTGTTCGCTGATCAGGTTCCAGTGGTGTGTCACTTCATGTCGGAAGTTGCGGGCGAACTCGAAGCTGGATACCCAGCGGTGCGCATCCAGTACCTCGGAGAAGGGCGCCGGCAGGTCGATGTCGACCACTTGTGCGCCGGAGGCCGACAGGCGCTGCGCGGCATCCTCGAGCAGTGCGGCGGCCGGTGCTTCGATCTGTGCCCATAGGTGGCTGCGGCAGAAGCCGATCTTCGGCTTCGGCGGCGTGCCTTCGAGCGGTTGCCACGGCCGGCCGAGCAGCACGTCGCGCAGTAGCGAGATGTCCTCGATCGAGCGTGCCATCAGGCCGAGCGAGTCGAGCGAGCCGGCCGCTTCGCGTACACCCGACAGCCGCAGGTCGCCCCATGTTGGGCGGTAGCCGACCACGCCGCAGAAGGCGGCCGGGCGGATCGTCGAAGCCGTGGTCTGGGTGCCCAGCGCCAGCGGCACCATCATCGCGCCGACTGCAGCCCCCGAGCCGCTCGACGAGCCGCCCGGTGTACGCCGCGGATCGTGCGGGTTCTTCGTCTTGCCCGGGGTGAGGTTGGCGAACTCGGTGGTGACGGTCTTTCCAAACAGCACGCCGCCGGCCTCACGCTGGAGTGCAACGCAGGCCGCGTCGTTTCGAGTCTGCGTGCCGCGGTAGATCGGGGAGCCGTATTCGGTCGGCATGTCGAAGGTGTCGATGATGTCCTTCACGCCGAACGGGATACCGTGCAGCGGACCGCCCACCGGCCCCCGATCGAGTTCGCGCGCGCGTGCGATCGCGGCGTCGCTGGCGAGGTGTTGCCAGGCATCGACCTGCGGCTCGCGTTCGGTGATGCGCTCCAGGCAGGAACGCGCAAGCGCTTCCGCTGTGAGCGTGCCAGCATCCATCTGCCGGCGGGCTTCTAGGGCGGTGAGCTGGAAAGGGGCTTTCATCGATGCAATGCTCCGCTGTGCGGTGGGAGGAAGGCCGGGGCGGCCGACGCGCAGTGTACCGGAGCGATCGTGACCCATCCGCCGCCGATGTCTGCCGCGCGTGCGCATCGACTGCCGCGCAGCGTGCTGTGCCATCATTGGCGGAACGGTCCGACCATCCTGGACGGATCCCATCGGGAGTCTCCGGCGATGGCTGGTGCAAGCCTTCTCGCGCTGCTCGACGACATCAGCACGGTGCTCGATGACGTCGCGATACTCAGCAAGCTGGCGGCGAAGAAGAGCGCCGGGGTGCTCGGGGACGACCTCGCGCTCAATGCGCAACAGGTCACCGGCGTCACCGCCGCCCGTGAACTGCCGGTGGTCTGGGCGGTTGCCCGTGGTTCGTTCATCAACAAGGCGATCCTGGTTCCGGCAGCGCTCGCGATCGGCGCATTCGCGCCCTGGGCGATCACGCCGCTGCTGATGCTCGGCGGTGCATTCCTCTGCTACGAGGGCTGCGAGAAGCTGGCGCACCGCTTCCTGCATCCGCCGGCGCAGCAACAGGCGGAACGGGTGGCGCGCGCCGGTGCCGTGGCCGATCCGCAAGTCGACCTGGTTGCGTTCGAGCGCGACAAGATCAAGGGTGCGGTGCGCACCGACTTCATCCTCTCCGCGGAGATCATCGCGATCACGCTCGGCGTCGTGGCCTCTGCCGGGTTCTTGACCCAGGCCGCGGTGCTGACCGCCGTGGCTATCTCCATGACGGTAGGTGTCTACGGTTTCGTCGCCGGCATCGTGAAACTCGACGACCTCGGCCTGTACTGGAGCCGAGCCGCTGGCACCGTGACGCGCACCGTCGGTAACGCAGTGCTGTGGCTTGCGCCCTGGCTGATGAAGACGCTGTCGATCGTCGGCACTGCAGCGATGTTCCTCGTCGGCGGCGGAATCCTGGTACACGGGGTTGCGACCCTGCACCATGCGGTGGAAGGGCTTGCGGATTCGCTCGGTGGCATCACCGGATGGCTGGCCGGGACGCTGGCGAACGCGTTGGTCGGCCTCGTCGCCGGTACGATCGTGCTGGCAGCGGTACTCGCCGTGAAGCGCTTCATTCCCGGCCGGTCCGCCAGCGCGGACAGCGGTGCCCATTGAGCCTGCGCGGCCGGGTACCGCCGTGGCCCCATGACGGCAGCCGCCGTCCGGCGTTCGCGCTGGAACCCGACCCGGGACAGGAGTCGGTCTGGGACTATCCGCGCCCGCCACGGCTCGCGCCGGATGCGCGCGAGGTCGTGATCGTCGCTGCCGGGGTCGAGGTCGCTCGCACACGGCGTGCGATACGCGTGCTCGAAACCGCGAGCCCGCCGACCTTCTATCTGCATCCGGAAGACGTCGACCTGAGCTGCCTCGTGGCTGCTCCCGGTGCTTCATACTGCGAGTGGAAGGGCGAGGCGCGCTACTGGTCGGTGGTGGTGCCGGGTGCGGTGTTCGAGAAGGTGGCCTGGAGCTACCCGTCGCCAGAGGCGGATTTCACTGCCCTCGCCGACTGGATCGGCTTCTATCCATCGCCGATCGCGTGTACGGTGGACGGAATCCGGGTGCTGCCGCAGCCCGGGCGGTTCTATGCAGGCTGGGTCACTCCCGAGGTGGTCGGCCCCTTCAAGGGTGAACCCGGCACCAGCGGCTGGTAGGCAAGGCCGGGGCGGTAACGGGCAGGCGCGTGCCGGTCAAAGGGCCAGTGCCAGCGTGTGGCGTGCGACGACCGCCTCCTCGTTCGTGGGTATCACGAACGCCGGTACACGGCTGTCGGTGGTGGTGATGCAGGAGGCGCCGGACTCGTTGGCGCGTGCATCGAGCTGCAGCCCCATCCAGCCAATCGCATCGACGACGCGAGCTCGCACCGGTGCCGCGTTCTCGCCGATGCCGGCGGTGAAAACCAGCGCATCGATCCCGCCGATCGCAGCTGCCAGCGAGCCGACTTCGCGTACGATCCGATGGCAGTAGATATCCACCGCCAGCGCGGCGGCCGGTGCGCTCGAGGCGAGCAGGGTGCGCATGTCGTGTGACAGCCCCGACACCCCGAGCAGTCCCGCTTCGCGGTAGAGCTTGCGTTCCAGGGTTGCGGCATCGAGACCGGCATGGCGCAGCAGGTGCAGCACCGCGCCCGGGTCCAGCGCGCCGCAGCGCGTGCCCATCATCAGGCCGTCCAGGGCGGTGAAACCCATGGTCGTCGCGCGACTGCGCCGGCCATGCATCGCGCACATCGACGCGCCGTTGCCCAGGTGGGCGACCAGCACTCGCCCCTCGGCCAGGGCCCCGATGCGGGCCGGAAGTTCGCTGGCGATGTACTCATAGGACAGCCCGTGGAAGCCGAACCGCCGCACGCCATGTGCGCGCAGGTCGGCGCCTATGGCGAAGGTGCGTTCGACCGGGTCGAGGGTCGCGTGGAACGCGGTGTCGAAGCAGGCTACCTGTGGAAGCGCTGGCCGCAGGGCGGCCAGCGCGCGGATCGGCGCGATGCTTGCCGGCTGGTGCAGCGGGGCCAGCACGGTCAGCGCCTCGATCGCATCGACCACCGCTTCATCGACGATCACCGGTGCCACGAACGGTTCGCCACCGTGTACCACCCTGTGGCCGATCGCACGCAGGACGAGGTCGTCGTCGTGTGCATCGATCCAGTGCAGCAGATGGGCCAACGCCTCGGAATGGGTCCAGGCCCCCGGGCGCAGTTGCCCGAGGTCCTGGTCGACGATGCGGCGGCCCGTGGCATCGGCAACCAGGAACCGCGGATCTTCGTCGAGGTCTTCGAGCTGGCCGCGGAACAGGGGCTCGATCACTCCGCTGCGGCATGCGAACAGCGCGAACTTCAGGCTGGACGAGCCGGCATTGAACGTGAGGACTCCATCTGTCATCAGGTGCCTGTCACGGCAAGCCGCGCCACGGCGCACGAGGCCAGGCGCGAGCTGCGGCCGTCTGCGCGGCTGGTGAGGATGACCGGTACGCGAGCGCCGAGCACCAGCCCGGCGGCGAACGCGCCGTTGAAGAACACGAGCTGCTTGTACAGCATGTTGCCGGCTTCGATATCCGGCGCCACCAGGATGTCCGGCTCGCCTGCCACCGTCGAAACGATCCCCTTGATCCGTGCCGCATCAGCAGACAGGGCGTTGTCGAATGCCAGCGGGCCATCCAGCACGGCGCCACGGATCTGGCCGCGATCGGCCATCTTGCACAGCGCCGCCGCATCGACGGTCGCCGGCATCTTCGGAGTCACCGTTTCTACTGCCGCGAGCAGTGCGACCTTCGGCAGCGCGACACCCAATGCATGGGCGAGATCGATCGCGTTCTGCACGATGTCGCGCTTGGCGTCGAGGTCGGGCGCGATGTTCACTGCTGCATCGGTGATCAGCAGCAGTCGTGGATGGCCGGGCACGCCCATCACGAAGGCATGGCTGATCCGGCGCGCCGTACGCAGCCCGGACTCGCGCGCGACCACGGCCGCCATCAGTTCATCGGTATGCAGACTGCCCTTCATGATCGCTGCGACTTCGCCATCACGGGCGAGGCGGGCGCAGTGCATCGCGGCCTGCAACGGATCGGTGGCATCGAGCAACCGGCAACCGCGCAGGTCCAGCGACTCGCGCTCTGCCAGCCGCCGGATCTCCTTCTCGGGCCCGACCAGCCACGGTTCTACAAGGCCTTCGGCCGCCGCATCGACCGGTCCGGCCAGCGCATCGGCGGACAGTGGCCAGGCGACCGCGGTGCCCGCGGGCGGCAGCGCCCGAGCGCGCGACAGCAGGCTCGTCAGGTGCTCGCTGTCCGGGCCTGCAGGAATCGATTGTCTCGGGTTGTCTGCCATCGTCGATCGTCAGTGGTTGCGGGACAAGCGGTGGAGCCGCGTCGAGCGTACCTCCGGGAAGTCCACTGCCCGAGGGTGCCGCATCGTCACGGCCTGCATGCGTACGATCCAGGTGCGCCTGTAGTCGGGACCGTCGTGTCCGGGCGAGGGGGCTTCGCTCCTGGTGCCATCAGCCCTTCACCGCCCATTGCGTCGAGAGACCGAACAGCGACATCCAGAGCGCGGCAAGGACCCCTGCCCAGAGCAGTCCGTCAATCGCGAAACCCGGGACCAGCCACGCCACCAGCAGCAGCATGCAGGCATTGATCACCACCAGGAAAAGCCCGAGTGTCAGCAGCGTGATCGGGAAGGTCAGCAGCACCAGCACCGGACGCACGAGCGCATTCACCAGGCCCAGCAGCAGCGCCGCGACCACCAGTGGCTGCCAGCCGGAGGCGGCGACCCCGGGGATGATTACCGTGGCCACCCATAACCCGATCGCATTCAACAACCAGCGCAGCAGGAGTTTCATCCGGTTTCTCGCGCGGGAATCGTATTTTGAAAGCATACACGACGGTGCCACCCGCCGCGGCCGCGCTGCGGTGCCGCAAACGCGATCGGGCACGGATTCTGCCGGCGCACGCGCTATACTTGATTCCTTTGACTTTTTCCAATTTCTCCGGAGTGCGCGATGCCGATCTACGCCTACAGATGCGCCTCCTGCGGCTTCGAACAGGATGTGCTGCAGAAGGTGAGCGAGGATCCACTGACCGACTGTCCGTCATGTGGCAAGCCGACCCTGGCCAAGCAGGTCACTGCGGCTGGGTTCCAGCTCAAGGGGTCCGGCTGGTACGTCACTGATTTCCGCGATAACGGCAAGAAGCCGGCGGAAGGTTCGACTTCGGTACCCGGCCCGAAGACGGACGCTGCAAAGGCCGCCGGTGGAGACGGCGCGTCTGCTGCATCCGCAGACCCGGCGAAGCCGGCCTTGGCCACTCCCGCAGCCGCGCCCGCCGCGCCTGCGCCAGCCGCCCCGGCGTCTCCTGCAGCCACCGGCGGCAAGTCGGCGGCTCAGTGACGGCCGGCAGTCTGCACGGTCCCGGCGAACGGCAGTGAACCTGCGCCGCTATTTCATCACCGGGCTGCTGATCTGGATTCCGATCGGCATCACCTTCTGGGTGATGGATTTCCTGGTCGGCACGCTCGACCAGTCGCTTCAGTTCCTGCCCATGGGCTGGCGCACCGAGGCCTGGGTCGGCATGCACATCCCCGGCATGGGGGTGCTGCTCACCCTCGCCATCGTCACGCTGACCGGGCTGGTGGCGGCCAACTTCATCGGCCAGCGGCTGCTCGCCTTCTGGGAAGGCCTGCTCGCGCGCATCCCGGTGGTGCGATCCATCTACTACGGCGTGAAGCAGGTCACCGACTCGCTGCTGGCCAGCAACGGACAATCCTTCCGCAAGGCGGTGCTGCTGCAGTTCCCGCAGCCGGGCAGCTGGACGATCGGCTTCCTCACCGGCAAGCCGGGCGGCGAGGTCGCGCGGCGCCTGCCGGGCGACTCGGTCGGCGTGTTCATCCCGCTCACGCCGAACCCGACGGCCGGCTACTTCCTCCTGGTGCCTGCCGACCAGGTGATCGAACTCGAGATGAGCGTCGAGGAGGCGCTGAAGTACATCATTTCGATGGGCATCGTGCCGCCGCGCGAGACGGCGCGGGCCGATGCCGGCGGCGCCGGCCAACTGCCCGTGTTGAAGGCCTGACCCGGCCGCGAAGTACGGCCCGCCCCACCGATTTTCCCGACACGACCCCATGGCGCGGGTACATGCCCGCCGGAACCTGAAGAACGACGATGCGAACCGACTACTGCGGCCTGATCTCCGAAAAACACCTCGACCAGACGGTCGAGCTCAACGGCTGGGTGCATCGTCGCCGCGACCATGGCGGGGTGATCTTCATCGACCTGCGCGACCGCGAGGGCGTGGTGCAGGTGGTGATCGACCCCGATACCCCCGAGGCTTTCGCCACTGCCGACAAGGTGCGCAACGAGTTCGTCCTGCGCATCTCCGGGCGCGTGCGGCGACGCCCCCAGGGCACGACCAATGCGAATATCGTCAGTGGACAGATCGAGGTGCTTGCGAAGTCGATCGAGATCCTGAACGCATCGCTGACGCCCCCGTTCCAGATGGACGAGGAGCACCTGTCCGAAACGGTGCGGCTCACGCATCGCGTGATGGACCTGCGCCGCCCGGAGATGCTGAACAACCTGAAGCTGCGCTACCGCTTCACGATGGCGGTTCGCCGCTACTTCGATGCGCAGGGCTTCATCGACGTCGAGACGCCGATGCTCACCAAGTCCACGCCGGAAGGTGCGCGCGATTACCTCGTCCCCTCGCGCGTGCACCACGGAGAGTTCTTCGCGCTGCCGCAGTCGCCGCAGATCTTCAAGCAGCTGCTGATGGTGGCCGGCTTCGACCGCTACTACCAGATCGTGAAATGCTTCCGCGACGAAGATCTGCGCGCCGACCGCCAGCCGGAATTCACCCAGATCGACGTCGAGACCTCGTTCCTGGGCGAACGCGAGATCAACGACATCATGGAAGGCATGATCCGCAGCGTGTTCCGCGAGGTGATGTCGGTCGACCTGCCCGAATTCCCGCGCATGAGCTGGCAGGAGGCGATGGACCGCTTCGGCAGCGACAAGCCCGACCTGCGCGTCACGCTCGAACTCACCGAGCTCACCGACGTGATGACGGATGTGGCGTTCAAGGTGTTCTCCGGCCCGGCCACCACGCCGGGCGGCCGGGTCGCGGCGCTGCGCGTGCCCGGCGGCGCGGCGCTCACCCGGGGCGAGATCGATGGCTACACGGAGTTCGTGAAGGTCTATGGCGCCAAGGGCCTGGCCTACATCAAGGTGAACGACGCATCGAAGCCGAACGAGGAAGGCCTGCAGTCGCCGATCGTGAAGAACCTGCATGCGCAGGCGCTGGCGGCCATCCTCGAGCGCACCGGCGCGCAGTCGGGCGACCTGATCTTCTTCGGCGCCGATCGCGGGAAGGTGGTCAACGATGCAATGGGCGCGCTGCGCCTGCGCGTCGGCCACGAGAAGGGCCACCTCGATGGCCGCGCCTGGGCGCCACTGTGGGTGGTCGATTTCCCGATGTTCGAGTTCGACGAAGAGAGCAAGGGCTGGACGGCGATGCACCATCCGTTCACCGCGCCGAAGGACGGCCACGAGGACTTCCTCGGCACCGAACCCGGCAAGGCGCTGGCCAAGGCGTACGACATGGTGCTCAACGGCTCCGAGATCGGCGGCGGTTCGGTGCGTATCCACCGCGAGGACGTACAGTCGAAGGTTTTCTCGGCGATCGGCCTGTCGATCGACGAGGCACGCACCAAGTTCGGCTTCCTGCTGGACGCGCTGCAGTACGGTGCGCCGCCCCATGGCGGGATCGCTTTCGGCGTCGACCGTATCGTCGCGATGATGGCGGGGTCGGAATCGATCCGTGACGTGATCGCCTTCCCGAAGACGCAGCGCGCGCAATGCCTGCTGACGCAGGCACCGTCGCCAGTGGACGAGAAGCAGCTGCGTGAACTGCACATCAAGGTCCGCTGATGCGGGCGCAGGACCGTTGCATCCGGCCGTCGCCGTGGGCGGCCCTGCGATGCGCATCTGCCGCGCTGCTGCCGGCGCTGCTGGTGCTGGCCACCTTCGCGGCGCTGCTGCTGCCGGTACACGAGGCATCCGCGCGCGGCGAGTCGCCGCCTGCCGCGAAGGGGCAGTTCGCGGAAGTGGCCGTCGCGGAGCTGCCGCCCGAGGCGCGGCGGACGCTCGCCCTGATCCGGACGGGCGGGCCGTTTCCGTACGACCGTGACGGCATCGTCTTCAACAATCGCGAGAAGCTGCTGCCGGCGCGCGAGCGAGGGTGGTATCACGAGTACACCGTGGTCACGCCCGGCGCGCGCAACCGCGGGGCGCGTCGCATCGTGGCTGCGCGATCCGGCGAGTTCTACTACACCGATGACCACTATGCGAGCTTCAGGCGCATCCGTGAATGAGCCCGTGACCGACAAGCGAGCCAATGCATGGACATGACCCTGCTGCGCGATCCCGCCGCCGCCGGCCTTTACGCCTGCGACCACGACATCGATGCATGGACCTCGGCCGCCGCCGCCGCCGGGCTCATGGTGGTGCGGGTGGATCTCGAACACCGTGGCACCAAGGGCGCGATCCTCGATGCTTTCGCCGATGCCTGCGGCCTGCCGGAGTACTTCGGCGGCAACTGGGATGCGCTGGACGAATGCCTGCGCGACGATTCCTGGCACGAGCCACCGGATGCAGCACGGCACGGACTGCTCTGGCGCATCGACGGTGCAGCACTGGCGGCGCGCGAGGTGCCGGAGGCGTTCGAGACGCTGGTCGAGATCCTGGACGATGCGGTCGAGGCCTGGCGCGAGCGCGGCATCGCCTGCTGGATCCTGGTTGCGAGCGACGAGCCGGCCGAGTTCGGCCTGGATGCGCTGCCGGTGGCCGGCGCGCCGGAAGCCGGCTGA
>CANGXU010000018.1 GCA_947457885.1 Betaproteobacteria bacterium
CCGGTCACCGGCAAGCCGGTCGACGGCATCCCGTTCTTCCCGTACTACATCGTGAAGGACCTGATCGGCATCGTCGTGTTCTTCATCGTGTTCTTCGCGATCCTGTTCTTCGGTCCGGAGATGGGCGGCTACTTCCTCGAGTACAACAACTTCCTGCCGGCAGACCCGCTGCAGACCCCGGCGCATATCGCCCCGGTCTGGTACTTCACGCCCTTCTACGCGATGCTGCGTGCCGTGCCCGCGATGTTCGGGTCGCAGTTCGCCGGCGTGGCCGTGATGGGTGCGGGCGTGATCATCCTGTTCTTCCTGCCCTGGCTCGACAAGAGCCCCGTGAAGTCGATCCGCTACAAGGGCCCGATCTTCCGTGCTGCACTGGCGATCTTCGTGGTGAGCTTCCTCGTGCTGGGCTACCTGGGCGTGGCGACGACCGACGTCTGGGGCAAGATGCCCGAGGTGCTGCCGATCATCGGCGGTGTCGAGGTGGCGACGATCGTCTCGCGCCTGTTGACGCTCGCCTACTTCGCGTTCTTCCTCGCGATGCCCTGGTACAGCCGCATCGACAAGTGCAAACCCGAACCCGAGCGGTTGACAGGATGAAGATGGCCAAGTTCAGAAACCGGGCATTCGCAGCCCTTGTCTCCCTTGCGGCGGTTCTGTTCACGGCGGCTCCGTCTTCGGCGCTGGCGGCCAGCAGCGGGGTTGCACTACAGCGCGCTCCGGTGAACCTGCAGGATGCGGTATCCCTGCAACGCGGTGCGCATCTGTTCGTCAACTACTGCATGGGTTGCCACAGTGCGAACTACATGCGGTTCAACCGGTTGACCGACCTCGGGCTGACCGAAGAGCAGATCAAGGAATACCTGCTGTTCGCGACCGACAAGGTGGGCTCGCCGATGACGATCGCGATGCGTCCGGCCGATGCGAAAGAGTGGATGGGCAAGGCGCCGCCCGACATGACCGTCATCGCCCGCTCCAAGCGTCCCGACTACATCTACACGCTGCTCAAGTCCTACTATGTCGACGAATCGCGTGCGTTGGGCTGGAACAACCTCGCATACCCGAACATCGGCATGCCGCATCCGCTCTGGCAGTTGCAGGGCGCGGCGCAACTCAAGGTCGAGGAGAAGCAGTCCCATGGCCACGCGGTGCAGGTGAAGAGCATCGCGCCCGGTGAACCCGGCCTGCTGAACGCGGTCGAATACGACCGCGCCGTCGGCGACCTGGTGAACTACCTGGTGTACATGGGCGAGCCATGGAAGGTGCAGAGCAGCCGTGTCGGCATCGTCGTCATGTTCTTCCTGGCGATCCTCCTCGTATTCGTATATCTGCTGAAGCTCGAGTTCTGGCGGGATATCAAGCACTGAACTTCCCTGCGACGGTGCCTTCGGGCACCCCGGAACCCACTCACGCCGGCTCGAGACCGGCGGAGGAGAACCCCTGATGATGACCTTGTACTCGGGAACGACCTGTCCGTTCTCACAACGCTGCCGCATCGTCCTTTACGAAAAGGGCATGGATTTCCAGATCACCGACGTCGACCTGTTCAACAAGCCGGAAGACCTCGCGGTGATGAACCCGTACAACCGGGTGCCGGTGCTGGTCGAGCGCGATCTCGTCCTGTACGAGTCGAACATCATCAACGAGTACATCGACGACCGGTTCCCGCATCCCCAGCTGATGCCAGCCGATCCGGTGATGCGGGCGCGGGCGCGGCTGTTCCTCTATCGCTTCGAGAACGAACTGTTCTGCCACATCGATACGCTCGAGAAGGGCAATGCCAAGACGGTCGAAAAGGCGCGCCAGATCATCCGCGACAACCTGACCGTGATCGCGCCGGTGTTCGCGAAGCAGAAATACATGCTGGGCGAGGAATTCTCGATGCTCGACGTCGCGATCGCACCGCTGCTCTGGCGCCTGGAGCACTACGGTATCGAACTGCCCCGGCAGGCGGCGCCGCTGGCGAAGTATGCCGAACGGCTGTTCAGCCGCCCGGCCTTCATCGACGCGATGACGCCATCCGAGAAGGTGATGCGCAAGTAGGCTACCGACATGACCGACCCTACGACCAAACCCTACCTCGTCCGCGCCATCTACGAATGGTGCAGCGACTCGGGTTACACCCCCTATATTTCAGTGAAGGTGGACGGATCGACACGGGTGCCGCTCGAGTACGTGAAGAACGGCGAGATCGTGCTCAACATCAGCCAGGACGCGACCCGCAACATCACCCTGGGGCGCGACGTGGTGCAATTCTCTGCCCGCTTCAACGGCGTCTCGCGCGAGATCAGCGTGCCGATCGGTGCGGTCGCCGCGATCTTCGCCAAGGAGAACGGGCAGGGGCTGTTCTTCCCGACCGAGGCGGCGGCCGGCACGCAGGGGCAGGCCACCGAAGCGCCGGAGTCGCCTGCAGCCAGCGATAGCGGCGACGAGCCGGGGCCCGATACGCCGACCAGTCCGTCGCGTCCATCGCGCCCGCGCCTGCAGGTCGTCAAGTAGGGGCTGCTCGGCGGACATAGCCCCGCGCCGGCCGACGCGCATCGCACCGGCGCCTTGTGGCTCGCTTATACTCATCCTGGACCTGCCGGATTAGCTCAGCTGGTAGAGCAGCGGTTTTGTAAACCGAAGGTCACGGGTTCGAACCCTGTATCCGGCACCATCAGCCTGTTTGTAGTCGTCCGAAGTCGTCCGAAGAAACTGCCCAAACCCGCGCAAATGCGGGTTTTTTTACGTCTGTAGTGTGCGGGACTGTCCGGCGCGAGTCTGTCCGGATTGAAACCACCGCACCTTGGCACGGTTGAAACCGTCGTCTGCATCATCCTGCCACGCGGAAACAATGAATGTTCCCAGTTATCTGAGGCCAGCCGGCCAAGGCGCGCCCGACTAGTGGGAGCGAAGGGTCGAAGCGGGAAGAAGGGTGGGTCCGCGGCCAAGAGAGCAACCCCAGCCCTCGCTGAAGACGAAGCCGACCGTCCCTGCTCCGGGAACCGCTACGGCTCGACGGGAGCGCCAGCGGAAGATGGAACTGCCCGCTGCAGATCTGCATGGCTGGCATGCACGGGTGGGGATTGCTCCACCTTGACCGTGCACTGCAAGCTTGAGGCCTTCGGTTTCCTGGGGGCAACCCTTGTCGATACGGATCTCTCGGCCACATAAGCGATCCCTGCCTGCCGTCCTTGCCGGGGCGGCCTTGTTCGCGCTCCTGTCGGGCTGCGCATCCAGAGAGAGCGTCGCGCCGCGGGCGGAACGTCTCAGCAGTGGTTGGCGTGACCCGTCAGCGGTGGCGCCTGTCGCCGACTTCGATGACTATGTCGCGCGGGTGACGCGGGAGCTGGGCGTCCACCGGCTGCCATTCGCGCCCTCGACGGCCGATGCGGAGCTGAGGTTGGTGGCCCCCTTTCGGATTGCCCCAGGTCCGGCATGCCAGCCCGAGGCCCCGCGAGGCATCGCGGTCCTCGTCCATGGGCTGTCGGATACCGCATTTGCCATGCGCGATCTGGCGAAGTCCCTGTCGAGAATGTGCTTCGAGTCCCGCGTGCTGTTGCTGCCAGGGCATGGCACTCGTCCGGCGGATCTGATGGTTGTCGATCACCGGGACTGGCTGGCTCACGTTGAGGCGGCGGTCACGCAGGCCGGTCGCGAGAGCGATGTCGTCGTGCTCGCAGGCTTCTCCCTTGGCGCAGCCCTCTCCCTCGCGGTGGCAGCCGAGTCGCCTGACAAGGTCGATGCGGTCATCGGCTTGTCGCCGGCCTACCGACTTCGCTCCAACACCCTGGCGCGGCAGGCCCGCTGGGTAGCGGCGTTCCGCCCATGGCTGGACCTGGGTCCGCGCGAAGATTTCGCGCGGTATGGCGCCATGCCGACAAAGGGCATCGCGTCCACCATGGCGGCGCTCAGCCTGTTGGACGATCGCGTCAGGCGAGCAGGCGCCGTGAAGACGCCCTGGCTGGTCGTGCAGAGCGAAGACGATGAGGTGGTCGATGTCGCCAGCAACCGGCGGTTCTTCCATGCAAACGCGGGCGATCCTCGCAGCGTCTTCTTGAACTACTTCTCCGTCCCGCCGGAAGATGCATCGAGCCAGCGCGTGATCTGGCTGCCTGCCGCCAACGACGCCTTGCGCGTGGTCGGGCTCTCCCACCTCGCATTGCACATGTCGCCTCACAACCCGCACTACGGTGTGACGGGCACGTACCGCAACTGCGGCAGTACCCCTTTCCGCAAGGAAGACGAGATCCGGGCCTGCAAAGAGGCGCCGCAGGTGTGGTATGGCGTCGGCGGGCAGACGCCGCCCCCTGGCGCAGCCGGCGCCCGGGCGACCTTCAACCCGCACTACCCAGACCTGGAGCGCCGCATCGCCGAGTTCCTGAACCAGGTGGATGGCCGCCACCGCGAGGCGTCAGTGAGTCACCGCAGCGGGCCGTGAAGGCGCTGTTTCGCGAGGCGGAGGCGGCCGCAAAGCTGGACCGCCTCGCGCCGGGTGGACGGCTGGTCGGGCACAGCCAGGCGGGTCACCTTCCGTGACATCGCGCCCCGCATCCAGCGCGTCTTCGGGCCGGCTCGTCCTCGATCTCACCTGACCCCGGCGACCCCGTTCTGACCAGGACCCACCATGCAACTCCCGTTCAAGCTCATCCGCAACCTGCATCTGGCGGCATCGCCGTTCATCGGCGCCTTCGTCTACTCCGGCGCGTTGCGCTCGAACGAGACCTTCCTGGCCCTCATCCAGTGGGGCGTGTTCCCGCTCGTGGCCGCCGCCGGCCTCGCGCTGTGGCTGGGCCCGCGCCTGGCGCGCCGGTGAGAGATCATGGAGATGGAGGCGCGCCAGGCCCCTGGTCTGCCTGAGAGGTCTTCCCGACAGCGCTCGATCTGATGCATGCGCTCGTCGCTCCCTGTCGGGCCGGATCCAGATCGCGCACGTACTCGCTGACAGGATCTCCGCGTTCGCAGAAACGGGCCGAGTGGCCGGGAATCGGTCAGCGTGCTGCCGAGAGCCCGGCGGTCTCGAGCGCCGGGTTCGGCCAGGTTGGTGCCCGGCACTCAAGAAACACCGTCGCAAGCCGTTATCCCGAAAATACTTTTGCAACGGGAAACAAGAGGCCCCTCGTGCTCACCAAAGGACTGTTCCGTTTTCTCGCCGTCACCGGTTTCGTCGCGGCCGGCATGACCCCCGCCATCGCCCAGCAGAGCTCGATCGACTCCCAGTTGTCGCGCCTGAGCGGGCGCATGGAGGGGCGTAACATGGCCCAGGCCGCGCGCGACCTCACCGGTTCGCTGCGCAACGGCCAGCGCACCGACTGGACGATCTTCCTGGTGAAGGGCGTCGACTACCGCATCCACGGCGTCTGCGACAACGACTGCCGCGACCTCGACCTGGTCCTGCTCGACGAGCGCGGCAACGAGATCTCCCAGGACACTTCCACCGACGACATCCCGATCGTCAACGCACGTCCGAAGTGGACCGGCCGCTTCACGCTGCGCGTGATCATGGAAGACTGCAAGGTCAACCCCTGCAACTACGGCGTGCGGTTCTTCACCGACAAGTAGCGTTCAGCGCGCAAGGCGCGGGCAGCTGTGCCCGCGCAAGTCAGTCGGGCGCCGTCCCCTCGCACACCGACTCAGCCGCCCTCCTGCAGGAACCGCAGCACGCGCGCGTTGAACGCGTCAGGGCGGGTCTTCGACAGCGAATGCCCGCCGCTGTCCATCAACTCCAGCTGGGCGCCCGGGATCGCGCGGGCCAGGGCCTCGGCGTGGTAGGCGGGAGTGATGTAGTCGTCGCGCGCAGCCATCACCAGCGTGGGCGTGGTGATGCGTGCGAGGTCTGCGCGGCGGTCGAACGCCATGATCGCGTCGATGCGGCCGACCGAGACGTCCGCCGGCGGCGGATTGACGGCCGCGCGGCGCAGTTCCTCCTCGATCTCGGCATCGTGCGCATTCACGTAATCGGGCGGGTACAGCCAGAGCGGATGGAAGCGGCCGTGCAGTTCCGGCCCCGCCTGCTGGTACATCTGTCGCCGGGCCTCGAACAATCGCCGGAACCAGGGATCGCACCAGGTCCAGGTCGCGTAGATCGTCATCCGCGACAGCCGCTCGGGATGCAGTACCGCGAGTGTCTGGCCGATCGCGCCGCCCGTGGATTGCCCGACCAGGTGGACGCGTTCGAGCCCGAGTGCGTCAAGCAGCGAGATGACATCGGCAGCCATCCCGTCGACCGAGAACGATCGCTGCAAACGGTCGCTGGAGCCGGTGCCGCGCTGATCGTAGGTGATCACCCGATAGTGCTGGCTGAAGAAGGGCACCTGCGGCGCCCATGAACGGCCGGTGCCGTTGAGGCCGCTGACGAACAGCAGCGGATGACCGCTGCCGCTTTCTTCGTAGGCGATCTCGCCGTCGCCAATGGCCAGCCTGGGCATGGTGTCTCCTCTACGTTTCCATGGTGGTCGTCAAACCGTGCAGCCGCAAGCATACATAGTGGACGCTCGCAGTATGGTCCACCGCTCAGCGCTTGCGCGTGCCGCTCACGATCTCGTCGAAACGCGGATAAAGGTGGGCGAAATCGGTGTCGGTCATGCCCTGTTCGATGGCCGAGGCGAGGAACTCGCTGGTGAGCGTGCCCAGCGGCACCTGCGCGCCGAGCGACCCGGCGAGCGACACCGCCATCGACACGTCCTTGCGCAGGTTGTACACGCGCGAGCGGGCGTCCCACTTGTCGGACAGGATATGGGCCGGGAAGCGAACCTCGCTCGCATAGCTGCGCGCATTGGATACGTTGAACACGCCGATCATGTCGGCGACGCTGATGCCCGCCGCTTCGGCCATCCGCCCGCCTTCGCAGGTCGCGAGGAAGATCGTGTGGCAGACCATGTTGTGGATCAGCTTCATCGTGTGGCCGGTGCCACTGGCGCCCAGGTGGAACAGCCGCTTCGAGATCCGCTCGAGCAGTCCGCGCGTGCGCTCGAATGCATCCTTGTCGCCGCCGACCATCAGGGTCAGCGTGCCGGCGTCCGCCCCCGCTGCGCCACCGCTCATGCCCGCATCGAGATAGGCGATGCCACGCTCGGCCGCGCGCGCCGCGATCGCCCGCGTCTCGACCGGATCAGACGTGGTGAAGTCGTACACCACCAGCCCCGGTGCCGCGTGCGCGAGCACGCCGTCGGGGCCGTCGAAGCAGGCGGCGATCTCGGGTGTCGCAGGCACGATGAAGAAGATGGTGCTGCAGGAGGCGGCCATCTCGCCCGGCGTGGCCACCTCCACGCCCGGTAGCGCGGCGAGCGCGTCGCGGGCCGCCGGGGAGACGTCCCAGACAGCCAGCGGCAGGCCGGCGCGCTGGAAGTTGCGTGCGATGCCGCCGCCCATGTTGCCCAGCCCGACTACTCCCACCTTCCGATCGTCCATCCTGCCTCCGGGTGCGGTACGTGATTTGTGCGAGGCGCGATGATGCTACCGGGCAGCCCCGCCCGGCAACCGGGGCGCCCGGGCGCGCCATGCCGTGCCGGCCGGCGCGCGGCCGAAGCCGCACGGACGGAATGCTTGTATTCTGGTGCGGGACGGTCGCCAGTCGGCGGCCGCTGCGCATCCGGAGACGGTATTGGTCCATTCACCTCGAACGCTGTTGCGGGCAGCGGTCATCACGCCTGTCGCAGTCATCGCGCTCGCCTCGGCATCGCTTCCGGCGTGGGCGCAGGCCTGGCCGGTCAAGCCGGTGCGGGTGATCGTTCCCTATCCGCCGGGCGATACCGCCGACACCATCGTCCGCTCGATCGCGCAGAAGATCACCGAGCGCATCGGGCAGCCACTGCTGGTCGACAACCGCGCCGGTGCCAGCGGCCAGCTCGGGCTCGAGTTGGCGTCCCGGGCGGCGCCGGACGGCTACACCGTAGCCGTCGGCCAGGCAGGCAATGTCGCGGTTGCGCCGCATGCTTACCTCAAGCTGGGCTACGACCCGCAGCGCGATTTCGCGCCAGTGGCGCTGGTGGCGATGAATTACCTCGCACTGGTGGTGCAACCCTCGGCACCCTACCGAACGGTAGCCGAGATGGTCGCCTGGGCGAAGGCCAACCCGGGCAGGCTGAGCTTCGGGTCGAACGGGGAGGGCGGCTTTCCGCACCTGTCCTTCGAACTGCTGCGGGTGCAGGCCGGCTTCACCTACCTGCACGTGCCCTACAAGGGCGCGGCCCAGATCGTGAACGACCTGCTGGGCGGGCAGGTCGATGCGGCGATGGCGAGCTATACGTCGATGGTGCCGTTCGCGCGCGCGGGCAAGCTGCGCATGCTGGCCATCACCAACCCGGTACGGATGAACTCGGCGCCGGACATGCCGACGATCGCCGATGCGGTGCCGGGCTATTCGTCGCAGGGCTGGTTCGGTTTCCTCGCGCCGTCGGGTACGCCGCGTGCCGTCGTGCTGCGCCTGAACGAGGAGATCAATCGCGCGGTGAAGCAGCCGGACGTGGCCGAGCGCATGACCGGCGCGGGACTGGAGATCATCGCCGAACCGCCGGAAGCATTTGCGGCACTGATCCGGCGCGAACTCGACAAGTACGCGAAGCTCACGAAAGCGATCGGCTTCAAGCCGATGTGACAGCCGTGCGGCGGCCCTGAACCTGGGAGGGAACCATGACAACCACAGCGGCCCCGATGCGCATCCTGCGCCTCGACCATGTCGTGCTCAGGGTGCACGATCTCGTGCGCGCAGAGGCCTTCTACCGCAGCCTTCTCGGCGCCGCAGTCGAGCGCCGCATCGACAAGCCGATTGTCCTCGTGCAACTTCGCATCGGCGAGGCGCTGCTCGACCTCGTGCCCGGTCGTATGCCGGTCGCCGGCAGCGATGGCGCCGACGACAACATGGAACATTTCTGCCTGCGGGTCGAGCCGTTCGACCCCGACGCGATCACTGCACACATCCTCGCGTGCGGCGGGCAGCCCGAACCGAAGCGTGAACTCTATGGCGCGGACGGCTTCGGCTGGTCCATCTACCTGCGCGACCCGGAGGGCAACAGGGTCGAACTGAAGGGGCCGCCGACCAGGCAGCTCGGAGATCCAAAGCCACTGTCCTGATCCAGCGGCAGGGCGTGGAAGCGCGCATGCTCCTCGAACAGGCGATCGAGCTTCGAGCGGAAGTCCCATCGTCGTCCTCGCATCAGCGGGTGGCGCGGTTCGCCACCCCGTGGGTACGAGCCCAAGGCGCTCGGCAGGAAAAGCCGGCATGCGTGCATGCTCGCGACCGTTTGCGACGATAATCGATCGCTCTGTTCCCGACTTCGAGTCAGGAAACTACCTTGGCGCTGAGCACCCGATTCCTCCTTCTGTTGCTCATCGCGATGGTGTCGGCCGTATCGGTCGAGCTCTACAACGAATGGCGGCTGCGGCGCGAGCGCGGCGAAGAGATGCGCAGGATCGTGATCGCGCAGGCGGAGATGGTTTCCGGAGAGCTGCAGCGCATCGTGGCCGGCATGGAGCAGTTGCTGGTGGCCGCTGCAAACGCGCCCGAGGCTTTGCGCGGGGATGCCACCTGCAACGCTTACATGGGCCGCTTGCAGCAAGCGTTTGCGTTCGTGTCGAGCATCGGCGTCACCGAGGTGTCCGGCGCCGTGCGCTGCCTGAACGAACCCTTCCAGCGCGGTGCGCTGTCCAATGGCGACCGGCGTCACATCCAGCTCGCCATCAAGACGGGACGGTTCGCAGCCGGCGACCTGTTCGTCGACCGTGTCACCGGAGCCAGGGTGTTCGGCTTTGCCTATCCGATCAAGGATGCCGCTACGGGCCGGGTCACTGCCGTCGTTTTCGCCGCGCTCCGGCTGAGCTGGCTTGCCGAGCAGTTCCAGCGCAAGCCACTGCAGCCCGGCACGCTGATCGTGGTGGCCGACACCCAGGGGCGTATCGTCGCGAACCTGCCCGGGCCCGATCGCAGCGGGCAATCGCTGCCGGACGACTGGACGCTGCTGATCAAGGCTGCGGCGCCCGGGCTCGCCGAGAAGGGACCCCAGTCGTTCTTCGGTACGCCCGACCAGATCCTGGCCTACATCCCGGCGCATGCGTCCTCCGACGCCCTGAACATACTCGTCGGCCTCGATCGTGACCGCGCGTTGCGCGAGGTCAACGCGGCGAGCGTGCGCAGCAGGGCGGTGGCGCTCGTCGCGCTGGGCTTCGGGCTGCTGCTCACCCTGCTGCTGGTGAAGCTGCTGATCCAGCGCCCGCTGGACGAGATCCTGCGCGTGGTGCGCGAGGTGGACGCAGGCAACCTCGATGCCCGTACCGGGGTCCGGCGCAGCCGCGGCGAGGTGGACCGGATCGCCGTCGCGATCGACCACCTGCTCGATGAGATCGGCCGGCGCATCCGGGAAAAGCAGGTGGTCGAAGACCAGCTGCGCAGCGCCCGCGACGAGGCGGTGCGCATCAGCGCGGCCAAGACCGACTTCCTCGCTGCGGCCAGCCATGACCTTCGCCAGCCGCTGCATACGCTGGCGCTGATGGCACAGGTGCTTTCGCGGCCGCACCAGCCCAGCCAGGCGGCGCGCTCTGTGCAGATCGTCAGACGCGCCGTCAGCCACCTCGCGGCCATGGTCGAGACGCTGGTCGACGTCGCCCAGCTCGACAGCGGTCGGATCGTGCCGCGGATGCAGCCGGTGCACCTGGCGCAGGTGCTGTCGACGATCCACAACGAATTCGCCGCGGTGGCGGCAGAGAAGGACCTCGAGTTCACGCTGATGCGCTCCCATGACTGGGTGCTGTCCGACCCGACGCTGCTGAGCCGCATCGTGCGCAACCTGGTAGCCAACGCGATCAAGTTCACGCCGGCCGGTGGCTGCGTGACGGTCAGCTGTTCGCACACGCCCCGGGGGCTGGTGCTGTCGATCCAGGACACCGGCGTCGGCATACCGGCCGACAAGCAGCGCGAGATCTTCGAAGAGTTCCGCCAGCTCGGGAACCCGGAGCGCGATCGCCGCAAGGGCATCGGGCTCGGCCTGACGATCGTCGACAAGCTGGCGCACCTGCTCGGGCACCCGGTCGGCGTTGAATCGACCCCGGGTGCGGGCGCGCGTTTCACCTTGACCATGCAGTCCTGCGCACCCGGCTTCGAACAGGCGGTGCCGGCGCGCGAGCCTTCGCTGCACATCGACGCGCGCATGCTGGTGGTCGAGGACGACGTACTGGTCGCCGAGGCTACCGCTTCGCTGCTGTCGGAATGGGGCGCCAAGGTGACGGTCGCCGGGGACGTACCCGATGCGATCGAGTTGCTGAAGGTTGCATCGTACGATGTGGTGCTGTGCGATTTCCGCCTCCCCAGCGGCAGCGGCGTCGACGTGCTTCGCTTTGCGCGAGACAGGGCCACAGGTACGCTCTGCTTCCTGGTCACCGGGGATGCCCCATGGAACATCGAATCGATCTCGGGAGGGGGCGGCTTCCCCGTCCTTCGCAAGCCGGTCGCACCGGAAGACCTGGTACAGGCACTCACACCGCTGTCGGCCCTGCGCCACGGGCCTGCCCATGAGTGACGGGCTGCATACCCTCACGCTCGCCGAGCTGGCGCGCCGGATCGAGTCGCGCCAACTGTCCCCGGTCGAACTTGCCGTTGCACTGCTCGCGCGCATCGAGTCGCTCGACGGACAGGTCAATGCATTCATCACGCGTACGGCGGAGCTCGCGCTGACTCGTGCGCGGCATGCGGAAGCCGAGATCTCCGCCGGCACCTACCGGGGGCCGATGCATGGCATGCCGTTCGCGCTGAAGGACATCTTCGAGACCGCGGGCGTGCTCACCTCTGGCCATTCGCGCATCTGCATCGACCATGTCCCAGCGCACGACGGCTTTGCGGTGGCCAGGCTGCATGCGGCCGGCGCGGTGCTGCTCGGCAAGCTTGCGACGCACGAGTTCGCCCATGGCGGACCGTCGTTCGACCTGCCTTGGCCGCCCGCGCGCAACCCTTGGAACCTCGAGCACATCACCGGTGGATCGAGCAGTGGCCCCGGCGCGGCCGTCGCCGCAGGCTTCGTGCCGGGCGTGCTGGGCAGCGACACCGGCGGCTCGATCCGCACGCCCTCGGCGCTGTGCGGCCTGGCCGGGCTCAAGCCCACCTACGGGCTGGTGAGCCGCGGCGGTGTGCTGCCCAATTCGTGGTCGTTCGATCATTGCGGCCCGATGGCCCGGACCGTCGAGGACTGCGCGATCCTGCTGCAGGTGATCGCCGGCCATGACGCGGCCGATCCGGCCAGCGCCGATCGTGCGATTCCCGACTACCGGGCGGCGCTGCGTGGCGGCGACCTGCGCGGCATCCGGGTGGGCGTACCGCGCCATCTGTGGGAAGAGGATGTCGACACCCCGGCCGAACTCGTGCGTGCGACCGAGGCATCGCTCGATGTGCTGCGTTCGCTCGGTGCGACCGTCGAGGACGTGCGCATGCACCCGGCGCAGGTGTACCACGACGTGAAGACGGTGATCTCGCTGTCGGAGCTGTTCTCGATCTACCGCGAACCGCTCGTGAAGCGGCCAGGCGACTTCGGCGAGGATTTCCTCGGACGCGGGGGCCTGGCTGGCGCGCTGTTCCAGGCCTCCGACTACATGCTTGCACAGCGCGTGCGGCGCGGCCTGCTCGAGGCCGTCGTGCCGCTGTACGAGCGGTTCGACGTACTGGTCACTCCCGGTGCTGGTCCGGCGCCACGGCTCGATGCGCACCGCACGGTATCGTTCTGGGAGAAGCCTTCGCTGTTCTCCCCGTTCAGCGTGTTCGGCAATCCGGCGCTGATCGTGTGCTGCGGATTCGCCGGCAACGGCCTGCCCATGGGGCTGCAGATCGGTGGGCGCCCGTTCGACGAGTGCACCGTGCTGCGGGTCGGGCACGCCTACGAACAGGCGACCGGCTGGCGTGCTCGACGGCCGGCGCTGGTGCCCGGGTCCGCGCGGCCACCGGTGCGACTGGCGCCAGCGTTACCGCTGGACGATCGCATGGTGACCGCTGCGGTGCGTGCGGCCACCGGGGCATTGGCCAGCCAGGCGGGCCTGGCGCTCGACGAGCGTCAGTTCGACCTGCTGCTGCGCGCCGCGCCGCATGCGTTCGCGATGATCCGCCGCATCCGCGAGCCGTTCGCGCGGGCCGCCGAGCCGGCGAACACCTTCCGCTTCGACCGTTGCACGCTGCCGGGAGACTGAGGATGCCTTTCGATGCCGTCCTGCATCGCGACCGCCTCCGCGCCGATCGCCAGCGGCTGCTCGAACTGTGGGGCGATCTGATCCGCAGGATCGGGCAGAATGGCCGCATGGTTTCCCACTGAAAGGCTCTCGATGACCTCGCGCTGCAACCGAACCGATGCCTCCGCCCGCAGCAGGCCCATGGTGTCCCGGACGGCTCTCGCCGCGCTGGCCGCCGGCGCGATGGCGATCGCCGCGGCCATCGGTGCATCCCCGCTGCTCGCGGCAGAGGCGTTCCCGGTCAAGCCGGTACGCTTCATCGTTCCGTTCGCCGCCGGCGGCGCGGCCGACGTGATGGCGCGAACCATCGGTGCCCAGTTCAGCCAGGCCTGGGGCCAGGCGACCATCGTCGACAACCGCACCGGCGCCGGCGGGCTGATCGCCGCCGAACTCACCGCGCGTGCCGGCGCAGACGGCTATACGCTGATGCTCGCCGAACCGGCGCTGGCAAGCCTGCCGTCGCTGTACAGCAAGTTGCCGATCGATGTGCTGCGAGACTTCACGCCGCTGGGCGGTATCGCGACGGCGCCGCAGGTGGTGACCGTATCCAACGCCGTCCCAGGCAAGGGGGCGCAGGATCTGATCGCGTTCGCGCGCGCCAACCCGGGCAAGGTGAACTTCGGTTCGCCGGGGCGAGGCACCACCGGCGACCTCAGCGGCGAACTGTTGCGGATGATGGGCAAGTTCGAGTTCACGGTGATTCCGTACAAGGGTGCGGTGCCGGCGCTGGCGGCGCTGGCCGGCGGCGAAGTGACCCTGACGGCGAGCAGCATGCTCGCCGCCATGCCGCTGGTGCGCGCTGGCAAGATGCGCGCGATCGGCACCACCGGGCCGAAGCGGCACAGCCTGACACCGGAGATCCCGACGATGGCCGAGCAGGGGCTGCCCGGCTACCAGATCATGCAGTGGTGGGGACTGGTCTCGCCGCGGGGCACGCCGAAGCCGGTGGTGTCGACCATCAACGCGGCGATCGGCCGGTCGCTTGCGACCACCGAGCTGAAAGACCGGCTGGCGGCGCTTTTCGCGGAGCCCTGGCCGAGCAGCCCGGAGGCTTTCGGCGCGTTCCTGAAGGCGGAGATCGACTCGCTCGGCAAGATCATCCGTGCCGCCGGTATCAAGGCAGAATAGGGGCATGAGCAAGAACGTCCACGACATGGGTGGCGATCCGGCAGGCCTGATCGACCGCGCCGAACACTCGCGCACCCTTTTCGACCAGCGCGTCGACGCGATGCTGCGCCTGCTTGCCCACCCCCAGAAGGGGTACTTCACCGTCGATGCGATGCGCCGGTCGATCGAGTCGCTCGACCCGCAGGCCTATCACGAGCTTGCGTACTACGAGCGCTGGGTGCGTGCGGTGCGCCAGCTCGCGATCGAGCGCGGGCTGGTCGACGAGGCCGCGCTCGAGCAGCGCATGGCGTCCATCGCCGCGCGGCGTGCGGTGAAGCCGTGAGCCGTCCGGCGCTCGCGGCAGGCGTTGCGGTGAAGGTGGGTACCGCAGAGCCGTCCACCCACTGCCGGACGCCGCACTACCTGCGCGGCAAGCACGGCGTAGTGGTGCGCACGCTCGGCCGCTACCCGAATCCGGAGGCGCTCGCTTATCACAAGCCCGGGCTGCCGCCGATCACGCTCTACCAGGTCGAGTTCGATGCAGCCGAGGTGTGGGGCGAGCGTCTGCGCGAAGCGCCCTACCGCATCACTGCCGACATCTTCGAACACTGGCTGGAACCGGCGGTGCCGGACAGCGGGCAAGGAAACGCAGCATGAGCACGCACGACCACGGCGACCACGTGCACCCGGAGCACGGTGCCGACGACCCGCACGCACCCATCGACGACTTCGACCACTACCGACCGGAGTCGCTGCTGATGGAGCAGGCCCTGCGCGAGCTGCTGATGGAGCAGGGCGTATTCACCGCCGAGGACATCCAGCGCCAGATCGACCTCACCGAATCGCGTACGCCGGCACTGGGCGCCCGCGTCATCGCCCGCGCGTGGGTCGACGACGCGTTTCGCGCGGCGCTGCTCGCCGATGCGAAGCCGGCGCTGGGCAGCGCATTCGAGCTCGACCTTGCGAATACGCCCGAACTCACCGTGCTCGAGAACACGCAGGCGGTCCACCACGTCGTCTGCTGCACGCTGTGCTCGTGCTATCCGCGCAACATCCTCGGCATTCCGCCGGCCTGGTACAAGAGTCGCGAATACCGTTCGCGCGTGGTGATCGAGCCGCGCTCGGTGCTGAAGGAGTTCGGTACCGAGTTGCCGGCGCAGCGCGAGATCCGCGTGGTCGACTCGACCGCCGACATGCGCTACCTGGTGATCCCGCTGCGTCCCCAGGGCACCGAGGGCTGGGACGAGGAACGGCTCGCCGCGCTGGTGACCCGCGACAGCATGATCGGCGTGGCGCAGGCGCTGGTGCCCTGATGCCGGCGCCTGCCGCGCGCGTCGCCCGGCACCCCGGCCGATGACCAGCCCCGCAAACGACGTGCGCATGCGCGGTTTTTCTGCGCGTACCACCGTCGAGACTGCCCTGGCCTGGATAGACGCGCACGCGAAGCGGCTCGGCTCCGAGACAGTCTCGCTCGATGACCTGCACGGACGCGTGCTGGCGGCTGACCTGCACGCGACCATCGACGTACCGCCGTTCGACCGCTCGGCGATGGACGGGTATGCCCTGCGCGGTGCCGAGACCAACGGGGCGGGCGACTACAACCCGCTGTCGTTCGCGATCGTCGGCCAGGCGCTGCCGGGGCGGCCTTTCGAGGGTGCGGTCGCGGCCGGCTGCGCGGTTCGCATCATGACTGGCGCGCCGATGCCTGCCGGCGCGGATGCCGTGGTCCCCGCCGAATACGCGACCGAGCGCGACGGCCAGGTCGAGGTCACCGCGCCGCTCGCGCCCGGCCGGCATGTCGGGCACCGTGCGGAGGATGTCGCGACCGGTGCGCTGCTACTCGCCGCCGGACGCCGGCTGCGCGCGCAGGATGTCGGGCTGGTCGCCTCGGTCGGTCTCGACCGGGCGGCGGTCGTGCGGCGGCCGGCGGTGCGCATCGTGGTGACCGGCGATGAGCTCGCGGTGCCGGGCATCGCCAAGGGCCTGCACCAGATCTACGATGCCAACTCGAGCATGCTGGACGGGCTGGTGCGCCGCGACGGTGGCCTGCCTGGGCCGGTGCTGCGGGTGGCCGACCGGCGCGAGTCGATCCGCGAGGCGATCCTCGCGCCCGGTGCAGACGTCGTGCTCGTGTCCGGAGGCTCCAGCGTCGGCAGCGAAGACCATGCGCCGGGCATCCTCGCGGAGGCGGGGGAACTCGCCGTGCACGGTGTCGCGATGCGGCCCTCGAGTCCGGCCGGGTTCGGACGCGTGGCAGGCGCACTGGTGTTCCTGCTGCCCGGAAATCCGGTGTCCTGCCTGTGCGCGTACGACTTCTTTGCTGGCCGCGCGCTGCGCATCCTCGGCGGCCGTGCGCCGGGATGGCCGCACGCCGTGCGGCGTGAGGTGCTCACGCGCAAGATCGCCTCGCAGGTGGGGCGAGTCGATTACTGTCGGGTGCGCCTGGGCGACGACGGAGCCGAGCCGCTCGCGCTGAGCGGCGCATCGATCCTGTCCTCGACCACGCGCGCCGACGGCTTCGTGATCGTGCCGGCCGACAGCGAAGGCCAGGCGGCGGGCACGTCTGTCGACGTGTACCTTTACTCACCCTGATCACCGCTGCCCGTTGACGGGCTGGACCAATGCCGGACAAGAAACCAAGGCCTGGCGTGCGCAGTGCCGCCCGCCAGGAGCAGTTCCTGGAAGTCATCACCCGCGATGAAGCCACCGATCGTTTCCGGCGCCATCTCGTGCTGGCCCCGCTGGGCCGCGAAACGGTGCCGCTCGCCGGCGCGCTGCACCGGGTGCTCGCGTCCACGGTGGTGTCGACGGTAGACGTGCCCGCGTTCGACCGTTCCAACGTCGATGGCTTCGCGCTGGTCGCGGCCGACACCTACGGCGCGATGGAGGAGAGCCCGCGCGTGCTCGCCCTCAATGCGGAAGTGGTCGAACCGGGGCGCGCACCGTTGGAACAGGTCGCCCGCGGCCGGGCGTCGATCATCGCCACCGGCGGCATGTTGCCGCGCGGCGCCGATGCGGTGATCATGGTCGAGCAGACCGAAGCGACCGACGACGGCGGCGTGGAATGTCGCCACTCGGTGCCACCCGGGCAGAACGTGACCTTTGCCGGCACCGACATCGCGCGCGGCGAGACTGTGCTGCGCCAGGGTCAGCGCCTGACCTCGCGCGAGATCGGCGTGCTTGCCGCGATCGGGCTGGCCGAGGTAGACGTGTGGCGCCGGCCTCGGGTGGCGATCGTGTCCACGGGCAACGAGATCGTCGCGCCAGGTTCGCCGGTGCGGCCGGGTGCGGTGTTCGACTCCAATGCCGCGATCATCGGCGCTGCGGTCGAGGAACTCGGCGGCGAGGCTGTCCAGTTGGGCATCGTCGAGGACGACGATGCCCAGCTCGAGGCGGTGCTCGAGCGAGGGATGGATGCGGACATGGTGATCCTGTCCGGTGGCACCTCCAAGGGCGCGGGCGACCTGTCGTACCGCGTGGTCAGCCGGCTCGGCAATCCGGGCATCGTCGCGCATGGCGTCGCGCTGAAGCCGGGCAAGCCGGTCTGCCTGGCGGTGACCGATGGCAAGCCGGTGGTGATCCTGCCCGGGTTCCCGACCTCGGCGATCTTCACCTTCCACGAGTTCGTTGCCCCGGTACTGCGCGCCTTCGCCGGCCTGCCTCCGGAGCGGCGGCAGTCGGTGCAGGCGAGGCTGCCGGTGCGGATCAACTCGGAGCGCGGGCGCACCGAGTACCTGCTGGTGGGGCTGTTCGATGCCGATGCAGGGCTTGCAGCCTATCCGATGGGCAAGGGTTCCGGTTCGGTCACCGCGTTCAGTCATGCCGATGGCTTTGTCACCATCGGGCAGCACCAGGAAATCGTCGATGCCGACACGCAGGTCGAGGTGCAACTACTGGGGTCCGGACTCGAAGCCGCCGGGCTGGTGGCTATCGGCAGCCATTGCGCCGGACTCGACTGCCTGCTCGGTGAACTGCAACTGCGCGGCACGACCGTCAAGGCACTGCACGTGGGCAGCATGGGCGGGCTGGCGGCCGCCAGGCGCGGGGAGTGCGACATCGCCGGCATCCATCTGATGGACCCGGCGACCGGTGCCTACAACCGCCACCTGCTCGACGACAGCCTGCTGCTGGTCGAGGGCTACCGGCGGATGCAGGGGCTGGTGTTCCGGCCGGGGGATCGACGGTTCGAAGGACGGTCGATCGCCGATGCCGTCGCTGCTGCCCTGGCCGATGCCGATTGCACGCTGGTCAACCGGAACCCGGGCAGCGGCACCCGCGTGCTGGTCGACCGGCTGCTCGATGGCCGGCAGCCGGCGGGTTACGGCGTACAGACGAAGTCGCACAACGCGGTGGCGGCGGCCGTCACGCAGGGGCGCGCCGACTGGGGCATCGCGATCGATACCGTCGCCGCGCAGTACGGCCTGGGGTTCATCGAGTTGCAGGAAGAGCACTACGACTTCGTGGTGCCGAGGGCCCGGGCCGGGCGCCCGGCGGTGCGGGCATTCATCGCACTGCTGCAGGAAGCGGCGGTGCGGCAATCGCTGGCGGCGATGGGTTTTCGCCTGTAGCCTGATCCCGGCTCCTGCGTCCATTGCGCCCCGCATGCCACGTGGCGCCGGGGGCCGTGCCCGGGCTGCTGCCGGGGCAGCGGCTGGCCTGAGCCCGGCCGGCCGTGCGATCATCGGCGGTTTGCCGGGCCGGTGACACTCCCGGACGGTGCGAGAGGAGTAGCGATGAAACTGCTGGTTCTGCCGGGCGACGGCATCGGCCCCGAGATCACCGATGCGACGCTGGCCGTGTGCAACGCTGCCGATGCACGCTTCGGGCTCGGCCTGAAGTACGACCATGACCTGATCGGTTTCCCGGCACTGGAGAAGTTCAATTCCACCTTCCCGGACCATGTGCGCGCCAAGGTTGCGCACTGCGACGGCGTGATCCTCGGCCCGGTATCGCACCTCGACTATCCGCCGCGCGACCAGGGCGGCATCAACCCTTCGGGCGAGTTCCGGGTGAAGTGGGACCTGTACGCGAACATCAGGCCGGCGAAGAGCCGGATGGGTCTGTCGCGCGTGGGCGTGCCGATGGACCTGATCATCGTGCGCCAGTGCACCGAAGGTTTCTACGCCGACCGCAACATGTTCATGGGCGTGGGCGAGTTCATGCCGACGCCCGACCTCGCGATCGCGGTGCGCAAGATCACCGCCGAGGCCTCGCGCAAGATAGCCGTGGTCTCGTTCGAACTGGCGCGCGGGCGCCGGAAGAAGGTCACCATCGTGCACAAGCACAACGTGATGAAGATGTCCGACGGCCTCTGGCTGCGCGAGGCGCGCGCGGTGGCGAAAGACTACCCGGACGTCGAGGTGGAGGAGAAGATCGTCGACGCGATGGCGGCGCTGCTGGTGCGCGACCCCTCGAAGTTCGACGTGGTGATGGCCGAGAACATGTTCGGCGACATCCTGTCCGACGAAGCCGGCGAACTGTCGGGCAGCCTGGGCCTTGCCGGCTCGACCAACCAGGGCGATGATTTCTGCGTCGCCCAGGCGCAGCACGGCTCGGCGCCGGACATCGCCGGCAAGGGCATCGCCAACCCGACCTCGCTGATCCTCTCCGCCGCCATGCTGTTCGACTGGTACGGCCGGCGTACCGGGAATGCGAAACTGGTCGAGGCATCGGCGGCGATGGAGCGGGCGATCGACTCGGTGATCGTCGATCCGAAGCGCCGCACCGGCGACCTCGGTGGACCGCTGGGCACCGCCGCGTTCACCGCGGAAGTGGTGCAGGCCCTGGCCAACGCCTGAACGGGACGTACCGGAATGACTCTTCGCATCGGACTCATCCACGCGACGCCGCTGGCTGTCGCCCCGATCAACGACGCGCTGCGTGCCGGCCTGCCGGGCGCACAGCCGATGAACCTGCTCGACGACTCGCTCGCGTTCGACCGCGCGGCGCCCGGCGGGATGGAAGTCGACTTCGCGCCGCGCTTCCGGACGCTTGCCGACTACTGCATCGCGCAGAAGGTCGACGGCATCATCTTCACCTGCTCGGCTTTCGGCGAGGCGATCGACGCCGTGCGCAGGAATGCCTCGCTGCCGATGCTCAAGCCGAACGAGGCGATGGTCGAGGAGGCGGTGGCGACGGCGATGCCCATCGTGGTGCTCGCCACCTTTGCGCCCAGCATCCCGTCCATGGAAGTCGACTTCCGCGAGGCGATCGGCCCCGGCGGGCGGATGCCGGAGCTCATTGGGGTACACGTCCCCGATGCACAGCGTCTGCTCGGTGAAGGCGACGCGGCGGCGCACGACCGCCTGATCGCCGAGGCGGCCGCGCGCTACAGGGGCCGTGGCCGGCTGCTGCTGTCGCAGTTCTCGATGGCGCGTGCCGCTGCGGCGGTCGAGGCGGCGACCGGGGAGAAGCCGCTCACCAGCCCGGAGAGCGCAGTGGCCAAGATGAAGCGCATCCTGCGCAGTTGATCCGGTGCTCCGTCCGGTAAGGTTGGCATCCGCCGGGCTGTTGCAATAGGTTCATCTGCGGCTGATACACTCGCGGCCGCTTTGCTGTCCGCCCTGTCAACCGGGAGCTCCAGATGAACCTGCAGCCGTGCCGTTCGAAACTCGTCTCCAGCCAACCGGCATCGCCGGTGCGCCGGCCCATGCCTGCCGCCATGGCAGTGTCCGCTGCCCTGCTGACCCTGACGGTGCTGTTCGCCGGTCCGGCGGCCGCGGCAAACGCGTTCCCGCAGAAGCCGGTACGCATCATCGTGCCGTTCCCGCCGGGTGGCGGCACCGATTTCGTCACGCGCGTGATCCAGCAGCCATTGTCCGAGCAGCTCGGACAGCCGGTACTGATCGACAACCGGGGCGGCGCGCAGGGCGTGGTCGGCACGCAGATCGGCGCGCGCTCGGCAAACGATGGCTACACGCTGGTGATCGCCGAGATCGGCGCGACAGCGATCGCACCGCCGATGAGCCCGAAGCCTCCCTTCGACGCGATACGTGACTTCGTTCCGGTCGGGATGCTGGTCGAGCAGCCGTACCTGATGAGCATCCACCCGTCGGTGCCGGCGAAGACCCTCGGCGAGTTCGTCAATCTGGTCCAGGCCAACCCGGGCAAGTACAACTTCGGTTCCGGCAACGCCACCGCGCATGTGGCACAGGAAGTCTTCTACGCGGCCGCTAAACTCAAGATGACGCATATCCCCTATCGCGGCTCCGGTCCGTCGATGGCTGCGCTGCTGGCCAACGAGGTGCAGGTGATCTTCTCCGGCCCGACGGCGGCCCTGCCGCAGATCAAGGCGGGCAAGGTGCGACCGCTCGGTGTCACCTCGCCGAAGCGTTCCAGCGAGCTGCCGGACATCCCGACGATGGGCGAACTCGGCTACAAGGGCTTCGAGATCCGTGGCTGGTACGGGCTGATGGCCCCGGCGGGGACGCCCCGGCCGGTGGTGATGCGCCTGAACGAGGCGGTCAACAAGGTGCTCTCCGGCGGGCCGGCGGCCCAGACGCTGAAGGACCGCGGCTTCGATCCGACGCCCATGTCGCCCGACGAGTTCGGCAAGTACCTGCGCGCGGAAGTCGCGCGCTGGGCCAAGGCGGTACGGCAGTACGACGTCAAGTCTACTGACTGAGCGGTCGGCCCCGGCGTTTGCGGGCTGGCCGGGGGCAGGGGCGGCAGGTACAGACGCGGTACCCCGTAAGCTGAGACAATGGTGCGTCTCTCCTTACGGGGTCGTGTCCGCCGCGGCGCAGCGGGCGAAGCCATGTACCTGCTCGCTTTTGTCACGATGATCGTCCAGGGCTCCCAGATGGGGAGCCGGGTGCTGGCCACACTGTTCGCGCTCGAATTGCAGACGAGCAAATGGACGATCGGCCTGCTCATCGCGGCCTATTCTTTCCTGCCGCTGCTGCTGGCGATCTATGCCGGGCGGGTGGCCGACCGACTGGGTACCCGCAAGCCGATGCTCTTCGGCATCGCCTCGATGACGGTCGGGCTGGTCATTCCGTTCGTGTTCCCGACGCTGACTGCGCTGTTCGCCTCAGCCATGATGGTCGGGCTCGGGTTCGCGTTCTACAACGTGTCGACGCAGAGCCTTGCCGGGCAGTACGGCCCCAAGGAAGAGCGCACGCGCAATTTCGCGACGCTGTCGCTCGGCTATTCGGCTTCGAACCTGATCGGGCCGGTGAGCACCGGCTACCTGATCGAGTGGTACGGGCATTCCCGGGCCTCGGGCCTGCTCGCCTGCTCGATGTTCTTCGCCTTGGTGGTGCTCTACTTCATCCGTTCGCTGAACACCACGCCGGCGTCCGGCAGGTCTGGCAAGCCCGGCAGTTCGTTCGACCTGCTCGCCAACCCGGAGCTGCGCAAGATCCTGATCGCCAGCGCGCTGATCGTGACCGGCTGGGATCTGTTCACCTTCTACGTGCCGATCCACGGCTACAACATCAATCTGTCCCCGGCCGAGATCGGCAAGGTCCTCGGCGCGTTCGCGATCGGCGGCTTCGTGATGCGCGCGTGCCTGGGGCCGTTGACCACCCGGTTCAGGGTGCGTCCAGTGCTGATGACCGCGATGTTCTTCGGGGCGTCGATCTACGTGGTGTTTCCGTATATCGAAAACTACGCGCTGCTGCTGCTGTTCGCGTTCCTGGTCGGCGGTGCGCTCGGTACCGGGCAGCCGCTGACCCTGGCGATGGTGTTCAATCGTTCGCCGGAGGGCAGGGGCGGCGAAGTGACGGGGCTGAGGCTGGCGATCAACAACCTCACGCATGTGCTGGTGCCGACCGGGGCAGGGTTGCTGGGCACCCTGGTGGGGGTCGCGCCGGTGTTCCTGCTCGCCTCCGCGTTCCTGGTGATCGGCGGCCTGATGAGTCGGCGCGCCTGACCGCGCGCGCCTCCCTCTACTGGACGTCGCGCAGCCGGTTCTGCGCTTCTGCCAGCCGCTTCTTCGCAGCCTCGACGGCGGCCTCCAGGCGCTGCACCCGTTCGAGGTACTGGTCGGTCGGACGGCTGCGTACGCCGCCGATGCCCTGCCGGTCGCCGGGCTGGTTTGTCTCCTGGCCCGCGACCAGGGCCTTCTGTGCAGCGTCGAGGTCGCGCTCGGCAGCATTGACCGCATCTATCGCCTGCTGGCGCTGGGCTTCGCGGGCCTGCTGGCGCTGGCGGAAGTCCTCGTTCTGCCGGGCGGTCTCGGCCCGTTTCGCCTCGGCCGCCGCATTCGGCGCGGCGGCGCTACCAGCACCTGCGGGCCGGTCGACCACGACCTTCGGCGTGACGTCGACCTTGTCGACCGAGACCGCGCCCGGAATCGGTTCCTGCGAATAGGTCACGCGCCCGGTCGAATCGACCGACTTGTAGATCGGCTGGGCGTGCGCCCCTGCCGCGGCCAGCAGGGTGCAGGCGAAGGCGCTGGTGACGAGCGGGCGCAGGCGGCGCCCGGATGACGGCAAGTCGGTGGACATGGAAACGCTCTCTTCCTGGTGCATGCTGACGGGTGCCGGGGATGTTGCCGCAGTATTCAACGTGCGCGCGTACCAGCCGGTCGACTGCACGGAGGTGCCCGGCCGGTACGGTGCCGCCATGGACGGTAACTGCGTCCCGACACAGTCTGGGCTGGTTGACGGGGATTTTCAATCGTCTGCCGGGCGCGCGTAAAATGGGTGTCCACCCCGCGACGCCTGCCCCGAATGCCCCAGCCTGCCTTTGTCCATCTGCGTCTGCACAGCGAGTATTCGGTCAGCGACGGCCTGCTGCAGCCAGATGCAGCGCTCGAACGCGCGAAGGCACTGGGCATGCCGGCGCTGGCGATCACCGATTCGGCGAATCTGTTCGGTCTGATCAAGTTCTACCGCGCAGCGATGTCGCTCGGCGTGAAACCGATTGCCGGTGTGGACATGGTGGTCACCCAGGATGCAGACCGCGACCGGGCGATGCGCATGCTGCTGCTCTGCCAGTCGCCAGCCGGCTACCGTCGGTTGTGTGAACTGGTCACCCGTGCCTACCGCGAGAACCAGCATCGCGGCCGGCCGGAACTGCGGCGCGAATGGCTCGATGGCGAGGGTGCCGACGGTCTGATCGCGTTCTCCGGTGCACGCAAGGGTGAGATCGGTGCTGCACTGCTCGGTGGCAATGTGGCGCTGGCAGAGTCGCTTGCCAACGAGTGGGCGGCCCGGTTCCCTGGCCGTTTCTACCTCGAATTGCAGCGCGCCGGCCATGCGGACGATGAGCCGCAGCTGCGCGCGGCCGCCTCGCTGGCTGCGCGGCTGGGCCTGCCGGTGGTGGCGACCCATCCGGTCCAGTTCCTGGACCCGGACGATTTCAAGGCGCATGAAGCCCGGGTCTGCATCGCGGAGGGCTATTCGCTCGGTGACCAGCGGCGGCCGAAGGACTTCACCGCCGACCAGTACCTGCTGCCTGCCGAGGAAATGGTCCGGCGCTTCGCCGATCTGCCTTCGGCGCTGGCCAATACGGTCGAGGTGGCGAAGCGCTGCAACCTCGAACTCACGCTGGGCAAGACCCACCTGCCCCGATTCCCGACGCCCGACGGGGTGAGCCTCGATGACTTCCTGCGCATGGAAGCCGAACGTGGGCTGGAAGCGCGCATGCAGCTGCTCTACCCGGATGCCGAAGCGCGCGATCGCGAGATGCCGCGCTACCGCGAGCGGCTCTCGTTCGAGATCGCCACCATCGTGAAGATGGGTTTTCCCGGCTACTTCCTGATCGTCGCCGACTTCATCAACTGGGCGAAGCAGAACCGGGTGCCGGTCGGTCCAGGCCGGGGTTCGGGGGCCGGGTCGCTGGTCGCGTATTCGCTGTGCATCACCGACCTCGACCCGCTGCGCTACAACCTGCTGTTCGAACGCTTCCTGAACCCGGAGCGGGTATCGATGCCCGACTTCGACATCGACTTCTGCCAGGAGGGCCGCGACAGGGTCATCAGCTACGTGCGGCAGAAGTACGGCGCGCAGAGCGTGTCGCAGATCGTCACGTTCGGCACGATGGCCGCACGTGCGGTGGTGCGCGACGCCGGTCGGGCGCTCGATCTGCCGTTCCTGTTCTGCGATGCGATCGCCAAGCTGATCCCGTTCCAGCCGGGCAAGCTGGTGACGCTGCGCCGACGCGAAGGCGAGGGCGACTCCGGCGTGATCTACGCGCGCGAAGTCGAGCCTCAGATCGAGGCGCGCGAACAGGCAGAGGAGGAAGTCGCCGAGCTGCTTGCGCTCGGCGAGCGCCTGGAAGGCGTCGTGCGAAACGTCGGCATGCACGCCGGCGGCGTGCTGATCGCCCCCGGCAAGCTGACCGATTTCTGCCCGTTGTACATGGCGGCTGGCACCGAGGCGGCGGTCAGCCAGTTCGACAAGGACGACGTCGAGGCGGTCGGGCTGGTCAAGTTCGACTTCCTCGGACTGACCACGCTGACCATCCTCGACTGGACCCTAAAGTTCATCGCGCGCATCGACCCGGATGCCGACGTGCGCCTGGACCAGTTGCCGCTCGACGACCCCGAGTCGTACCGGTTGTTTGCGCGCGCGAACACGACGGCGGTGTTCCAGTTCGAATCGCGCGGCATGCGCGACCTGCTCAAGCTCGCGCGTCCGGACCGCTTCGAAGACATCATCGCGCTGGTGGCGCTGTACCGGCCGGGCCCGATGGACCTGATCCCGGAGTTCTGCGACCGCAAGCACGGCCGGCATGAAGTGTCGTACCCCGACCCGCGCGTCGAGGAAGTCCTGTCCGAGACCTACGGCATCATGGTCTACCAGGAGCAGGTGATGCAGATGGCGCAGCGGGTGGGCGGATACTCGCTCGGCGGCGCCGACCTGCTGCGCCGGGCGATGGGCAAGAAGAAGGCCGAGGAGATGGCGCAGCACCGCCAGATCTTCGCCGAAGGCGCAGCGAAATCCGGTATCGACGGCGACCGGGCGAACGAGATGTTCGACCTGATGGAGAAGTTCGCCGGCTACGGGTTCAACAAGTCGCATGCCGCCGCCTATGCGCTGGTGGCCTACCAGACCGCATGGTTCAAGGTGCACCATGCTGCGGCGTTCTTCGCAGCCAACCTCTCGGCCGTGATGGACGACGCCGACAAGGTGCGTGCGCTGTGCGAGGACGCGAAGGACAACGGGCTCGCGGTGCTGCCGCCCGACGTGAACAGCGGCGAGTACCGCTTCGTGCCGATCGACCGGCAGACCATCCGCTTCGGGCTGGGCGCGATCAAGGGCACCGGCGAGTCGGCGATCGATGCGATCGCGGCCGCGCGTGCGAAGGCAGGCCCGTTCCGCGACGTGTTCGACCTCTGTGCGCGCGTCGACAAGCGGCTGGTCAACCGCCGGGTGATCGAGGCCCTGGTGCGCTCCGGCGCGTTCGACGGGCTAGACGACCATCGCGCGCGGCAGCTGTCCTGGGTCGGCATCGCGATCGCCGCGGCCGAGCAGCGCGAACGCAACGCGCAGCAGGTGTCCCTGTTCGGCGCCAGCGAGACCGAGGCGCGTCCGCAGGTCGCGCTGCCCGAGCCGGCACCGTGGGATCGCCGGATGCAACTGCGCGAGGAGAAGGCGGCGCTCGGTTTCTACTTCTCCGGCCACCCGTACTCGGCCTACCGCGACGAGATCGGCCGCTTCGTGCGTTCGACGCTTGCCACGCTGGCGCCGTCGTCCGGTGGTGGTGGCGGCGAATATGGCGGCGGCGGTTTCGGCCAGTCGAGCCAGGCGATCGCCGGGGTGGTGGAATCCGTGCGCCAGCTCAAGACACAGAGCTCGAATCGCCTGATCGTGGTCACGCTGTCCGACGGCACGGCCGCGGTCGAGGTCACGCTCTACGGCGAGCTGTACGACCAGCATCGAAAGGCGATCGTGGAAGATGCGGTGCTGGTGCTCGAGGTGAAGGTGCGCGACATCCGGCGCGGCGGCGCCGACGGCGAAGCCGGCGAGACCTTCCGCCGGATCTCCGCCGACAAGGTGTACGACCTGACCGCCGCGCGCAACCGCTTTGCGCGCGGGCTGCGGCTCCACTGCAACGGACAGCTCGCGGCGGCGACGGCCGAGGCGAACATCCGGCGCCTGCAGGACCTGCTCGGTCCGCACCGCGAGGGACCCTGCCCGGTGCAGATCTTCTACGACAACGGCCGCGCGACCGTTCCGATCACGCTCGGCGAGCGCTGGAACGTGAGCCTGCACGACGAACTGGTCTGCAAGCTCGGCGAATGGCTGAAGCCCGAGGCGGTGGAGATCGTCTACTGATGGCTGTCCGGTCGTGAACGCGCGCTGGGTCGACGCAGCGGTGTTCGATGCTCTGTCGGAACAGGCGCGTACGTCTGTGCGCCGGCGCAGGAACCTCAACTTCCATCCGGCCAACGACTACCCGAGCAACCGGCTGCTCAACGCGATCGAGCCCGACTCCTACGTGCCGCCGCATCGCCACCTCGACCCGACGAAGGACGAGACGCTGTTCGTGCTGCGCGGGTCGATCGGCGTCCTGCTGTTCGATGAACAGGGCGCGCTGACCGACCGCCGTGTGATCGTGGCTGGTGGCGATACCGTCGGCATCGACATCCCGCACGGGGTCATCCATTCCCTCGTCGCGCTCCAACCCGGCACCGTCGCGTTCGAAGCCAAGGCCGGGCCGTTCGTCGAGCGCACGCCGGCCGAACTGCCGCCGTTCGCGCCGGCGGAAGGCTCGCCCGGTGCGGCCGGCTACCTGTCCTGGATGCGCAGCTGCTTCGATTGAACGACCGGCTGGCGGCTGCTTTCCGGTTGCGGTGGGCAGGCAGGCACGATTGCCGCATGATGCGCGGATGTTCCGACCAATGTACCGACGAGGAAGCCCGATGAAGAAAGTGCTGTTCGTACTCACCTCACATGCGCGGCTCGGCGACACCGGCAGGCAGACTGGCGTCTACCTCGAGGAGCTCGCGGTTCCCTACTGGTATCTGCTCGACGGCGGGCATGAGGTACGTGTCGCATCGATCGCCGGCGGCGAGGTGCCGATCGATCCGGGCTCGCGCGAGCCGTCCCAGAGGTCCCCTGCGGTCGAGCGTTTCCTCGGCGACGAGAAGGCGATGGCGGCGCTGCGCGACACCCCCGCGGTCGATACCTGCAGCATCGACGACTTCGACGCCGTTTACCTGCCCGGAGGGCACGGCACGATGTGGGACCTGCCGTCGAGCGCGGGCCTCGCCCGCCTTGTCGGCAGCGCGTTCGATGCCGGGCGCGTGGTGGCCGCGGTCTGCCATGGCCCGGCCGGGCTGGTGAGTGCCGTGCTGGCCGATGGCCGGCCGCTGGTCGCGGGCCGCCGGGTGGCCGGGTTCACCGACGAGGAGGAGGCTGCGGTCGGCCTGGCGGACATCGTCCCGTTTCATCTGGAACGGCGCCTGCGCGAGCTCGGTGCCGAAGTCGTGGTGGCGCCGAAGTTCACCTCGAACGTGGTCAGGGACGGCCGCCTGGTGACCGGACAGAACCCGCAGTCCAGCGAAGCCCTGGCGGCCCAGATCGTGGCCGCGCTGGAGGAACAGCAGGCCTGAGCATGGTGCCTCGCGGCCGCCTCGCTCAGGCCTGGCGGCCTTCTCCATGCCCGATCCGGGCGAGCGCCTCGTCCACCGTCGCGCACAGGTTTTCCCGCCCCAGGACGTCCACGAAACCCGAGCGGGAGAACAGCGAGAGCGGCTGCGCGTTGGCACCGGCGATGAGCAGGCGCTTGCCGTTTCGCGCCAGCTTGCGCTGCAGCGTGGAGAGCATCTCCAGGCCGGTCGTGTCGACATTGATCAGCTTCTGCAGGTCGAGCACGACCACTTTCGCGGGATGCGCGGGCTCGGCCAGTGCGAGCAGCGGCTCGATCTTGTTTGCTGCGCCGAAGAACAGCGATCCGAAGACTTCGAAGAGACGCACCGGGCGTTCGTCGGTCGTCGCGCCGGTGCCTGTCGACGGCACTCCGACCGGCAATGCAACCTCGCGCACGCGGGTCAGCCCCGACATGCGCGCGATGAAGAAGATCGCCGCGAGCACCAGCCCCGCCTGTACCGCGACGGTCAGGTCGAAGATCACCGTCAGCACGAACGTCGCGAGCAGCACCGCCTGGTAGTTGATGCGGTAGCGCCGCAGTTCCCGGAACTCGCCCCATTCGCCCATCTTCCAGGCGACCACGATCAGGATCGCCGACAGCACGGTGAGCGGGATATACCGGGCAGCGGGAGCGGCCATCAGCACCACCGCCAGCAGGGTCAGCGCATGCACGATACCGGCTACCGGCGTGCGCCCGCCCATGCGCACGTTGGTGCTGGTACGTGCGATCGCACCAGTCGCGCAGAAGCCGCCGAACAGGGGGGCGGCCAGGTTCGCGAGGCCCTGTGCGACCAGTTCCTGGTTGGGGTCGTGCCGGTCGTCGATCATGTTGTCGGCCACGGTCGCCGAGAGCAGCGACTCGATCGCGCCGAGCAGCGCTATCGTGAACGCCGGGGCGAACAGCGGGCCCAGCTCGGCGAAAGAGACCGACGGCAGCGCGAAGGCCGGCAGGCCGGACGGGATGCCGCCGAAGCGCGAGCCGATCGTCTCGACATCCAGACCCAGCGCAGCGGCCGCCACCGTGCCTGCGACCAGCGCGACCACGGGGCTGGGCACGATGCGCCAGCGCCCGGGCCAGAGCGCGATCAGCAGCACGCAGGAAACACCGAGCGCGACGCTCTGCGGGTTGGTCGTCGGCAGCCCGGCCCACAGCGCCTCGACCTTTCCGAAGAATTCGGCGGGTAGTGCCTCGATCTCCAGGCCGAGGAACTCCTTTACCTGAGAAAGCAGGATCAGCACCGCGATGCCCTTGGTGAAGCCGCTGATCACCGAGACCGGGATGAAGCGGATCCAGGTGCCCAGCCCGGCCAGGCCCATGGCCAGCAGCATGGCGCCGGCCATCATCGTGCAGATGAGCAGGTTGACCGCGCCGTACTGGACGACGATGCCGTAGACGATCACGATGAACGCGCCGGTGGGGCCGCCGATCTGTACCCGCGACCCGCCCAGCGCCGAGATGACCAGCCCGGCAACGATCGCGGTGACGATACCCGCCGCCGGGCTCATGCCGCTGGCGATCGCGAAGGCCATCGCCAGCGGCAGGGCCAGCACGCCGACGGTAAAGCCGGCGACCAGATCGGCCCCGAATCGCGACCCGTCGTATCCGTCGAAGCTGTCGAGCAGCCGAGGACGGAACCGGGTCCAGGCAGCCATTGCGGCTACTTGACCTTCATGCCCGGTAACGCGCCGTCGTCCGGCGAGAGCAGGAATATGCCCGGCCCTTCGCCGCTGGCGGCGAGGATCATGCCCTCGGACACGCCGAACTTCATCTTGCGTGGAGCGAGGTTGGCGACCATCACGGTGAGCCGGCCGACCAGCGACTCGGGCGCGTAGGCCGACTTGATGCCGGCGAACACGGTGCGCTGCTCGCCGCCGAGATCGAGGGTGATCTTCACCAGCTTGTCGGCGCCGTCGACCTTCTCGGCATTCACGATGCGCGCAATTCGCAGGTCGACACGCGCGAATTCGTCGATCGTCAGTGTGCCCGGGGCGGCGGCCCCGACTTGCGCCGCAGGTGCCTTCGCCGTCGCCGTCGCCGTCGCGGTCGCCGCCGACGTGGCTGCATCCGCGGCAGCCGCGGCCGGCTTAACCGTGGCGCCGGGCATCGTCTCGCGGTTGGCGGCCACGAGTGCCTCGGTCTGCTTCACGTCTACCCGCTGCATCAGGTGCCTGTATGGATGGATCACGTGCCCTGGTGCGAGGATGCTCGTGGCGTCGCCCCACACCAGCGGCGGGATGCCCAGGAATGCCTCGACCTCGTGCGCGAGCTTCGGCAGCACCGGCTTCAGGTACAGGGTCAGCAGGCGGAACAGGTTGAGCGCCGTGCTGCAGACTTCATGCAGCCGCGCTTCCTGGCCGGGTTGCTTCGCGAGTTCCCACGGCTTTTCCTGGTCGACGTACTGGTTGGCCCGGTCGGCCAGCGCCATCACCTCGCGCATCGCTTTGCCGAATTCGCGCGCGTCGTAGAGCGACGCGATCGTGGTCCGGGCGGCACGCATGTCGTCGAGCAGCGAAGGCGGCGTGCCAGGCGCGGCATGCGCCATCGTGCCGATGCGCCCGTCGAAGCGCTTGCCGATGAAGCCGGCGCAGCGGCTGGCGATGTTCACGTACTTGCCGACGAGGTCGCTGTTCACCCGTGCGCAGAAGTCGGCCAGGTTCAGGTCGATGTCTTCCATCGTCGCGTTCAGCTTGGCCGCGTAGTAGTAGCGCAGCCATTCCGGGTTCAGGCCCTGCGCGATGTAGCTCGCGGCGGTGATGAAGGTGCCGCGCGACTTCGACATCTTCTCGCCGTTGACGGTGAGGAAGCCATGCGCGAACACGTGCGTGGGCGTGCGGTAGCCGGCGTGTTCGAGCATCGCCGGCCAGAACAGGGCATGGAAGTAGAGGATGTCCTTGCCGATGAAGTGGATCAGCTCGGTGTCGTGGCCCGGTTTCAGGAAATGGTCGCGGTCGATCGCGGCGGCGCCTGCCGGCCAGTTGGCGACATGGTTGGCGAAGCTGCCGAAATAGCCGACCGGCGCGTCGAGCCAGACATAGAAGAACTTCGAGCCCAGGGTGCCCGGTATCGGGAAGCCGAAGTAGGGCGCATCGCGGGAGATGTCCCAGTCGGCCAGCTTCGACGCGCCAGGCTCGCCCAGCCACTCGAGCATCTTGTTCGCCGCCTCCGGCTGCAGATGGCCGGCCTGCTGGGTGTACGTGCGCAGGAAACCTTCGCAACGCGGGTCGGACAACCGGAAGAAGAAGTGCTCGGATTCGCGCCGCACCGGCGTGGCGCCCGACACGGTCGAATACGGGTTCACGAGGTCGGTGGGCGAATAGGTGGCTCCGCATGCCTCGCAGGAGTCTCCGTACTGGTCTTTCGTCCCGCACTTCGGGCATTCGCCCTTGATGTAGCGGTCGGGCAGGAACATCTCGCGCACCGGGTCGAAGAACTGCTCGACCGGGCGCCGGGCGATCAGGCCGGCCGCCTGAAGCGAGCCGTAGATCTCCTCGCAATAGGCCCGGTTCTCGGGCGAATTGGTCGTGTAGTAGTTGTCGAAGCCGATCCCGAACGCGTCGAAGTCGCGCTTGTGCTCGTGCCAGACGCGCTCGATCAGCGCCTCCGGGGTGATGCCCTCGCTCTCGGCGCGCAGCATGATCGGCGTGCCATGGGTGTCGTCGGCACCGACGTAGTGGATCTCGTGGCCCTGCATCCGCTGGAAACGCACCCAGATGTCGGTCTGGATGTACTCAACCAGGTGGCCCAGGTGGATGCTGCCGTTGGCGTAGGGCAGCGCGGAGGTAACCAGGATTCGTCGACGGGACATGCTTCGAAGTCTAGCAGAGCGGAAAGCCGTAAACTCCGGATCCTCGCGTTTGGGCACGCACGGCGTGCTGGAGCTTCAGATGGCATTGAACGAGCAGGAAGTCAGGGCCGCACTGGCCACATTGACCGACCCGGTCAGCGGCAAGGATTACGTGGCAGCTAAGGCCGTGAAGTCGGTGAAGGTAGCCGGTGCCGACATCGCCGTCGAGATCGCGCTCGGCTATCCGGGCAAGGGGGTCTGGGAATCGGTCCGCGCGCAGGTCGCCGAGCACCTGGCAGCCCTGCCGGGGGCGGGCAGGGTCGAGGTCACGGTCGGCAGCCGGATCGTCGCGCACGCCGCACAGCGCGGCGTGAAGCTGATCCCCGGCGTCAAGAACATCATCGCGGTGGCCTCCGGCAAGGGCGGCGTCGGCAAGTCGACCACCGCCGTCAACCTGGCGCTGGCGCTGGCTGCCGAGGGTGCGACCGTGGGCATGCTCGATGCGGACATCTACGGCCCGTCGCAGCCGACGATGCTGGGCATCGATGGCAAGCCCGAGTCGAAGGACGGCAAGTCGATCGAGCCGATGGAGCGGCACGGGCTGCAGGCGATGTCGATCGGCTTCCTGATAGACGCCGAGACGCCGATGGTCTGGCGCGGCCCGATGGTCACCCAGGCGCTGCAGCAGCTGCTCACCGAGACGAAGTGGCGAGACCTCGATTACCTGGTGGTGGACCTGCCGCCCGGCACTGGCGACATCCAGTTGACGCTGGCCCAGCAGGTGCCGGTGACCGGTGCGGTGATCGTCACCACGCCGCAGGACATCGCGCTCCTCGACGCGCGCAAGGGGCTGAAGATGTTCCAGAAGGTCAACATCCCCATCCTGGGCATCGTCGAGAACATGAGCACGCACGTCTGTTCGAACTGCGGCCATGAAGAGCACATCTTCGGCCAGGGCGGCGGTGAGCGCATGGGCAGCGACTATTCGGTCGACCTGCTGGGCTCGCTGCCGCTGGACATCCGCATCCGCGAAGAGTCCGGCTCCGGGCGACCCACCGTGGTCGCCGATCCGGACGGGCGGATCGCGGGCATCTACCGCGACATCGCGCGAAAGGTCGCACTGAAAATCGCCGACCTGCAGCAGGACCACAGCGGGGCGTTTCCGAAGATCGTGATCCAGAAGAACACCTGATCGCCGCGGCGGCCGCTGGACGGCTCCGCATCCGGCCGCACCCTTGGTACCATCGTGCGATGACAACGAGCCCGCCCGCATGAGCATAAAGTCCGACCGCTGGATCCGGAACATGGCTTCCGGCCATGGCATGATCGAACCCTTCGAGGCCGGCCAGGTGAAGGCGGTCGACGGCCGCCGCATCGTGTCGTATGGCACCTCCAGCTATGGCTACGATGTCCGCTGCTCCGACGAGTTCAAGCTGTTCACGAACCTGAACTCGACCATCGTCGACCCGAAGAACTTCGACGCGAATTCGTTCGTCGACCTAAAGTCGGACGTCTGCATCATCCCGCCCAACTCGTTCGCGCTCGCGCGCACGGTCGAGTATTTCCGCATACCGCGCAACGTGCTGACCGTCTGCCTCGGCAAGTCGACCTATGCCCGCTGCGGCATCATCGTCAACGTCACGCCGCTCGAGCCCGAGTGGGAAGGCTACGTGACGCTCGAGTTCTCGAACACCACGCCGCTGCCGGCGAAGATCTACGCGAACGAAGGCGTCGCGCAGATGATCTTCTTCGAATCGGACGCGGACGACGTATGCGAGACGTCCTACAAGGACCGTGGCGGCAAGTACCAGGGCCAGGTCGGCGTCACGTTACCCAAGATCTAGCGGCCGTCGCCCGCAGGGCGCCACGACGGCGAAAGGTGAACCGATGAAATTCCGCTTTCCCGTCGTGATCATCGACGAAGACTATCGCTCCGAGAACACCTCGGGCCTGGGTATTCGTGCGCTCGCCAAGGCGATCGAGGACGAGGGCGTAGAGATCCTCGGTGTCACCAGCTACGGCGACCTGTCTTCGTTCGCGCAGCAGCAGTCGCGCGCCTCGGCATTCATCCTGTCGATCGACGACGAGGAGTTCACGCCCGGCCCCGAGCTCGATCCGGCGGTGCTCAACCTGCGCCAGTTCATCCGCGAGATCCGGTTCCGGAACGCGGACATCCCGATCTACCTGTACGGCGAGACGCGTACCTCCCAGCACATCCCGAACGACGTGCTGCGCGAACTGCACGGCTTCATCCATATGTTCGAGGA